>QIAL01000543.1 GCA_003225535.1 Acidobacteriota bacterium | reverse complement strand
GTGGCCCATTCAAGCCCGATTTTGGCTTGAGTGGGGATGTTCAGATCGACTCGATTCTGTTGTCCAAAGCGGAACCGATCATAGCAAAGCGATGATCTGAGTATTCAAATCACACGGTTCCGTGACCTCCCGCACCGACACCCCGAAGGTTTCTTGCGAGAGTACATTAGCCACAAGTGTGGCGAGCCTCCACGGACGGAAGAGTCCGATGGGGGCTTTGTTTTGGGCGAGAGTAAAGTACCAGGAAACCCGGATCGCGCCGAGCGATCAACGATCTTTGAAAACCGGATGCGT
>QIAL01000541.1 GCA_003225535.1 Acidobacteriota bacterium | reverse complement strand
ATATTTCGGCAGCAGATGGATGATGATCGCGAGTGCGCGATAGGCGAAGAGCACGCCGAGAACGGCGCCGGTGAAAGAGAGCAGCAACGACTCGGTCAGGAGCTGGCGGATTAGGCGCGGGCGGCTTGCGCCGATGGCGGTGCGAACGGCGAGTTCATGCTGGCGCACGGTGCCGCGAGCCAGAAGAAGGATGGAGACGTTGCCGCATCCGATGGCGAGCAGCAGGGCTACTGCGGTGAACAAGAGATACAGAGTGCCACCGAGATCGTGGACGAAATTGTCGTTCAAGCCGACAACATAGAACTGGAAATGCTCGCTGGGAAAATGCTTGGGCGTTTCCTTGGCGAACTGATCGATTAGAGGAGCTAGTGCGGCGTTGGCCATTTCATGGGTGACGCCGGGCTTCAGGCGAAGGCCGACATAGTAGGCCCTGACGGGGTCGAGTGAAACCTTGAGGGGAAGATAGACGTCGCCGTCATCCCAGGTGAAGCGCGGTGCGGCGACTCCGACGATGGTGTAGTTCTTGCGGACTAACTGGATGGTACGGCCGAGGATCGTGGGATCGGAGTTAAAGTGGCGCTGCCAGAATTTGTAGCCCAGCACTGCGACAGGTTGCGGTTCCTGACCGTCGATCGCGTCGGAAGGGATGAGGCCACGGCCGAGCGTGGGCGGGACTCCCATGAAGTTGAAGCCGTTGGAAGACATGTAGACGCCCTGGACATCTTCTGGAAGATCGTGGCCGGTGACGGTGAGGTTCCAGTCATCGGTCATGAAGGCGTCTTCGACGGCTGGGGATTTTCGAATCTCCTGCCACTGCGCGCCGGTCAGACCGATTCCTTGTTCTTGGGAGGCGGCGTCGCGGAGGCGCATGTGGGCCATGCGGTCGGAGGCGGCGTAGGGGTAAGGATCCATGAGGATGGCGTGGATGACGCTGAAGACGGCAGTGGTGGCTCCGATGCCGAGCGCGAGGGAGAGGATTGCGGTTAGGGCGAAGCCGGGATTCTTGAGCAGTTGTCGGAGGGTGTAGCGGAAATCTTGCAGGAGAGTTTGCATGGGCGGCGTCCTCGTGGAGGGATAGACGGATGAGGTGGGGATTTGGTACTGGGGAGTTTGGGAATGTTTATAGGTCGGGTGTTTTGTTTCGGGGGACGCGTGTGTGAGACGCGACCGCCACGGCCGGCAGGATGCCGGCCCTAAAGGCCGGACTGATGGGCGGCGGAATTAGTTGGTGAATCTGGAACGAGAGTCAAAATCCCCACCCTGTCGCAAAATGCGCGACAAGAGTGGGGCACCCGTTCGTCTAGATATATTTCAGCCAGCTGGCTCTGCTGGTCGCTTTTACTTTGGCGAACCAGCGGCTCGCGAAATAGAGGAGGGCGATTGTTACTGCCCAGACTAGATAAAGCAGAGGGAGGGACCATGGGTATCCGTCGGGTGGCTCGGGGTTGCCCATGGGGTGATTGGTGAAGAGCCACGGGCTTACGTAGCCCAGACGGATCTTTGAGACGATCAGGGCTAGCGCGTGGATCAGGGGGATGTGGAGGACGTAGAAGAAGAAGGGGACGCGTCCGAACATGGCGATTGCCCGGGAGGTAGCGCCACGCGCGTTTTCCAGGAATGGGATTAACGCGATGATTGGGCCCAGGGTCATGAGGAGGAAGTTGAGTGAAGCTGGATACTTCGTGCAGTTGAGGAAGGAGAGGAATGCGGGCATCGGCGGCGCGCCGTTGTTGGAGATTACGGAATGATGCCAGGGGCGGGGATCACCGTAGAGATTGAAGCCGCGGAGCAGCAGGAAAAGGGCGACCGCTCCGAGTCCTATCAGCAGACAGATTTGTTTTCTGCGGGCGGGTTCTAGCGAGAGAACTTTACCGAAGGCGTAGCCTGCGGCTATGACACCGATCCAGGGGACGAGCGAGTAGAGCACGATGAGATTGGGGCCGTTTGGTCCGAATTGCACTGGGCCTGCGAAAAATCCGATGTAGCCGATTTTCCAGAGGGCGGAGAATTTGTTTGCGTCCATGCCTTCGAGGAGTTTTCCGATGTGTGGATCCAGGAGGTTGTGAGCGGCGATGATGATTATGCCGATCGCGGCGGAGACGGGCAGAGGCAGTTTGACGAGAGCCGCCATCAGGATCATGCAGCAGCCGATGACCCATATCACGCCTGCCATTTCGTAGTGCGCGAAATCGAAGTTGAAGGTCCAGGCGAGACGGAGGATTGTGAGCTCGAGAAAGATGAGCCAGAGGCCGCGGATGATCAGGAAGCGCGAAACGCCAGTGTGTTTGCGGGTGTAGAAGAAGATGCTGGTTCCGGCCAGGAAGATGAAGGCGGGGGCGCAGAAATGCGTAATCCATCGGGTGAAGAAGATTCCGGGAGTGGGGCCGCCGGCGGGCAGGCCGGAGTAGACGCGGACGTGGTCGATGGCCATGATGACCATGACGGCGCCACGGATAATGTCGATGGAAGCGATACGGGAGATGGAGACTGGAGTTGCTACGGCGGGAGCGGTTTGAAGAGTGGTGCTCATGGAACTCTCCGAAGCCTGGTGCGGCGGTTTCCTGTGGGGATATGGAAACATAGTTTCGACGGGGAGGGAATGAAAAGGTTTGAGGAGACTAGCGGGGGCTCAAGCCCTGTTTTTTTTGATACTTCACACGCGGCCCTTGAAGGGCCGCTCTTCCACGCTCCGTGGCGAGAGCAAGGCTTGCGATTCGACTGCGTCGATGTCGGTCCTCCAAATTGCGCGCTTTGCGCGCAACGCCGGACGAAGGGGTCCGAGGCTACATGGTCCAGGAAAGTCAAAATCCCCACTTCTCCCAAAAGCAGGGAGAAGTGGGGCACCCTCGGGGTTCGTTTTAAGGTTGAGAGGGCTGGGGTGGAGTGCTGGTGCGCATGCCTTGGGCGTCGAAGATGAAAGTTTTCGCTTCGGACTCTGCGCCTTGAGGCTGGACCTCTTCACCATTCCAGAGGAAGGTGACGCCGGCGGCATTGCCGACCCTGACGACCAACTCGCGCGTGGCATGGAAGGACGTTGCGGCGGGGGCGATCAGAGTTTCCTGGGTGACCAATTGTCCGTCGGAGGTGACGGAGATCCAGGAGTTTTCGGTAGCGCGGACGATTAGTTTGAGAGTCGCTGCAGGTTTCTCGGCGGGTTTCGTGCCCGCGGCGCCGAAGGAGCGGATGGTCACATCACCCTTCTTTTCGACCTTGACGTCATTTTGATCCGCGCTGGTTTCTGCACGTGAGGCAGGAGAAGGAGCAGGAGCGTTCTTGGCAGCCGGCGGATTTTCTAGCGAAGGATCGTTCGATTCTTCTGCTTGTGCGGAACGCTGCGGCGACGGAGCGGCGGTGGGCGCGGGTAGCGATGGTGATTGAGATGGCGGCGTGCTTTGGGCCGCCGGCGGCGCTGCAGCGACAGTAGTCGATGGCGCTGGGGCTGGGGAACCGCTCGACGCCCCGGCAGTCCCGCTGTTACGGGAACGGCGGGTCCACAGGAAGAACACCGAAATCAGCAGGCAAACAGCGGCGGCGATCCGTATCCAGGAAATCCCAGAGGAAGAACTGAGGTACTCCTTTTTCGCGGAGCGGATATGTTCGGCGCGAGGAAGCTGCAACTCGGGGAGTTCTTCGACGTTGATGGGCGGCGCCTCGGGTTTGATTTCCGGCTTAATGGGGCGCGCCGGTTTGGGCTTGGTGGCGACGGGCGGCTGCGGAGCGGGCGGTTTGGCCAGATCCCATGCGTCGTGAGATTCGACTTGCGCCTGGCGCAGGCAGGCGAGGTAATCGTTGACCGCCTCCTCGGAGTCGAGGCCGAGGTGCTTGGCGTACGCGCGGATGAATCCGCGATTGAAGACGCCACCGGGCAGTTGCTCGAAGTTTTCCTCTTCGATGGCCTGCAGCATGCGCGCGCCGATCTTGGTGACGTTGGAAACGTCGTCGAGCGAGAGCTCTTTCTTCTCGCGTGCTTTGCGGAATTTGTCGCCGAACTCGCCCACGTTGTGAAGATCCTTCGGTGTCTGTTGGCAACATCATAGGACAACTGGGGAGAGCGCGCTACGGGACGGACGGACAGGGGCTGGGTAACTGGGGGTGGGCTCCCGCGATTCCTTTGGCTACCGTCGTGGCCTTTGTGGTCTAAAAGGGCTTCCACCACGAAGGTTCACGAAGGAAAAGCATTGTAAGAAACGCAGGGGTGGGCCCCCTGTGGGGACCCACCAGGAAAGTCAGGCGTTTTGCCTTTTCGTCGGGGCCTCAGAAGGGACAGTTGCTATTACCCGGGTCCGGAAGGTCGGTGCGGAGGGGGTTTGCGCCCACCGGGACAATGTATGTCACGACTGCTTCTG
This sequence comes from Acidobacteriota bacterium, assembly GCA_003225535.1. Lineage (GTDB taxonomy): Bacteria > Acidobacteriota > Terriglobia > Terriglobales > Acidobacteriaceae > Sulfotelmatobacter. The sequence goes on along the minus strand of QIAL01000541.1, from coordinate 11,822 downwards.
CGATACTGCCCGTTTCGTTCCTCACCATATGAATGTGGTTGCTGGTTGCGGCTTCAACAGCCCCGGTTCCGGCGGTAAAGATGTGCGGCGAGCAAGTAGGATCGTTGCCCTCGTAAACGGTCAGCGAACCTGTCCGCACGGTGAAGAACACAGGCCCGGGATGAGTGTGCCAGCCGCTGAAACCACCAGGCTGGAAAGTTACGATCTGCGTGGCCAGATCAACAGGCTGTTCCGCCTCCATTTCCATTTCCCAGTCCAGGGCCTTGTCTTTTCTCTTTACCCGGAACTCCGGCAAGGTTGCCCGGCCGACGAGGGTGAACGACAAGCCAGACGGTGGAGTCGCTTTTGCGGTGAACTTGAACACACAAAGAACCGCCGTCGAGACCAGGCACACCAAAAGCGCCTGAGTGAAAATCCTGCGTAGGGTCATAAGAAGCCTCCTAGTTTGGCTTGAGCGCGAGAATCCCTCAGCCAAGCGGCGGAAGCAGCCGTGTCAGCGTCCGCGTGTTAAAATTCGGCGCCTTTTCGGCAAGGTCCCTGATCGTGAGTTGTATATGAAGGATCCCTCGCCAGTCTCTCCTCCAGAGCCGTCTGGCCAGCCCGCCGAGGCCCCCCTTGATTCCTGGAAGGAGATTGCCACCTATGTAAAGCGGGACGTCAGTACAGTCCAACGGTGGGAAAAGCGCGAGGGCATGCCCGTTCATCGCCATGTCCACGAGAGGCGGGGCTCGGTTTTCGCCTACAGTTCCGAGCTCGATGCGTGGTTGCAAAGCCGCGGTCTACGTTTGGAGGAGGAGAAAGAAAATAGGGCCGAAGGGTCGGAAGTGGAGGAAGCTAAACGCGGATCCAAAGAGCTCCACTTGTCGCGTCGCTGGCTTGTTCTGTGCGGGATCACAGTCCTTGCTCTGCTGGCCGTCACTTACATGACGACCCGCGGCCGCACCGGGAGTGCGACAGGGCCCAAAATCCAATCTTTGGCAGTGCTGCCGCTGAGAAACCTCTCGGGCGATCCGACGCAGGATTATTTTGCCGACGGCATGACTGAGGCGGTTATCGGACGCCTATCCATGATCCGCGGGCTTCGCGTCATCTCTCATACATCTGTCACGCGTTACAAGGATACCCACACGGCCGTGCCGGAGATCGCCAAGACCCTGGGTGTCGATGCCATTGTCGAAGGCTCTGTGGTACGGGAGGGCAAGCGCATCCGCGTTCACGCCCAGCTAATTCGTGGCGCGACCGATGAACATTTCTGGTCGGAGACCTACGACCGCGAACTCGGGGACGTCCTCGCGCTGGAGAGCGAAGTGGCGCAAGAGATTGCTGGAAGAGTAGAGGTTTCGGTCACCGGCGTAGAACGCGCCAGACTGATAGCCTCGCGCCAAGTCGCGCCGGAAGTTTATGAGAGCTATCTCAAGGGACTGTTCGCCGCAGAATACAGCCGAGCTGCAGTAGAGAAAAGTATTGCTTACTTTGAGGACGCGATCCGGAAGGACCCGGCGTTCGCACCCGCTTACCTTGGCCTAGCCAATGCGTACGATGGACTCGGGACAAGCGGGATCGGCGGGGCTTCTCCGCGTGAGGTGCGGCCCAAAGTGATCAGCGCGGCCCGAAAGGCGCTGGAACTGGATCCAACGCTTGCGGAAGCACATGGCCTGCTGGCTGTTGCATATCAGGAACAATGGCAGTGGGGCGATGCCGAGGGCGAATTCAAGCGGGCACTCGAGTTGACGCCGAACGACGCCGCGGCGCACCTCGCATTTGCGGGCTGGCTGCTGTGTCAGGGGCGAACGGAGGAGGCGCAGGCATGGGCCCGGCGTGCCCGAGAGCTGGATCCCGTCGAGGTTGGCGGCAATAGCATTGGGTGGATCCTATTTCAATCACGCCATTACGATGAAGCCATTCTCGAAATGCGAAGCGCTCTGGCCGTGCACCCTAAGGATGGCTTGACTTACTGGTTTCTCGGGTTCGCGCTGATCGCAAACGGCCAAGCGGACGAAGCGATTCCGGTGCTGGAACATGCGGTCGCTCTCACGGATCGGAGTCCGGCTGTGATCGGCGTGCTCATCAGAGCGTACGCGCATGCCGGGCGTCGCACGGAAGCACTCCGCCTTCTTGATGAATTAAAACAGCGGCAGCAGAAAGGGTATGTTCCGACGGCGGCCTTTGTGAATGCTTACCTGGGACTCGGCGACAACGAACGGGCGATGGTCTGGCTGGAGCGGGCCTATGACGAACAGTCCATGATTATGCAATACATCAAAGTCCATCCCTTCTTTGATCCCCTTCGGGGCGACGCGCGTTTTGCGGACTTGGTGCGCCGCGTCGGGCTTGATGAGGCTCGGTAGCCACGTCTGCCCGCGTTGGGGAGAAAACCTCACCCAGCTTCGTCGTCTATTCCGCACGTTCTCAGCTGCTGCTGTGGGCGCTCGTTTCGGAAGTTGCTCCTATTGTTGCGGGGTGATTGGTTTGCGCAGGGTTAGGGTGAATTGGGCCTGGCAGGTTTTGGAGGGGTCGTCGAAGGCGTTGCCGGTGCGGTCGCCTTCGGAGGCATCGAAGAAGAGTCCGCGCTTGACGCTACTTGGGAGGCCGGTGAACTTGGCTTTGCCGTCTACATTGGTGCTGACTTCGAGATCGAGCTTGTGAGCGCTGAGGAATCCGTAGGCGATGTGGACCTTGATTTTCGCCAGGTAGATGGGTTTGTTGTCTGGGCTGTTGATGGTGAAGTCGGCGGTGCAGGGGCCGAGGGCCCCGTCGATTACCGGGACGGATTTGGGGTCGGGGGTTTGAGCGACGGCCGCGGTTAGTAACAGGAGAAGGACGGGGATTCGCTTCATCGGTGCGATTATATGACGATCACCCAAAGACGTTCACCACACAGGACACAGAGGGTAACGGAGGGGTCTGGTAATTTTGAGGTTCATTCGTCTTCGAAAAAGCGCGGGGAATGGGCGCCGAACGCCTTGATGAGGTTCCGCTCGCTACGCTTCGCGGGACAGCCGAGGCGGCTGTCGCTACGTGGTTTGTATTTTTACGGGGGGCGTCTTTTAGTGGTTGTTATGGTTGGCTTTAGGGGTACGGGTTACTAACGTTCATTGCCCGACCACGAAAGTGACCCTTATAATTTTTGAACGCCACCCTACCAAGTGAGGATTGACGGGATTTCCATGCCTGAGGCCGGCACTCAATTGACTCGCCAGAGCCAGGAGTTGACATCTCGACTCGATTCTGCAGACCATCATGGAAAAAATGGCGGAATATTTCCGTCCGGACACGTGGTCGCTGCTGATGGTGGACGAAGGGCACGACGAACTTTACTTTGCGATCGCGGTGGGAGATAAGGCGGAGGCGCTGAAGAGTGTCCGCTTGAAAATGGGCGAGGGCATTGCGGGGTGGGTGGCGAAACATGGAGAGGCGCGGGTGGTGCCCGACGTACACAGCGATCCAGTTTTCGCGAGCCGGGTGGACGAGACGACCAAGTGGGAGACGCGGTCGGTGATCTGCGTGCCGTTGCGGTCGAAGCTGCGGGTGCTGGGCGTGATCCAGCTGGTGAACGTCGACATGGAGCGGTTCAAGGAGCCGGAGTTGTTCTTCCTGCAATCGCTGTGCGACTACGCCGCCATTGCGATTGAGAACGCGAAGTGGGTCGAGAAGATTCAGGAACTGACGATCACTGACGATTGCACCGGGCTCTACAACGCGCGGCATCTTTATAAGACGCTGGAGACTGAGGTGTACCGGTCTTCGCGATTCGGGTATGAGTTCAGCATCCTTTTCATTGACCTCGATCATTTCAAGACGGTGAACGATACGCACGGGCACTTAATCGGGAGCAAGCTGCTGGCGGAGATCGGTTATCTGATCAAGGCGCAGTTGCGGCTCATCGATTTTGCATTCCGGTATGGCGGAGACGAGTTTGTGGTGTTGCTGCCGCAGACGGGGAAGGATCAGGCGCTGGTAGTAGCGAGGCGGTTGCGCGATGCGCTGCGCGCGAGTGCGTTCTGCAAGGAAGAGAGCTTGAACCTGAATGTGCGGGCATCGATTGGAGTGGCGACGTATCCCCATGACGCACGGTCGGCACATGATGTGATCCGGCAGGCCGATGGGATGATGTACATGGTGAAGAATTCCACGCGCGACAACATCGGCGTCGCGCAGCGGGGAATGCTGCAGGAGTAGCGTTTCGCTGGCCGTCAGACCTCAGACCTTGGACCTCGGACGTTAGGACCTTAGACCTAACACCTCGCACCTTAAGAGCTGACTGCTTCATTTCGCCGACTTGACGTCGGGCTTCCATGGATTGGGATTGGCTGGGGCTTTGGGGTTCACGCCGAAATCCCAGACGTAGAGATTCATAGCGCCCTTCTCGGCCATCTCCACTACCGCATATTCGCCGGGGGCGAGGGTTTCGGTGGGAGTGAGTTTGAGCCATCCGCCCTTGATGTTGTTGATGGTCGTCTTGACGGCGTGCTGCTCGTGGGAGATTTTGCCGCTGACCTGGCGCTTGACGCCGCCTACGATGCGCTTGTTGCCTTTGACTTCGACGCGGAGGATCAGGAAGCGATCGAAGCTTATCGGCGGCTGCGCGGCATGCGAAGGTGGTTGTGGCTTTTGTGGTTCGGATGCGGTCGAGGCATCCGCCTTAGCTGCGGGCTCGGCTGGCGCGTCTTCCAGTTTGATGTAAATCGCGGGCACGTCAACATGGGACTGGATGGCGGCGTGAGTGCCATCGAGTTCGACGGTCTGCTTGAGTCCGGCAACCGGATTGATGGTGCCTTTGAAGATGTTGACCTTGGTATTGCGGTTGATGTCGCCGGCGGTCTGATTGATCTCGACGAGTTGGGGCTCTCCCTGAAAGTTGTCGAGGAGGAAGACGCCGGAATCTTCCGGGAGGCGGAGGCCGGGCGCGACCTCGGGCATGGGGATGTCGGAGCGTTCGAGTTCTTTATCGAGTTCGACTGCGGCGGGAGAAGAGGCCTCTGCGACGCGATCCTTCTCGTATTTTTCTGTGGCGGGCCAATCGACTAAGGCGTTGGGGAGTTCCTCCCAATCTTCGCGTTCGGTGCTGTAGTAGCGGACGCGATTGCCCTTTACTTCGTATTTAGTGACGAGCTGGTAGGAGCCGTCTTTGAGGATGAGGCGGCGGGGAGTGTCCTGGGCGAAGGAGGGGGCGAGCAGAACGATAATGGCGAACGCGAGCGAGGTCAATCGGAAGGGCATTCGTCTCATTATCGCGCTGGGCGGGGGCGGAGTCGAATCCATCGTGGACGTTCGGAGCGCCGTTTCAGGCATCCCTCCGGGACGCGGCTGATGTCTGACGAGCGTTCCCGGCGCTGAAAGCGCCGGGCTATTTTCAGGCGTCCTACGGACGCGAAACTCCGTCGCGCTTTCGCAGCAGAGCAAGGCAGGTGAGACGCCTGCCCCAGAGCCGACCGGGAGGCCGGCACTGCGGGAGGGGTTTATGGAAACGGTGTGGAGACTCGTGTCAGGGGTTTACCGGATGACGGCTGGGGAGATGCTTGTAGTATGCTGATGGGCTGATTATGAAGCGCGAACAATGAAACGCAATCTTCTATTCTCTTCAGGGCTGTATCTCACGTGCATGGCGGCGGCGCTGGCGCAATCAGGGCCAACTCCCGTTGCCAGTCCTGCCAATGGCGGGCAGGGTCAACCTGTTTCTTACGCGTCGGTGACCCAGTTGAATGGGTTGCTGTCACAGATCGAAGCGGCGTCGAAGGATACGCAGACGGATTTGGGGAAGCTGCGCATCGAGAGGTGGAAGGCGGACGGGTCTTATAAGAAGCAAGCCCTGGGGAATGTGGATTCGATCCAGCGGAATCTACAGGGAGCGCTGCCCGAAATGATAGCGCAGCTTCGGAATGCGCCCGAGGATCTGCCGCCGACGTTCAAGCTTTATCGAAATCTTGACGCGTTGTATGACGTGCTGCGCAACGTCACCGAGGACGCGGCAGCGTATGGGTCAAAGGATGATCTGCAATCGCTATCGAATGATCTGAGCGCGTTCGAGGGAACGCGGAAGCAACTGGCGGAGCGCATTGAGAATCTGTCGTCGTCGAAAGAAGGGGAACTGACGCGGCTGCGGGGGCAGTTGAAGACGCTGCAGGCGCAGGTCGAGGCGGTGCCTCCGAAGAAGATTGTAGTGGATGATACGGAGCCTCCGAAGAAGCCGGCGGCGAAGAAGAAGCCGGCGACGAAGAGTACGACACCTCCGGGGACAAAGCCGGCTGGGGGGACGGCGCAGACGCCGCCTGCGCAGCAGCAGCAGGGGCAGACTAAGCCGCAGTAGGAGTTCGGGCGGCGGACTTCAGACTTCGGACTTCGGACCTCAGACCTCAGACTTTAAGACAAGTCAAAGTCCCCACCCTGTCTCGCAAAAGACGCGAGACAAGGATGGGGCACCCTCGAGCGATTCGCGAGGCACCCTCAGATGACTCTTGACGGGCGCTGAAGAGCTGAAGATCGGGCGAATCTGGTAACCTACCCAACGCATCTAGATTGAACCTTGATTGGGCTGAGGTCTGAGGGCTGACGCCTGAGGTCTGCTTTTTATGCAATCGCATGTGCATATCGTGGCGATCGTGTTCGGCGCTGTCATCCTCTGCGTGGTGTTGCTGGATGCGTTTGAGACCGTGGTGCTGCCGCGGCGGGTATTACGGAATTTTCGGCTGACGGCGTATTTCTACCGGCGGACGTGGATTCCGTGGCGAAAGATTGCGAGCCGCATCAGGCCGGCTTCGCGTCAGCAAAATTTTCTGGGATATTTCGGGCCGTTATCGTTGATTCTGCTGCTGGGATTCTGGGCGGCGGGGCTGATCTTTGGATTCGCGCTCATTCAATACGGGATGGGAGGGCATGAGCAGCTGAGCGGTGAGCGGCTCAACTTCGGCAAGATTCTTTATCACAGCGGAGAGACATTTTTCACTCTGGGATACGGCGATATTGTGCCGACGTCGGGCGGGGCGCGGGCGCTGTCGGTGCTAGAAGCGGGGATGGGTTTTGCGTTTTTGGGCGTGGTGATCGGGTATATCCCGGTGGTGTACTCGTCGTTTTCGCGGAGGGAGATTCAGATTTCGATGCTGGATGCGCGCGCGGGATCACCACCGGCAGCGGTTGAGTTGCTGGTGCGGCTGGCGGGACGCACCGAAGATCCGGGGATGGATCAACTGGTGATGGATGAGGTCTTGCGCGATTGGGAGCGCTGGTCGGCGGAATTGCTGGAATCGCAGATTTCTTATCCGGTGCTGGCATTCTTTCGATCGCAACACAGCAATCAATCGTGGGTAGGGGCGTTGACGACTATGCTGGATGTGACTTCGCTGCTGCTGACAGGGATTGAGGGAGTGCATCCGGGGCAGGCAAAGCTGACATTTGCGATGGCGCGCCATGCGGCTGTAGACCTGGCGCAAGTAGTGAACGCGAGGTACGACCCGACTGCGCCGGACCGGTTAACGGATGCGGAGTATGAAACGCTGCGTGCGGCGCTCGCGGCAGCAGGATTGAAACTGCGCAGTGATGAGTACGGGCGGGACAAGCTGGCGAAATTGCGGTCGATGTATGAGCCGTATGTGCATTCGACGGCGCGGAATCTGATGCTGAACTTACCGCCGTGGAAACATCCGGAGAAGACGCGGGATAACTGGCAGGCGGGGCCGTGGGATCGGTTGATTCAGGCGCGAGGCTTGGCGGTGCTGGGGCAGAAGCCACGCACCACCGTGCAGGCCGGGGAATTCGATCATTTTTGAATGTTAGAGCTTCCGGCGCTGAATGACTTCCGCTAGCGGGCGCTAGCTCAACCGAAAATCCACGAACCGATCCGCGAGGCTAGCTGCGGGCGCGATTGAATCAAACCTATCGCTATGTCGAGAAAAAGACGCGCGAATTCGCCGTGCCGGTTGCGCGAAGAGCGGAGTGTCCTATCCCGATCGGGGCGGGTTTTGCTGAGATCGGTTTCATTTTGGAGAGTCTCAGGAGCAGTGCTTCCACCTTGCGCTGCTCGTGCCGCGGGGGCAGGTTGGTCTGTGTCATAACCCATATTCTCTCACGTAGGTGAGGACAGTAGAAGCCATATATCGCACCAGTTGCAAGGCATCATCTGTGGAAATGTTGAAATATTCAACAGATGACGGACAGAAAAAGAGGGCATGCCGAAAAAGCATGCCCTATTTCTTTTGGTATCAACGTTTTAGCTTTACCGGTCGCCTTCGGGTTGGCCGGTGGTTGGGTTGAGGAACAGGGTGCCGTTTTCGCGGTGTCGGCTGAAATCGAACATCTGCGAGATCGAGTTGGCAATTCCGTCGAACGAGCCTTGGCCGATGCGCGTTCCGCCGAGCCAATTGTCTTCGACGAAGCGGATGATCGAGGACTGGTCGGTCACGATATGGTCGACGAAGTTTCGGCGCGCCCAAGGTGAGACTACAACCAGAGGCTGTCTCGGTCCATAGCCGCAGCGACCGAGAGCGTGCTGGTTCGCCGGATTCACACCCGGAAGGGCTGTTAGCGCGTTTCCGCAGGCGCCGGGCGCAGTGAGCGCGTCGGCAGGGCCGGTCGAGGTGTTCATGATGGGGCCCATCACGTGGTCGTACCAGCCGTCAGAATCGTCATACATGATTACTACCGCGGTGCTGTTCCAGGTGGGGAGCGCTTGCAGGAAGTTGATCGTCTTGACGAGGAATGTCTGCTCGTCGAGCGGATCGGAATATCCGGCATGGCCGTCCTGGTAAGCCGGGGCTTTGAGGAAGCTGACGGCGGGAAGATTTCCGATGGCGGCGGCAGCGAAGAAGTCCAGCGCGTCGTACTGGTGGTTGGCCGGCCCGGCGTTGCCGATCTCAGCCAGCGAGGCGGGTCGCGTGTGCGCGGCATTCGAGGTTGAGGTCCAGTAGTTGAAGAAGGAATGGTGTGGGATGTAGTCCTTCGTAGGTCCGGCGAGGCCGGTGGAGGTGCGGTTGCATCCGGTGGAGCCGTCGGGGTTGACGATGCTGAGGTTGAAGCCGCCCATGAACGATCCCCAGGTCACGCCGGACCCGCTGAGCAGGTCGCCGATGTTTTTGCTTCCCATGGTGACCTGGTTGCGGGTTGCAGCGGAGCAGACATCACCGATCGGATCGGGATCGCCGATTACGGTCAGCGAGCCGTCGCTACCGCCGCTCGTTTCGTCGCCGGTACCGTTGAGAGTCGCGGTGACGCCATTGGTCTGGCCTGAGACCAGGTTGATAACGCCCGGAGTCGAAGGGCCGAACGTGGTGCTGTAAGAGTTGTCGCTCATGGCAAAGGACTGCGCGTAGTTCCAGAGCGCTGTGACGGTATTGCCGTCGAAGTAGCCCATCACCTCGTTGCCTCCCGAGCTGGTGTCGGTGGGAAATAAATCCATCACGCCAGCGTCAAAGGCAGCCTGCTCGGCGGTGTAATCGTGATTCTGGTCTGGAGTGACGGCTTGTGAGCGGTCCAAGCGAAATGGATTCGAAGCCCCAGCGCCATTGGCCGGGTTGAGATTGGGGTTATTGGTCAGAAGAGCGCCACTCAAGCCGTTGATGGTCGGTGTGCCTGGAGCGGCCTTGAACCTGGGTTCGCCGGACGGATTGGTCGCGTTGGGGTAGGTTGCGAAGTAGTGGTCAAACGAAACATTTTCCTGAAAGATGACGACGAGATGCTGGATGGGCGTTGCGGTGGAGGGAGCGTTCTTCGCAGGGTTCGATGCCGCAAATGCGGGCAGCGTGCTTGGTCCCAGCGCCGCAGTCAGTGCGAGTATCATCGCGATCGACTTTTGAATGGCTGATTTCAACTTCTCAATCATTTTTTCTTCTCCTCTGCCCCGCCGGCCAACACCTCAAAGGGACGCAATCCTCACCTGCGGCGCGCGGGCACCGGTTTCCGGATTTCGGGGCGGAGAGTAAACATATCTGCCGAATGTTGCGCTTCGGTTGCAGAAGGATGAAAGGAAGATGAAATGACAATTACATTTGTGGAAAAGGGGAGAGGTTTTGCAGATTGAAGCGGCGACTGTGGCTGAGTCGGGAGAAATCCCCACTTCTCCCAAAGTCAGGGAGAAGTAGGGCACCCTGCGTGGGATCAGTATTTCAAGAGATGGGAGTAGGTTGCGAAGTCGATTTACTCTTCGACGGCGACGACCTGCTCGATCAGAGCGTCTTTGGCGAGGCGTTCTACCGATCCCTTTGCGTCGACGCGGTAGATTCCGCTGCCATTCGAATAGAGGACGGAGCCATCGGAATAGAGGTCGTAGCAGAGAACGCCTTTGGCGACGACTTCTTCAGTCGAGCCTTGGCGGCGGATCAGTTCCCAGCTTTTGGGGACCAGCGCGGGAGTGCCGTCGTCGGCGCGGTCGGCGGCCTTGTCGGCATCGAGCATGTTGCCCCAGACCATCATCTTGCGGATATCGGCGTGTTTCTGTCGGGCGTTGCCGGTGGTGGTCAGCGTGTTACCCGTGTAGCGGACGGTAAAGAAATTCAGAAATTGAAAGATTGCAAAGAGAAGACGGAAGGGGAGGAGAACGAGATCGAGAGCGGCGCGCCAGGGGCTAGGCGGCTGATTGGGATCGCGATAGGGGCGGCGGATGTAGAAGAGCGTGCCATCGTTCGCAAGCTGCGGAATGAGGAGGTCGAACCTGGGATCCTCGGCGAGCGTAGTCACGGTACCGGCTTCGAGATCGAGTTTGTGGATGGCGAACGGCCCCTGGGTGACGGCGAATCCCGCGCGATTGCGTCCGATGGGGGAAGACTGGAAGACGAGTTCGCGGACGGAGCCGGGAACCCAATCCGGGGCATCGTCGATGGTGTCGCCTTGGGTAACATCGCGCATGTCGGTGCCGTCGGAGCGCATGACGGAGATGCAGGATTGGCCGCCTTTGCGCTGGACGACGCACGCTAAAGAATCTTGTGCGGGGCCGGCGGCGAGGCGGCGGACTCGGAAGTCGGCGGTGTGGAGCAGGCGGAGTTCGTCGGTGGCACGATCCCGGAGGAGGAAGACTCCGCCGATGTCGTCAGTCGAGAGACTGTAGAAAAGTTCGCCGGGCTTGCAGCCGGAACTGATGCCGGTGATGTCGACGCGGATGTCGGTGAGGTCGCCGGGCTGGCGTCCCCAAAGAACGCCTCCGGACATGAATTTCGCGCCGGTGCCCTGGGTCTTCCAGGAGTTGCGATTGTGAATCTGGGCGGCGCGTTCGCGGACGGATTCTCCGAACTTGCTGTCGATGGGGCGGACGGGATCATCGCCCAGTTTGAGGTGGAGCTGGCCTTGCGACAAATAGGCGTAGGAATGGCTCATGGCTTTTCAAAAATCCTAGCGGATGGGAAAAGCGCGGGGTAGGTTACTTTCGAGAGGGTTTGTTACCATTCCTTTTCCGTCTGCGGCTGCCGAAAATCAGACCCTTCACCACAGAGGGTACAGAGGGGCACAGAGGAAAATCATTCTGATGAAGAACACGGGCGAAAACGTGGTGCGGATTGAGGCGTTGGCGTTGAACGCGCTGGCGGACCGGATTGCAGGTCCGATGGGCGCGGCGTTTCAGCGAGGAGTCGACTTGATGTTTTGCTGCGCGGGGCGGGTGGTGGTGACGGGAATGGGGAAGAGCGGGCTGATCGCGCGGAAGATTGCGGCGACGCTTAGTTCTACCGGGACTCCGGCGCTGTATCTGCATCCGGTGGAGGCGCTGCACGGGGATTTGGGCATGGTGGTGCGGGGGGATGTGGTTCTGGCGCTGTCGGCTTCGGGGGAGACGGAGGAGATTCTGGCTCTACTTGCGACTATTAAGAGGTTGCAGGTGCCATTGATTTCGATGACGGGGGATG
>QIAL01000540.1 GCA_003225535.1 Acidobacteriota bacterium | reverse complement strand
GTGAAGAGCGGAAATTCTTCGGAGTAGAGAACCGGGCAGCCCGCGTTGGCTGCGACCAGTTAGCGTAAATTGGGGGACCTTCTGGAACTTGGCATTCCTGCTCTGATTCCGGATTCATTGTCGGCCCGACAAAAGGCTATCCCTCTCATGCACGGCTTGCAAGTCCTCCGTCATCAGGTTTGCGTATCGCCGCGTCATCTCAAGCATGCCTTTGAGACACTTGCGTCAAGATCAGCAAACTAAGTTCAAGAGAGTAGGCGCAACAATGTAAGCTTGTACGGCCTGTGACATTTTCAGGGTCGAGATCAGCAAGAAATTGAACGCCGGAGAATTACAGAGGCATCTCGTCGTGCGCCTTGCTCAACATATTCAGTAGTAGCATTAGGTCCTACGCGAGTTTTCGGTATCCGACGCCGTCCTTCGCGTAGGGGTCAAAGAAGAAACAGTGAACGAATCCAGTTTTTGCTCTGTACTGTAATTGCTGGCCGTATCTCTGGCTTGCCTCCGCTTCCGTAACGTAGCCTTCCTCCGGTTCAAATGTGGTGATTTCATGCACCATTCGTTTTTCTGTGTTGCTGAAGTACGCGTGCTCTTCCCTTACGCAAAAAACTATCACGCCGTTCACTACCGCTGATTCGATCCGAGGTCGGTAGTACTCACCCTCGGGAAAGTCCTTAAGGCCGTCAGTACGGTAAAGAGTTTCGAAAAGGCGGACCATCGGAATCATCCTATTTCGAGAATCGAGGCTGCAACCGCACTGACGAATCTAGCGGCAGGACAAAAGACTAACTCTCTCAAACGGTTCGGGGGTATTACGCATTGAGGGGAACATGCTACAGCCTTGTGAGATGGAAACCAAGGCGGAAGGCTCTTCTGAGCCAAGATGTCCCGTGCAGCAATTCGATCTAGTGCGAGAACGATTCCGGAGTATGTCATAGCTGCGTCTCGCCAACGTTCCTCGGCAGCCTTGCGGAGAAGGGCGAAATCCTCTTCGGTCATTTTGACGTTCACCTGAATGGTTCGTTTCATGATCTCTTGAATCCAGCATTCTTACTTGATCTACAATGTTACTCATCGTACTCTTAGTACCCGATGCGCCACAGCTGTACCCGCACTGCGCTACAATGCACAAAACATTTTCGGATTTCGTAACAAAGCCATCATTAGACTTGACATTGCGGAAGAGTCTGCTAAGTTAGGGCGCAAAGATTCTCCCTCGCTTTCAGCCGCGTCAAGACGCTCGGGCATTCTAAGCGCGGGTCCCTTGCTCCTAAGCAGAAGCCAACCCGCAGCCGGCCGTCGACAGTTCGACAGTTCGACAGCATGGTCATATGGGGGCTCAACCCGAACCTGAGACGCGGATATCTGACGAACGTCAGGATCACGCGCTAGGCGCTTCCTAATTCTTCGACGTTCTTTCCTCGGGGGAAGCTAACCTTCACCACCATCGTCTAAAAGATCTGGGGTTTGGGAGAAAGTAACCTCCCACCGCTCGTCCATTAACAGGTCTGGGGAGAGTTCTGTCTCTGCGGGACAGGAGTTGGCGCCAGAGCGTTTTGAACCGGGCCGAAGTTGAGCTCCAGCAATCAGGAGACGAAGCCGTTACAAGGAGGAATCGTGATCAAGAAGGGTAGACTCGCATCAGTTTTGACTTTGGTGGCGCTGTTCCTTGCCGGAACTGCCTTTGCTCAAACCGACCCCGGAGTTCAGGGCGGAAACCGCGGCACGGGAGTAGCACTGTCTTCGGTGTTGAGGGACGACAATCCTGGGATCCTAGCCTTTTTCAATGACGGTCTTTCGCGCTTCCAAGAGGTAGAATCCGTTTCCGGCGGCGCGAACAACGGCCTGGGACCACGGTTCAACTCCAATAGCTGCAGTTCCTGTCACGCGCAACCTGCGGTTGGCGGCACGGGCGCTGCCGTCAATCCTCAATTTGCTTTCGCCGGTAGTTCAGTCGCACCTAAGGATGCCACACCGTTCTTCATCACAGCCAACGGCCCGACCCGTGAAGCTCGGTTCCCGTTTTTCTTCAACTCTAACGGCTCGGCTAACACCAATGCTCCCAATGGCGGAGTCGAGGACGTGTTCACCGTTTCTGGCCGGTCCGATGCCGGCGTTTGCAGCCTGCCACAGCCAAGCTTTAATGCTGCCCGGTCGGCCAACAACATCATCTTCCGCATTCCCACGCCGGTCTTTGGCGCGGGACTGATCGAGAACCTCGACGATTCGACTCTGTTAAACAACCAAGCCAAAAATTTCAACAACAATCTCGGCATCTCCGGCACTTTCAATCGCAATGGCAACGATGGCACCATCAGCCGTTTCGGCTGGAAGGCGCAGAACAAATCGCTGCACATCTTTTCCGGCGAAGCCTACAACGTGGAGATGGGTATCTCCAACCTGCTGTTCACACAAGATCGCCCACTGCCCGGCGAAGACCAGATGCAACGAGGCTTTCCTGTGAACTGCCTGAACCTTAGCGGGGGTGGCTACCCGGAAGACGCGAACAATCCGGGTTCGCAGGGCGCGGCAGTCCTCGATGACGTCTCGGCGTTCGCCAACTTCATGCGGACTATTGCGCCAGCCCCAACAGGTCCGGTTGTGCTGAATGGAAATACCGTTAGCGCAACCTCGATATCCAATGGCAGCGCGTTGTTTAGCTCGATCGGCTGCGCGACCTGTCACAACCCAACCCCCGGCAGCACCCAAAAGTCGAACATCACTGGTTCCCTGAGCAATGCGCCGGTGAACGCGTTCTCCGACATCGAGGTCCATCACATGGGTGCGGGTCTTGCGGATAACGTCTCGCAGGGCGGCGCCGGCAGCGACCAGTTCCGCACGGCTCCGTTATGGGGTTTGGGGCAGCGGATCTTCCTCCTGCACGATGGCCGCACCACTGACCTGCTCTCAGCGATTCAATCCCATGAGAGCAACGGCAGTGAAGCAAACACCGTGGAACAGAACTTCGATAACCTCAACTCTAGCCAGCAGCAGGACTTGCTGAACTTCCTGCGCTCGCTGTAGGCGTACTTATACCTGGCGAGACACCAGCGTGTCTCGCTGGTTCCTTCCTCGTCAGAAGCTGGTCAGAAAGCAGCACGGTCGGGCTTTCTCTCTGGACGCTCCGTTTCGAAGGAGAAATATGCCGGTCGGATTCTCACCCCTTGCGGGTGTTCTTGCCTTATCGATGCCACTACTAGCCTGGGGTCAAAACGCCCGGCCGCCCCAAAACCCGGAGAATGGTGGCGACTTCTCCAGCAACGTGCAACCGCTGACGAAAGTGCCCGAGGGAGTAATTCTGGTTAAGGGTGCATGGTCGAGCGCCAGTGATTCGGTAACTCCCATGCCAGAGGGCGGGCGCGTAACTAACAATGTCTTTAGCGATCCATATTTCGGCATCAGCTATGCCCCTCCTTCAGGATGGACTCAGAAGTTTGAAGGACCTCCTCCCTCGGATAGCGGTCGCTACGTGCTAGCTCAGATCCGTCCGGCGGACGGATACACGGGAGCAACACGAGGCAGTATCTTAATCACGGCTCACGACATGTTCTTTACGCCGCTGCCCGCAAGCAATGCCCTACAACTCGCTACGTACATGACGAAGAATCTGTCGGCGGACTACAAATTGGAAGAACCTCTGACACCGACCAAGATCGCCGGGCGTCCTTTCACGTTCTATGCATATTGGTCTCCTGTGGCGCAATTGCACTGGTACGTGGCCACAACACAAATCCGCTGCCACGCGGTCGAGTTTGTAGCTTCCAGCCGCGACACAAAGCTGATAGAGAGCCTGCTTCTAGGAATGGACAAGATGACCTTGCCCGCAGAAGCAGGTCCGAGCGCGGGTTTGGGCGGAGGTGCTGCCCCGGTGTGCATCAAAGACTACGCGAGCGACAAAAATATGACGACTAGAGTTGAGCCGATCTTTACGGATCACAAGTTTAACGCCGTTCCGGTTCGCATCATCATCGACAAGAAGGGTAAGGTAAAGCACACTCACTTTCTCAGCGCCTTCCCAGATCAGGCAAAAGCGATCACGGATGCCCTGACGCAGTGGAGGTTCAAGCCTTACATACGGGACGGCCAACCAGTTGAGGTAGAGACCGGGATTATGTTTGGCCGAGCGCCACGTCCGAGAGCGCCGGCCGCGAACGCCGCAACCGAGTGATCCTGGGATGAGTTACGTAACAGTCTGTGCGCGAATTCGCACCGTATCTCTGAACATGCTAGGACGCTTCCTTCGATGTTGGCAGGTGGAAAGGCTTCGACGTGCTGAAGCTCCGTTTTCGTAGCACTTGGCTGTCACGGAGATTCGGGCCGAACAGCGTCGCAGTCGAATTCTATTCGGCGCAGATAGCGACAGTCACCCCCGAGGTCGATGGTTCGTGTACCCCAAAAGCAATGGCTCACGATTGATGGCGAGCGGCGACACTTCCACTTGGCGGCCCTGCGCGGACAGCCAGCCCCTGACTCGGTGAGCACACTCAAGCGCAGAAGTGAGGCGCGCCTGCGTCGCTAGTTCTGGGAAATCTGCGAGGAACGCTATCAACCCCGTTCCACCATCCTCACCTCTCAGGTCCCGGTAGCGCAGTGGCACCAGCAAATCGGCGACGCCACCATCGCCGACGGCATTCTCGACCGCCTCGTGCACAACACTCATCGTATCGAACTGCGCGGCTAATCGCTGCGCAAGTCCCGCAGCAAAAAAGTCCGAGTCCGCCTCTCCCCCCGCGGCCTGACTCTTCAGGGCTCAAACGCCGCCTCTGCCTCTGCATTCCAAGATTTTCGGGAACGGCTCGCCACGCCGCATCGGAGAAGATCGATGGTACTCTATGCCGCTTTGGGCTGTCATGCTAAGATGAGCCGTTGACCAGCCCATCGCCGCCTTTCGCACGCGCTCACCCCTCCCCATATCCTTTATTTCATTCGCCCCCCATCCCACTCTCTCCGCCAGATGTTCACTAGCTTAGAGCGTGCGCCCTGGGCGAAATGACAATTCGCGAGAGACATGTACTTCATTCCTTCCTCAAAATGCTGACCCCATTCCCGGCAAAGGCCAGACCGAAAGGAAAGTCGGTTGTTCCCTGCAGAGACGTGTTGCTAACGAATTGATTTAGTGTGATTCCGTCAGGCGTGAGGCGTCTGAAACTGTACGTTTTATTATTGAACCTGAAATTCTGGCTGTAGAGCAGCGTTTCGGTCAGCACATGGTGGCTGACCGGTCCGATCTGGACAAATAAGGTTTCGTTTCTGGAGAATCTGGCTACCAGTTGGCCATCCGTAAACGTGTTCGGATTGCTCCAGTCACCATTCGGATTAGCGTTGTAATAAACGTTAAAGGTACCGGCAAAAACAAAGTCCAGTCCAATGTCGCCGTTGGCGGGAAGCGGCGTCAAAGAATCGAAGTCAGTTATGAGCATACCCGGTAAGACTTCGGGCAGCCGTGAGTTATGTCGAGGTGGAGTACGAGATGAGCGAACGGCACGCCTGCAGGCTGATGGGGTTGGGACGATCGACGCATCGTTATCGCGCACGGCAAGACGGCGACGCGAGGCTGCGAGTGCGGTTAAAAGAGTTGGCAGCTCAGCGTATGCGACTCGGGTATCGGCGACTGACGGCGATGCTGGAGCGCGAAGGAATGCAGGCGAATCACAAGCGCGCGTATACCGACTGTATCGCGAGGAAGGGTTGGCGATGCGGATTCGGCAACGACGGCGGATCCGCTGGAGTGGTGCGGTGGTTAGGCCTGCGGCGAATCGGCCAAGCCAACGCTGGTCGATGGATTTGGTGAGTGATTGCGTAAGCGGCGGGCGTGAAGGTGATTCGGATGTTGACCATCGTGGACGATTGCACGCGGGAATGTCCGGTGATCGAGGTTGACACGTCGCTGGGAGGGCTCGGTGGCGGCCCTCTTTCAGTTGTGGCCGTTGCTCACCGCGTCGAAGGTGAAAGTCGTGAAGTGCACCCGGGAAGCGCGGGCGACGCTGGACCGAACGACGCTCGAAGGGCTGCTGTCCCCGTCAGCGTGGCGGGAGTTGGGATTCTTCGCCTCGGTCAAGCCGCCAGGGCGACATCCTGCCGGTTCGATCTCTTTATAACGACACCGATAATACGAATATCAGCTTCAACCCGCTCACAGAGATCGACCGCTATCTAGCGGCGGCATCATCAAGGGACGGGAACCAAGTGCCATCTTGCACGGGCAAAACTACTAAAGTTGTCGGGAAGCGTGCGGCCCCCGGAAGTCGTGATTAGGTCGAAGATCACGAACACCCCGGCTGCGCTGGAGGAACATTTCCGGTCGATTCGTACTGGCCCATATAGGCCGAGTTTACCTTTACGTACGTTCCATTCGATAGGTTCCACTGCTCCCATGCGACCCAGCCGTAGGTCTGACTGAACCAAAACTTTTCGACGGTGTCCCAGTTATTCGCGGCCGTATCCCAGCCATAGTTGTAGAGCAAGTTCATCAGGCTCCAGCCGTTCATTGGACTGGGTAAGCCTGGGTAAGTTGTCGGAGACCAGAGTTGCATGTCAGCGCCATGGAGGTATTGCGTCGGGCCGACGGTGCAATTGTCGACGGCAAAATATTGACTATAGTCGGTTGGGCTGTAGGGTATGGCGTAATCAAAATACTTTCCGTTAAATGTCTTCGACACACATCGTGAGGCAATTGGATAAAAACCATAGGACTCAAAGTCGGGGAACCTGTAAATGGCAGGAAAACAGAAGATTGGAGTCGGGCGCTTTTCAGCGCTATTTCGCCGCAGCTTTGTGTCTCACGATGATTCCGATTGAGCCAGCGGTATCGTCCGCGTCGGCACGAGCCTGGCTGGGCGCAGAGACCACTTCGTAGATTGTGTTGCTGAGAAACTCGTCAGGCGACACCGTTAAAGAATAAGGGCCATGCTTCGCACAACGCACCTGAAAGTGCCCCGAACTGTCGCTGTAAGCGATTTCGCGTCCAATGTGCAACGCGGCACCTTCCACCGGGAGTCCCTGATCGTCGTTAACCACTCCTTGGATGACATATTTCGCGATCGAGAAAGAATCCTGCGAGACCGTATTCACCGCCATCCCGCGCTGACGGTATAACCACGTGCTCGCTCCGACGGAATAGCGGATATGGCCATCAGGGGCCACGTTTGACGCGGCAGTCAATTGCAGCGGTCCAGCGACCCGGACCATCACATTGAGAGCCAATGCCTGCTCGAAGGGATTTGCCGGACGAAACGGAAGATAAAGGTTCTGATAGTCCGCGCGCACCTGGAAGCGATTGCTGGTGAAATCACCGCCGAACGCAAATGTCATTTGACCAGCGGTACGCGACACGAGTTGCAGCAGGCTGAAGCGCGGCGAGATATCTTCCCGGACGGTACCGGAGAGAATCGTCACAGTCCCGGCTGCAACTGCAGCCGGTGAAGCAGACTTCGGTTTGCTTTCGAAATAATTGGTATTGACTTCGATACGCTGACCGATGCGGCGTCCGATGTAGAAGTTCTTTCCTTGCGTCTGGCGGCCCGAGGCTTCGGAAGAAAACAATCCGCTCCCGAAATAGAACCGCTTCAGATGAAAGTCCGTGGAGAACTGGTTCACGGTCGCCTGCTGCAACGGACCACCCAACGCGACCGGCTCAAGAATGTTTTCATGTCCCGTTGTGATGGTGACCATGTTGTTCGGCCGGTACAGCATCTGCACATTCCCCTTGTTCACCTCCGAACTCAACGGACTGATCACGGTCACGCGCTGGAACTGGTCTCCGGTGACTACGTAGCTGGATTTGAACGCAAGCGTCTGCGTTTCAATGTCAAGGCTGGAGGCAAGATATTTCTGATTCGAACCAATCCCGCCAGCGATCGCGCCTTTAAACCACTTGTTGCGACTCCACTCCACGCCCTCGAGAGCGGTTTGTGTGTTGGAGGCGATATTCCGAGAGAAGAGTCTGAAATCCTTCTTCCACTTTCGCTCGTAGAAGAAAACTCCCGCAGGACGATCACTGGTAGCGGCGCTGAAAAATCCGGTTCCGACCCAGGTCGAGGTCGTGCCCGCAAACGCGTAGAACCGGCTGGTCTCGTTGCCGCGGGTTACGCCCATCCCACGGGCGGAAAAATAGTGGCTCGCATCGAAAATGTCCGTCGGCAACGTGAATGGGATCGCTTCGTCTCCGCCGAGGATGGTGTAGCCGCGAAACTGATAGCGCGTGCTCGCGCCATACTGCAGCGTGCCGTTGTAGAAGCCGAGCCCGAGGCTCCCGTCATATTGCGGAGCTTTGAACTCTACCGAGGCGCCTTCCGCTTTCAGCAGTGTCGACTCGCCGCCTTGCACACGAAAAACCTGCGCGCGTGCGCGGGCCGCGAAGAGGATAATCAGGATTACCGCGCGCTGGACTCTGCACTGCATCGAAGAGCCGCCTTAAGGGGCTTTCTCCTTGTGCTGGGCGGCGTCGGCGCCAGACACAGGTGTCGTAGCTTGCGCCGAGGTCACGACATCTGAGCTCTTGGCTCGCTGCAGCTTCTGCTCCATCCTGAATTTCTGAAATTGCAGCGTCACTTCGACCGGAACGTTCTCTGCCTCCGCCTTCTCCGCCAGCGGAATCTTGAGGATTCGCTTGCTGTGCGGAAAAACGGGGAAACCCGGCGCTTCCTGCCTCTTCTTGTCGTAAACCAATTGAGTTTCGACGACGCGTCCGAAGTTGTCGCCCTGGTTCTCAACCTCAACCACAACCTTGTTCTCGTCGGGATGCAGTTCTGCGCGGCTGATGATTACGTCGGCTCGCTCTACGCTCCCCTTCGGCAGGAGATACACGGTGTGCGGCAGCTCCAGCCGCACGTTCATGCCCTGCGCGGTGCGAAACGGAAATCCGGAAAACGCCGCATAGATTACGAACCACGACGGGCTCTTCACCCCACTCGCTTCGTAGAAAACGTAATAGGTCTGCTGTGGCTGAATGCGAAAGCTGGTCGTGGAAAGCTTGAGATGGATATCGGGATCCAGCGGCCGGTAGCTGATTTCACCGGCTTCCGAGACCGTGAAGCTCCTGGCCTCGAGCACCACGTTGAGCGGCGTCAGGCCGTCATTCACATATTCAACGCGTCCTTTTGCCGGATTTCCAAGTTCATTGATCAGCGGGCGAACTGTCTGCGCGGTACA
Organism: Acidobacteriota bacterium; assembly: GCA_003225535.1. Lineage (GTDB taxonomy): Bacteria > Acidobacteriota > Terriglobia > Terriglobales > Acidobacteriaceae > Sulfotelmatobacter. Next base: position 952 of record QIAL01000540.1, on the reverse strand, counting down.
GGCAGGCAGCAGAAGAAAAATGCAGAAAGCCCCAGCTGCAACCCGGAGCTGCGTTCTGTGAAGATTTCTTTTCATGCCACGACGCATGTTCATCAAATCGCCTGCGCCTGGATGGTTAGCGTCCCGGTGTACGTGCCTGCCGGGAGGCTCGGCAGCGTTGAAAGATTGATGTTGAAATTCAATACGTCGGTACGAGTGCCAGATTTGTTGTTCCCAAGGATCTTAGTGTTTGACACCATCAGCCCCGCATTGGCCCCTCCGAAAGGAACCGTATTAGTGAGCGCTGTAAATGGCCCCGCGTTGTCGGAAATCTGAAAATCCGCGGAAGCGATGTTGTCTCCCGCGCCGTCGGTCAACGCGGCTGACGAACTGGCAAAGAAAGCATATAGGCTGACGCTTCCCACACTCGGCTTCAGCAGCCAGGTCGTTGTCGCCGTAACTCCCACGCTTCCAGGATTGCTCGCGCTTCCGCCGGTCAGATTGAAATTCACTGCATTGCCGGACAGCGACACGCTCACCGAGTCGTTGAGAACTGCCTGCAACGTGATGGTGCTCGCTCCGGAATTGCGGACCTGCGCGCGCAATGGCAGCGCTGAGGCGGCCACGATCCCCGCCAGCGCAAGTGCCATTCGACCGAATTTTGTCCGCCAACTCATTCCCTGCCCTCGATCTCCCTGTGCCTTTGGAGACGGAAAGGGCGGGAACTGCACTCCCGCCCTACGCCTCTAGTGCCAGATCAGACTACGGAGTCGCCTGCGCCTGAATGTTCAGCGTTCCGGTATAGGTCGCAGCCGGAAGCTGGGGCAGGGCGCCGCCCGTCAGGTTGATGTTGAACGCCATGACATCAGTGCGGCTCGAATTCTTGTTCGCACCTGTGACCGCTACGTTGGCAAGCTGCAAGCCGCCGTTGGCAGCGCCGAAAGCCACCGTGCTCGTCATGGCGGTCGACGGG
>QIAL01000539.1 GCA_003225535.1 Acidobacteriota bacterium | reverse complement strand
CCCTGGCTCGGGTCGGTGCGCCCGAAGACGTTGCGAATGCAGTCCTGTTTCTAGCGAGCCCGATGTCGAATTGGATTACGGGAACCGCCCTGGTTGTCGATGGCGGTGGGCTGGCGTAGGGAATCAGTTCCCATACCGCTCGCGGATGAACTCTGCAATCCCTGCATAAGCCTTCGTTAGCGTCGCTTCATCCGGCAGGAACACGATGCGGAAGTGCTGCGTGCCGGGTTTCTGCCCGAAGCCGGAGCCGTGCACGACCATCACATGCTTCTGGCGGATCAGTTCCTTCACGAAGATCTCATCACTCTCAGGAATGTTGATGCGCGGGTAAGCATAGAATGCGCCGCGAGGTGCCACGCAACTTACGCGCGGCGTAGCCTCGCACCACTGCTGGGTGAGATCGCGCCGGGAGCGCAACTTGCGCTTTACATCAACGAGATGATCCTGCGGGCCCTCGAGTGCGGGTTTGATCGAGTACTGCTCGGGATGATTGGCGCACAGACGCGCACGCAACAGTCGATGCACGCCTTCGGTGTAGGTCCTTACTGCAGCGGCCTCGCCGGAGACGATGCCCCAGCCGACGCGCCATCCGGGAACGAGATAGTTTTTCGACATGCCTCCAAACGTGATGCAGGGCACGTCGGGCGCAACTGCGGCGAACGCGATATGCGGCGTGTCTTCCAGGATCAATTTGTCGTAGATCTCATCCGAGAACACGATCAGGTTGTGGCGACGCGCCAGTTCGGCCACTTGCTCGAGCATCTGCCGCGTGCACAGCGATCCCGTGGGATTGTTCGGATTGATCAGCACGATGGCGCGCGTATGAGGCGTGAGTTTGCGCCGTATGTCGTCCAGTTCCGGCTGCCATCCGTCGTCTTCGTTCAGGTCATACGCATTCAGACGCATGCCCAGCTTGCACAATACCGCCGAGTAAAGAGGGTAGTCGGGGCTAGGCGTAAGGACGTCTTCGCCTTCGTTGAGCAACGCCGTCAGGCAGAGATCGACTGTCTCACTCACGCCTGAGGTCACGAAGACGTCGCGAACCGTCGTGATCCCTTTACGCGCGGCTTCGCCGCGAATCGCCTCGAGCGCTTCGGGAATTCCCGGCGATGCGGCGTATCCGTTCTTGCCGTCGCGCATGGCTTTATAGACAGCCTCGATGATGTGCGGAGGAGTCTGGAAGTCGAAATTGAGCGGATCGCCGACGTTCAGCGGCAGGACTTTATGTCCCTGGGCGATCACTTCATCGGCAACACAGGCAAGGTCGCGGATGGCATAGCGGACGTTATTTAATCGAGAAGCGGCGGTGATCTCGTGGGCCTGAGTGGTCGGAGCCATGCAACCCCCACTGCGGCGGCTTGCCCACCACAGTTAAAAAGAAATTCTAATGCATGGCGGCAGGCCGCACGCGGAAATTGCGTTCCCACGTACGCCGTACTGATAAAGAACGAGAGCTTACCGTGGATTCGTGTGGAAGTTGAAGATTACTGGCTCCACAGTTTGTGCTGGAGCAGCAGCATATTTCCACTTCATAAGCGCCTTGGTGGCAAATTCAGCAAACATCGGGTTGCCGCCTTTGATCTCGACACTCGAGACATTGCCGTTGGGCAGCACGGTCGCTTCTGCGATAACGCGTGCCTCGAAGTGACCATTCCTGAAGAAATCGGGGTAGTCAGGTTCGACCCGTACCAAAACCTTGCGAGCATTCTTGGCAGGAGCCTGGGCCACGATAAAGCCGGGCTGGATCGGCAACAGCAGAACCATCAAAGCTGCCAGGCGAAAAAGGTTGTCGATCCGGGCGAAGTTGCGGAATGCGCGATAAGCGAGATTCATTGGGCGACCCGTAGAGTCGGAGTTGAGGGTTGGAGGGACGCCTCGTTGTCAAGGTAGGTGGCTGCCGGACATCAAACAAGATTACCTAGGTACTCCGATTTGATCGTCGCACCGAGGGCACCTCTCTCTTAAAAAACTAAGAGCCGTCAGTCTTCCCGACGGCTCAGAACTGTGACTTGCGTGTCGACCTAATCTTCGCGGTCGATCTGCGCCTTCTGCAACTTGTCAGAGTAATCGACGTAGACCGACTTCCACTCGGTGTAGAAATCAATCGCGCCGATCCCGCCTTCGCGGTGTCCGTTGCCGGTTGCCTTGGTGCCGCCGAAGGGCAGATGGACTTCGGCGCCGATCGTCGGGGCATTGACGTAGGTGATGCCGGCATAGAGATCGCGAATCGCGGCGAATGCCTTGTTGACGTCTTTGGTATAGATCGCCGAAGACAAACCGTACTCGATTCCGTTGGCGATCTCTACGGCGTCTTCCATGCCGTCGCAGGGGATGATCGAAACCACCGGGCCGAAGATTTCTTCCTGGGCGATGCGCATCTTGGGATTGACGTCGATGAAGACGGTCGGCTCCATGAACCAGCCATACTGGTAGTCGCCTTTGTCGAGCCGGTGACCGCCGCAAACGAGCTTCGCGCCTTCATTCTTGCCAATCTCAACGTACTCAAGATCCGTATCGAGCTGCTTCTGGTTGATGGCGGGGCCCATCTGCACGGTTTCGTCGAGGCCATTTCCGACTTTTAGCTTCTTCGCACGATCCACAAGGCGTTCGACGAACTCTGCGTAAATACGTTTCTGCAGGATGATTCGACTGGTCGCAGTGCAGCGCTGGCCGGTGGTGCCGAATGCTCCCCAGAGAGCGCCCTCGATCGCGAGATCGAGGTTGGCGTCGTCGAGAACGATCATCGGATTCTTGCCGCCGAGTTCGAGCGAGCAATGCTTGAAGCTCTGGGCTGCGATGCCGCCAATGATTTTGCCCACAGCAGATGATCCCGTCAGTGAAACGGCGCGAACGTCCGGATGTTCGGCGAGGGGGGTACCCACTTCGGCGCCGAATCCGGTCACGATGTTTATGACCCCCTTGGGAAGGCCAGCGTCAGCGAGGGCGCGAACCAGGTTGAACGTGGAAAGGGGAGTATCCTGCGCGGGTTTGATAACGCAGGCATTGCCGCAGACCACGGCGGGTAGCAACTTCCAGGATGAAATCGCCATGGGGAAATTCCACGGCGTGATCATCCCGCAGACGCCTAGAGGCTGGCGTACGGCCATGGCAAACTTGTTTGGCATTTCCGAGGGGACGGTGGGGCCGAAGAGGCGGCGGCCTTCGCCGGCGTTGTAGTAGGCGGCATCGATGGCCTCCTGCACGTCTCCGCGGGTTTCAGCGAGGACCTTTCCCATCTCGCGGGTCATGTCGCGGGCGTAATCTTCCTTGCGCTCGATCAGGATCTCGGCGGCACGGAACACGATCTCCGCTCGGCGTGGCGCCGGAACCAGGCGCCACTTGGCGTAGGCCCGCTTGGCTGCGTCGACGGCGGCCTTGACGTCCGCTTTGTTTGACTTCTGGAAGATGCCGACCAGATCGCGGGTATCGGCGGGGTTGCGATTCTCGAATGTTTCTCCGGTTGACGACTCAACCCACTCGCCATCGATGAAATTCTTGAATACGCGGGTTTGCGTGCTGCTCAGGTCTGCGGGGGTGGCTAAAGTGTCGGTCGCCATGATGACATCTCCTTACGCTCGGAACGATGAATGCCCAAACCTTTTGATGCTACAACCTGCAGGGAAGGAGCGGCAAGGGAGGGTCGGTCTGTAAATTAGCGATTTTGTTTACGGTTGTCTTTGCGCACTCCGCGAGGTTCTCGGCGATCTCTGCGTTTCATGCTTTTAACGAGAACATCCGCTGAGAACGCGGAGGGAGCATCGACGACTTCTGCGCAAATGATAAAGTTTTAAAAACTGGTAGAGGTCAGCCATGCAAGAGTTTTCAGGAATCAAGATTGCCGGATCGCTGGAAGAAATTATCACGCCGCAGAATACGGCACTCATCATCTACGACATGCAAGCAGGCATCACGCGGCAGATCCGCAACGGGGAGGAAATTACTCAACGCGTGAGCCGCGTGCTTGCCGCTGCCAGGGCCGCGGGAGTGCGAACATTTTTCACGCGCCACATGTCTCTGCCCAAGGAGTTGATGGGAGCTTTTCAGTGCCGCACTGCCATGGCCTGGCAGCGAACGGACTCGATGGAAAAAGTCAAACCGTTGTTTCTGCGCGACAGTCCTGCGTTTCAGATCATTCCGGACTTGGGGCCGCGTCCGAGTGAGGGGATCGTCGACAAGATCACGATGTCGGCATTCGAAGGAACGTATCTGGAGATCGCGTTGCGCGACTGCGGGGTTCGCAGCTTCATCATCGTTGGCATCGCGCTGGAGATCGGCATCGACCCGACGTGCCGGCAAGGTGCAGACTTGGGGTTCTGGCCGATCCTGGTTCAGGACGCGTGTGGTGCGGGCAATGAAGAGGCGGCCAACCACTCGCTGGCTTCGTTGAAGCACATGGGCGACACCACAGTCACCGATGTGGAAACAATCTGTGGACTGCTGGCGAAGTTCGCGCCGCACAGGATTTAGCGCCAGCGTTTCAGGTGTGGCCATACGTTCGCCCAGGAGTCGAACTTCTTTCCATTGCAGAGAAATACCGGAATTTGTTGTTCGAGTGCGTAGGGATTCGGCGCGGACCTGCCGATGAACTCTACCTGGTTCCAGTAACCCTCCAGCACTTCCTTGCGGTCATCCAGCACGATCATACAATTGCCGGAGTAGCCTCGCGGTCCCCAGATCCAATAGGTGCGGTCGCCGCTCATAGCGCCGGGCAGGCCTTCACGGCGGCCGAAGAAGTCGATGGCGCCGGCTTGTCCGTAATCCTGCGCAAAGATCCCGCAGTCAGAGCGCTCGTCTTGCGGGATCCGGTTCCAAGCCACGGCAGTTTCGTCGGCGATTTCCTTCCATCCGAACTGATCGGAATACCACTGCGGTAAGGCTGCGCGCGCATGCGAGTGTTCATTGACTGGCAATTTAAACGGCAGAGTCTTCGCGTAGGCTAGGAATCGTTCGGGAGAAAACACCGGGACGACGATCGGCGACAAGTACGCGCCGCTTACGACGACTACAGCGGCAATCACGGGCTTAAACCAGGCTCGGCGGGAAGGGAATTCGCCGAGTGCGGCATCGATCGCGACGGCACCAGCTGCGAACAGCATGGGATATACGGGCGCAAGATAGTAGTTCTTTCCGTGCTGAAGAAAGATCACCAGGTAGCTGACGAGATAGGCCCAGCCGAGTGCGCGATACGGGCGAAGCGGGCGCCAGAACAGCAGTGCGAACAGGCCGGACAGCCAGACGGGCGCGGCGAATGGGTTCACGACCAACAGCTGCTGGGAAAAAAACGGCAGCGGCCCCAGGATCACGTCGCGTCCCTCGGCTCGAATGGCGCGGATTAACTGTAAGAATGGCCAGTCGTAGTGCAGGTTCCAGAGCAGGTTCGGCAGAAAGATCACGAATGCGGCGAGCCCTCCCAACCAGATCCACGGACGGAGGAACGTGCGGCGTTGCTCGGTGACCAGCAGGCCGACGACAACTCCTAGTCCGAAGACCGCGATCGTGTACTTCTCCTCCATGCCGAGTCCGGCGACGATGCCAAATCCAATCCAGTAGCGCGGGTCATTTCGCTTGATGGCCAGAATGACGAAGTAGGCGCAACCCAGCCAGAGATTGGGCTCAAGGATGTTTGTACTGAGCAATCCGCCATTAGAGAGATACTGTGGCGCCAGTGCGACGCAAAGCGCAGTGAGCACCAGGGCGTAGCGGCGTCCGCCGAGTTCGCGGGCGACGACGGCGGCCTGGACCACCAGCAGCGACGATGCCAACGCGGGAATGAAGCGAATGGCGCGCAGCGAGTCCCCAAGCACGGCCCGGCTGATGTGCGTGAGGAAGGGAATCAATGGAGGCTGGTCGACATATCCCCACTGAAGGTGATCGCCACACGATATGTAGTCGAACTCGTCGCGGAAATAGCCGTAGCGGTTGTTGAAGTAGACATGAAAGACAAGCTTTGCGACGGCAATAGCCCAGACGACGGCCATGCCGGAGGAAATCAGGGTATACCGCTTAGGGGCTTCGACCGAAACCGGAGAGGTAGCCATTTTGGGCCACCAGCATAGCCGATTTCGGTTGCGGGCGTCGGTATAGCGGTTACTAATGGCCGGGTGTCGCGACGCCGATGTCGATCCATTAATGTGCATGGGTTTCGTCTGGCCGACGAACGGGATTCAGATGCAAGACCTGAACAGTTCCACGGCGCCACACTTCGGTAACCTCCAAGACTGACTCTCGTGTGTCTCCACGGTTTTTCCTGTGCTACCGTTTTTCTTTAGCGGATATTCACGAGGTTTTTCGGGCAAAAGTGTCTTCCAACAATCGCAGGCCGGGGGTCCACATCGCATGGACCACGATTACATACCGCAGTGTGGCACTGCTCATTCTGGCGGTGTGTGCAATCTTCTTTATTGCCATGCGGGTGGCCTTCCCGCAGTTCACGCAGAACACAATGCAGAAAGCCGGCGATGTCACCAGCAAATTGCTGGAAAAAGTTGCCGGCATGGCGCCTCCGGCGGGGACCGGAACGATCACGGCGCAGCAGGCGCACTTCACCGCACTTGACGGTACGGTGCGAGTGAAGAAGGGAAACAGTAACACTTGGGTCGTCGCGGATTATCACATTCCCCTGGAAAAAGGCGACGTGGTGCAGACCGGCTCAGAGGGCATGGCCAAGGTCGTCTTTAACGACGGCACCAGTTACACGGTGAAACAGGATTCCCTGATCGTGATTCAAGAGAACTCGGCCAATGATCAGCAGCAGACCAACGTAGCCGTGGCAGTCAGCACTGGAACGGTGGATCTTTCGACTGCTACCTACAGCCAGGGATCGAAATCGCAGGTGATCGTGGCGGGTGCAACGGCATCGCTGGCTCCGGAGTCCGCGGCGCAGGTGCATAACGATCCCAAAGCCGACCAGCACGAAATTTTGATGACCAAAGGTACGGGCGAGGTCACCAAGGGCAACGAGACTGTGAAGTTGGCCAACTGGGAAAAAGTCAGCTTCCAGGGAGAACAGGCGCATTTGGAGAAGGCCAGAGAAATCGGGCCACCCACGCCGATTGCACCGGCCAATATGGCACCGCTGTTTTCTAACGGTGCGCCCACCAAGGATGTCGAGTTTTCCTGGACGCCCATGGCGAATGCAGTTGGTTACCGCCTTCGTATCTCCCGCAATCCTTATTTTTCCTCTACACTCGTTGACAAAAAGGTGAATACGGCGGCTGTGACCGTCACCAATCTCGGCGAGGGTGTCTACTACTGGGGGGTCCAGTCTTACGACACCGCCGGGAAAGAGTCGGTGGAGAGCGAAAAGAACCGGTTCAATATCATCTCCACGGGTAAGTCGGCCGAAGTGATCGATCTTGAACTGGACCCGTTTATACAGCATGGGCACGTGATCGAGGTGACGGGCAAGACACAGAAGGGTGCGCGCGTGATGGTGAACGGCAGTGAAGTTCCGCTGTTGACCGGGGATGGCCAGTTCCACTATTTCACTCCGCCGCTGCCGCCCGGAGAAGCCGTGATTACAGTAACGGCGCAGACGGCACAAGGCGGCGTGAATACGCAGCAGAAGAAGATTGTGATTCAGTAAGAAGCAAGTTTCAAAGTTCCAAAGTTTCAAGGTTTCGAGGGGTGCAGCTCCAGGAAGGCTGACGTTTCCGCACTCAGGCTGGATACCTTGAAACGTTGAAACCCTGAAACTTTGAAACTTGGGTTGTACGCAGGGTTGGCTTGCATCACGTAGAATAGATGCAGCCACCCCGAACAAGATAAGGTGCCGCCGGGAATTCCCGGGCCGGCAGCATTGTGAGAGAGACGGACTAAGTCGTCATGTCAACTAACGGATACCACGGCAGCTCGACGCGCAACCACAACCTTCGCTCGTTATTCAGCATTTTTTCCAGCGATCTGGCCATTGATCTCGGCACCGCGAACACGCTCGTGTACGCGCGCGGCAAGGGTATCGTGGTCAACGAGCCCTCGATCGTCGCCATCAACAAGAATACGGGCGAGGTCGAAGCCGTCGGCAAAGAGGCCAAAGAGATGCTGGGGCGAACCCCCGGTAACATTGTCGCCATCAAGCCGATGAAGGACG
>QIAL01000690.1 GCA_003225535.1 Acidobacteriota bacterium | reverse complement strand
GCCGTCCGGCATTTGCCCTTGCAGTGTGACCGTTTTGCCATCGGAGGACAGCGAGGAGTTCATGGTCACTATAGAAGTGCCGTTCATGACCGAGATTCCGCCGGTGCTGGCCAAGGCCTCGCTGAACGTGAGCGTGAGCGCCTGATTGACTGCAACGCCAGTGGTTCCATCGGCGGGGTTGCTAGCCACCAGAGACAGCGCGTTGCCATCGAGCGTGATTGTGCCGAGATTTACTATTTGGCCGTTCGCGGTCAGCGACTGTCCTTCTATGGCAACAATTCCGTTCGTCGATGGGTCGTTGATTTGCACCGAGAAAACATCGAGCGGAACGCCCGTCGCAGTAAACGTCCCGTCATTCTGCGCCTGCAACGTGATACGTCCGCCCAGAGGAAGCTGTGGTGCAGGCGGAAGCGAAATCGTCACGTTCGCTCCGACGGCAGGTGTTTGGCCATCGGGACGCAGCACAAGACCCGTAATCGTCCCGCTCGGCTGAACTTGAACCGTTACATTCGCAGTCTGATTGGGAACAACGCTTCCCGTGGTGGTCCCGTAGAGAGTGAAGCCGCCAAGGTTCGCACTCAGTTTCGCCGTGAAAGGTCCAGCCAAAACTTGTGGCACAGAGAAGGTGCCGTCGGCTGCCGCGGTCAGCAGGAGGTAATACGGGAAGTTGCCTGTTCCGCTCAGCGCGATACTGCCCGCCGTAGGATTCCCGTTGGAGTCCCGCGCAACGCCTGATATTGCGCCGATTCCATTGAGCTTTACCTGAACAGTCGTTGGTGCTCCCGCCGCGACATTGATCGGCGCGCTTGCTTCGTCGATTCCTCCGAGGACCCGCGCCGAGATGGTTCCGCTTCCCGCTGGAACATTCTGGAACGAGAATTTTCCTTGCGCGTCGCTCGTGGTTGACTCGGTTCCCCCTCCGACTCCGCCCACGTTTATGGTGACTGCCGAGGGCGAAGCGGGAGTCACGCCATCAGCCTGCAAGACTTGCCCTGTGACGGTCCCCGAACTGCGCAGCGCCACGTCGAGTGTCAAAGTATTACCGTCTCCGTTGACCGGCGCGGAAGCCGTCCCGCTCAAAAAGCCATCACCCAGGCTCGCGGTCGCAACGATGACGCCTTCAGGTACGCCATTGATCAAGTACTTGCCGCTGGCATCGGCATTCGTGGTCGCCTGGAAATTGCCGGAAACAATAGTCACCACGGCAGCCGGTTCCGGCGCTCCATTGCTGGTCACCAGGCCCTGAATCATATCCAGTCCCTGCGCTTTTACGTCCAGCGTCAAAACTTGGCCCTGCGTGGTGATCGTTCCCGCTGCAATACCCGTCCGCCCGGTTAACGGATCTTGGGCCTTCAATTCGACAGGCCCTGCGGGCACGTACTGGAAGGAGTACGACCCAACATCTCCGCTGCCCAAGGACGTGAACTGGCCGATGCCCACACCATTCGCCGTCAACTGAACGCTCGCGTTAGGGATGGGCGTGGCTGCATCAGGCATGTACAGATGTCCCTGCACGGTTCCCGTGGTGGTCAATTGCACTTGCGCGTTGACCGATACCGTTCCCTGTGGCAGCGTTCCAGAGGCGCGCCCTCCGCGTCCAAACTGGTCCTGAACCTGAACACTGAAACTGCCTTCAAACACATTCGGGAAAGGAAGCACGCCCTGATTCGAAGCATCCAGCGAGCCGCCGAAACTCGCGTTGGGGAAGGCGGTCTCGGTTAGTGTTACGAATGCCGTACTGACAGGCGCTCCCGCCCCGTCCACAACCGTCACGTTCACGGTCCCGGTCCCCAGCAGCCGCAGGTTTTGTGTCATGTCCTGCCCGGCGCGCAGATAAATCTTCATCTGGTTCACGCCGCCAGAAACCGGATCGCTCGCTGTTAAAGTGTATTTACCCTCGGGGAAGATCTTGGCGAATTTGTAGTTGCCGTTTGCGTCCGTGCCCACCGTGACGTTCGGGAGAGGACCATTCGCTATCACCTGGACTCCTGCGCCTGCGGGAGTAACCCCGTCAGGAAGAAAAATCGTCCCCGACAGAACTCCAGAGGTCGAATTGACAAGTTGCAGGGGGAAATTGATCGTTGCGCCGTTCTTTGCCAGAGTGCCTTGCGCACCGACCTGCGTTGGGTAAAACGACTGCGAAGCTGTTACGCCAACCTTCCCGACGTTAACCTGCCTGAATTGGAAACTCCCGCTGGTGTCCGTTTGCAAGGATTGCGTAACGGTTTGTGACAGGACGCAATTGCTGGAATTATGGCTCCCAGGACCGGCTTGTTGCTGGGGTCGACGACGCTGCCTGTGACGGTCCCGAAACCGTTGAACTGCATCGTCGCAAACCCAGTGCTGCCGTCCTGGGTCACTGTTGCAGTAGCGGAAGCGAGATCGCTGAAGTTGGGTGTAAGAGCGAGGGCTCTCACACTTCCCACGGGCAGATTACTGAACACCGCAACCCCGTTTGCATTTGTAGTTTGCGCAAGCCCATCACAAGAGGAACTGACGCCATCGGGGATTGTGACCTTCTGCCCTGCGATAGGCTTTCCTGCAGGGTCGAGCACCGTGAACTGGGCGGAGCCAAACCCCGACAGCGTTATAATTGTCCCGTTCACGGGGGTCGCCGAACCCACGAACACGTTGGTTTGTCCAGAGCGCAGTCCATCCTGCGTGCGAGCAGAAATCGTTTGGGACTGCAAAGGGAGGACCGGCACGCCTGTCAGAGAAAACGTCCCGTCGGGATTGGTGAGCGCGCCGTTCTGATTCTGATAAACGACGGCAGCTGAAGCCCCCGTGCCATTGGGCAACAGCACTCTTCCGT
>QIAL01000689.1 GCA_003225535.1 Acidobacteriota bacterium | reverse complement strand
CAATTGGGCGTCCTCTTTGCGGCGGGTGCCACTCCTTTATCCGCCGGTAAATTTCCTCCTGCATTCGCCAAGTTTCCACTCAAACAGAGACATATAAAGATGTCTTTCTCGGGTCCAGATTCATCACGCCTGTGCTTAGTCCATTTGGTTAGACGCCTATCACGCAGGAGGGTGCGGGTGCGGGTTCGATTCCCGTCATTGCGGTCTTGCAACTGGTCGCGGAGGGCGGACAAAGACTCTCCTTCGCAGGGCTTTTTTTTCTAAGATCACAGCTCCCAGTCAGCGGTATCATCTGTTGTTGTTTTGCTGGCATAGACCATGAACAAGCGTGGCAGAATGAACCGCTGTCTCACGCTGTTCGGGCACACCATGGCAAACAGAACTTCTCGCCGACCATGTCTGCTTGGATTCAACGGGTGCCGCACCGCGATTGTGCCCATGCTGGCGCCTTATCTCACCGCCATCTTGTTGCTTGTAGGCGCGGTCCACGCCCTCGATCCGAACAAACGTGTCACGCGAGGTCGCAAATGAAAGCAGCGCGTCAGCACCGTCTTTGCCGGCCAGGCGGTCGGCATTAAAGAAGTTCACGATGATATTTGGCTGGTCAGCTTTATGGATTATGATCTGGGATACTTCGATCTCGATACCCGTATGCTGGAACCACTCGACAACCCCTTCGGCCCAAGGTTGTCACCTATGTAACCGGTACATTCTGTTACCCATGTGTCCGGGTCGGACACATTGTCAGTGGTGGCCAGGGACGGAGTTGAACCGCCGACGCCAGCCTTTTCAGCACTATTTCGCCGCTCCCTCTATCGCTGAAAACCAGTCTTCTACTGCGCTGGTTGGTTGCTCGTGGGCGATTGGTTCAGCTCTTGCTGCAACTGCAACAACTGGCGCAGTTGGTCAACATTGGCTGAGTTGGATGTCGGAACGCCCCGCCCACTTGGTTGCAGGGAAGCCGGATTGGTCTTGGGTGTCTGCTTGAGGACCACGTAAATCGGAGTATCCACCGAAATCGTCACCACGATGTGCTGGGTGATCGCTAATCGGGAAACCTCCTCATCTCCAGCCTCGCCGACATTGTTGCTGACGCGCTCCCGCATTAGGTCCGACTCGCTCAGCGGTTGGTTCAGACTGCCTTGTCCCACCAACATCGAGCCAGCCTGGCCGATTCCTGACAGCGATCTGACCAGGACGTTCTTTCCCGTGTTCTTGCCCTCAACTTTTCCTTTGAGCGGCCGCAAGTCCAAACCCGTGGCGGCGGCCTCGATGAGAACGACCGCACCATCCGGCATGAGCAGAGAATCGAACTGGATATCAACGTAACCTGAACGATCTCCGTTCCGTATGTGCCCAACGGCTTTTGCTCCCGCGGGGACGATGATTTCTCCGTCTCGCTCATAGTTGTACTCGATCACGGCCAGGACCGGAGTTCGCACTGCCGTGCTGGCCGCTGATTCCAGACGTGCACGCAATCGCGTACCGGTGGCCAGACCCAATCCCAGTTCTGCTGCTGGATCATTGATTTCGCGGGCCTGAGCACTGGCCGAGCTGGCAGAGGCGCTTCGCACGTAGACAAGCGAAGACTTCTCCATGGCCTCGCGCTCTGCTTTACCCAAGTCTGGAGTCTCGGCACTGACCGAGCCTGGCTGATAGGGCGGCGCTTGCCAGGGCTGCTGGTCTCCGAAAGGCGGTATCGATCCCAAAGTTCCCGCTCCGCTCGCCACCTTTGTCCCCGCTGTCGGCTTGGCCGCAGTTCGTTGTAGATCTCGTTCGTTTAAGAAGCCATCGTGAGATTCTTTTGTGACGGGCCGACCGGAATCAGTGATCGGAAATAGGCTCTTATCGTTGCTCGCGGTGCCGCTCTCCGATGCCAAGTCTTCAGAAGTAGTGGCGCCACGACCCTTCACTTTCTGGGGCGCGCCTCGATGGGGCATAGACGTAGCAACGAAGATCAGCAGCGCGATGACGATCGCTCCAGCCCCAATGATTACAAACCGGTTCTGTTGGATCTGCTGCTTGGCTCTCTGTTTGGTTCTTGTTGCGAGCGCAGGCAATGGGGCGGTTGCGGCCGGAGGGAGTGGCAGGTCGTTGTTGCGAGCTTCATTTTCCGCTGGCTCCTGAATGACTGTAGCGTTGCCGATGTCGTTGTGTCCGTTTGGATGAATCACTCTGCACCTCCCGAAACCGGAGCCACAAACGCAATTGGCGCCAGGACCGGACGGTCGACCTCTTCCGCTTGGGCAACCGCGAGCAAGAGCCTTTCCCTGGATTCTTTGAAAGTAGGACGCTCGAACACAACGATGCCGTCGGCTCTGGCGCCGGGCGCGAGTCTACGCGAGGTGATCCAGTAGTCTTTGATCGCAACC
>QIAL01000538.1 GCA_003225535.1 Acidobacteriota bacterium | reverse complement strand
CTCCGGGATCCAGACCTTGGGCAACGCTCTTCCCGAGCACCCACTCTTCTCCACCCATGTACAACGATGGATTCTTCAGAGCGTCCTGCACGAATTGATATCCGCCACGGGTAAAAGCGCCTTTGACCTTGTGATTGCTGATGACGACGCCGGTTGAATCCGGATATTCCTCATTAAAGCTGACGTCATGGTTATTCTGCGACGCCTTGGCTAACAGTCCCACGTAGTACCGATCGATTCCCGCAAACCCATTGAGATAGGCCTGCGTATGGACGATCATCGATGGGGAATTGCCGCTTGAAAAGGGATTCTCCTTCGCGAGCTCCGCACTGTAGAAGTCGAACTGCGACGATGCCAGGTCTTTACGGTCTTTATCGATGTCCCGGTCCGCGACCCAGTGGCTCATCAGCACAGGTGTCAGGAATTCCTTCGTGCTCTTTTCGTGAAATGAAGTCGTGATCAGATACGCTTTCAGTTCGCTGTACGTTTTCTCATAAGCATCGTTGGGCGCGTTTGCGGACGGAGCGTCTGGAAGAGCCTGCAGACTGTCCACAATCCGCTTCTGCGACTCGCCAAAAAGCAACCGGCGGAAGCGGTCGAAGTAAACCGGCTTCGCGTCCCGATAAACTTCGCGGCCTGAATAAAGGCCCCAGCGCATACTCCACGGAGCACCGTTCTCCTCCCAGTCCGAAAGATCGACCAGATCGGCGCGCAGGCGATCAAGCTTTTGCAAGTCACCGATCGAGGCCGGTTGCCGCTGATCCGCCGGAGTTTGCAACGTTCTCAGTTCGGTGACCTCATCTTGCACTCGGCTCTCCAGCGCATGATTTTGGAAGAATGAGATGGTGAAACCGGCAAGAAAAATCAGTCCCAGAAAAGCCGCGCATGCCAACGCGATGCGGCGCAGCAGATTAACGTGAGAACTGGAACCGCTGGCTGCCAGCGCCATCCGGTCCTTCACCAGGATGTCGTTGAACAGACTGCTCAGGAAGACCCACTGCGGCATCCGGCGCGGGCCGCCGCCTCGTATCGCGGGAGGCGCCGCAACTTGCGAGCCGGCGCCGCGAAAAATCTGCGTCGCTCCCGAATTCAGAGCAGCCTCGGATGGCTCGGCAACCATGACTGGCGCCGCCACCACATCGTCGACCACGACCGGCCGCACACCGGTGAAGTAAAAACCCCGCAAGAATGGATTCGTTCCAAGCTGAGTCGGACGCAGCAAGTCGACAACAAATTGCACCAGCAGCGTACGAAGTTTCTTCAGCTCTCGTGGAAACTCATAAATCCCGGGCAGCTTGTCGCGATCGTTCTCTCGTGGAAGCAGCAAGATGCGACGCTCGGCGAGCGAATAGAAGATCTCGTCGAATGCCTTGGTCAACCGTTGTGTTTCCTGATCGGCATAGACCCCCGCGCTCAACGACCGCATGGGAAGAGTCGCACCCAGCACTTCCGTGGCCTCATCCTTACTCATCTGGCGGACAAATTCGGTGAAGAACGAAATGCGGTCCAGCTTGGTGAAGAGAACGTACACAGGAAAGCTGATTCCGAGAATCTGCGATACCTCTTGCAACCGTGTTGACAACCTCCTCGCGGCTGAGACGATGGCCTCGCTCGCTCCACCTTGCAAAAAGGTTTCGCAGTCGAAACACACGATGGCCGCGCGCGGTGCCTGTGCCTTCTTTCCCACTGCTGCCGAGAAGCGTGCCGGCTGCAGCAGCTTTACCAGCCGCCTCCAGCGCTCCCGCTGTCCCATCATCGATCCCGATGGGTCCACGAATATCGCCTGGCGCGTATACCAGAGGTTGGCGGCTGAAGTTGGAAGAACCTCGTTGTCCCGATACACCTGGCCTGCCAACAAGGCTGCTCAGATCGGTGCCGCGGCCGAGGGTCGACTGCTTCAGGCGGCGAATCGCTTCGCGAACCAGCCCATCAAGATCACCGGTTGAGTTTTCTTCCGATTCTCCATCCGCTGCGGCTTCTTCTTTCGCCTTGTTCACCTTGTGCTGATACCAGAACGCAACCACGGCTCCAATCAAGCCGAGCACCGCCAGGGCGCCGCGCAAAATCCATACATCATTGCCGTGCAGGGGTAACCATCTGCCGAGGAGAAACACCAGGGTCATGTAGATCAGCAGAATTAAACCGATCACCCAGTACATCAAGGACATCCCAACCCCCTATTTCAGCAGTCCAGCCGCCAAGGCCGAGAGTGACGACGCACCCGACATCAACACAAACTTGTAAAGAATAAAGAGCACAACAACCACTGCGGCCGTAATCAGTGCCATACGGCCGAGCAACCGACTTACGCGATCGGTTTGCGACGTGCGAACCGCGTCCGCTGGAATGGTGCCACGCGGCGACAGTGCTCCCAGTGGCCCACGAATACGCCGGATCTTCTCCTGCGTTGCCGCCATCACCGACCGCAAGTCTCCCCCGGCGGCGTACCTTCCTTTGAACCCCAGTAACAGGCACAGGTAGTAGATTTCCAGCAGATCCGCGGTCTCCTGCGAATCGCTGCGATTCAGCTGCTTCTGCAACTCCTGGAAGAAAATTTCACCGGCCAGTTGATGCCCGAACAGTTCCGCCTGCAGCGGTAGCCGTGGCCAGTTCACGAATACCGGGTTTCGCGAAGTCAGCACCGACTCGTCGAGAAATGCAACGACGGCAAAGATGACCTGCTTCACGTCCTCCGCGCTGCAACCGCGGCTGCGCGCCTCTTGTTCGGCAACCCGCAATGCCTGCCTCATCTGCGCGCGGAAGGTCTCAGCGTCCGACACGGCCTGCCGGTTGTACCGCAACCGCACTACGGCGGTGAAGACTTCCTGGAATCCCAGTGCGAGATTCCAGCCGCGCCGGTCCAGTGCCGGACTTGATCCTCGATAACTCCCAAGCGGTGTGACTTGTGTTGAACTCATGTCAGCTCTCAAGCAAAACAATCAATTCCAGATCCGGGGAAGGCAGTTCCCCCGGCACGTACACGCCTACATTGCGGGTGCGCATAATGTGCTCCCAGCAGGGACCATTCCTGGTGATCACGAAATATTGACTATCCACTTTCGCCGAGACTGCCGCAGGCGGAACCTGCCGGTGATCAAGCTTTAACCCCGGTAGAGCGCGTCTCACCAACTCGGGGACGAATTGTGATGAACACACCTTCACCAATTGCAGAGTCTTTGCAATCAGGTCCGCTTCCCCTACGTGCGACCGAATCCCAAGCATCCAACGCGATGGCCCCAGGCAGCGCTCGTCGCGCACCTCGCCTTCGTAGAAGTAGCGCGTCGTACCCTTCAAGGGGATCACGATCGCCTGCGACGGAACAATGATCTCCAGATGTCGCAGGATATGTTCCTCAAGCGCGCTGAAGCCGGGCCCCGGGTCCGCGTGGTCGTAAACCGGGAGAGTGCGCGGGTTCGAATCCAGGCTGAATGTGCACAAAGCTCCCGCCAGGCGGGACATCTCGCGGAACATGTCCTCCGGATGCCGGTGTTTCGCCAACAAAATATGCCTCAGGGGTGTCAGGCTCGAATTGATCGCGTGCAGAAACCAGAACTGCGCCACCTGGCGGGCCGACATTCCGGTCTGAAACTTTTCTCCGGACTGCTGCTCCTGGGTCACGACGGCGCTCTTCTCTTCCAGGATTTCCACCGTCCGCTGCAGCATCGAAGACAGGCGTTCGCTGGCGCTCACACGGAGGCAGGGCGGAACAAACGTAGGATCGTAAACAAAATGGCCGGACTGATCACGCATCACTCGCGCGATGGGCAAGGTCAGCAGGTTCTCTTCTCGGTTCGGGACCACCACCAGCCGAATATTCTTGCGGCCCATCTGCACCGGCTTGGGCTCCAGGCCTGTGTTTTCATCGTGAACCATCTCGGTTGTGCTGAGATAGCGCGCATTTCCCGACGGAAACGGATCCAACTCGCAATTCTGCTGTCCCGCAACCCACCGTGGGATTGCCAATGCGACAGTGAGGCTGTCAGTGGTCGGAAGAAACTTCGCCACGATGTTGTACGGATCAGGACGTGGATCGCACTCCGGAATATCGAACGGCAGACCATCCTGAAACATTCCGCGCGCGTGCAACAGGCTTACCGTACCGTTGCGGAGCGCGTCGGCATCCAACTGGCAAGCGGCCAGGCCGTATGCGTCCTTCCACAGGCTGCTCGTGGCAAAGTGGACGGACTCCTCGAAATACCGATTTTGCGCCTGGAAATGGTGGGGCGCCAGATACATCCCCTCCGCCCACACTACTCTCGACAGCAACTTCATGCCGCTTCACCTGTTACAAGGGGGAATTTTTCGCTTTGTGCTTCACCGCCCGACAGGAATCTGTGCGTCGCGGCCAAGTTCACGTCTGGCCAGCGATGCTAGGCGGATAGCCTCTCATTGTCAAGATTCGCGCCTCCTCCGGACCTGTTCGTAAAACAACAAACCACTTTAGTCTGAGCAGAATGCGAGGAGTAGCGAGGGAATGAGGTCGTAAGGCGGACGAATGAGCCGCACCGCGAACGTTTCGAAGCGGATCTCAGGCCCAGATTTGGGACGCTCGGGTTGGAAGCGGCCGTGGCCCGTGGTAGCCTATTGCGAACGAGGCCTACCCATTCTGGAATGACGCCTCCGATGGGTTTCCCAGCTTCTTCATGACGTTTGAGCCCAAGCCGCCGCGGTCACCCGTATCTATCTCACCTCAAGGGACTTCGTCCGATTCTGAAGACAACCATAAGGCGCAACTTTCGGATTCCAGCGGGGTTCAAACTGATGTGAGCACAGCCGCACTTGATCGGGCTATGTTGTTCGCCGCGACGCCACAAATGCCGACGGTATTTTCCGCCGGCGCGGGACCGGATTCGCAAACCGACGCCGACATCATGCTCCGCGTCAAAACCGGTGACCAGTCGGCTTTCGAGTACCTGGTGCAGAAGTATCGCCGGCCGATGGTGAGCTTCATGTACCGGATGGCGCGGAACTCGGCTGCGGCGGAAGACCTGGCGCAGGAAGTTTTCCTGCGTGTGTATCGCTCGCGTGAGACATACGAAGCGAGTGCGAAATTCACGACCTGGCTGTATCGTATTGCGACGAACCTCGCGGTCAACCATGCTCGCGATTCGCGGCACGAGCGGCCCGAGGTTCAGGTCAGCCTGGACGAACCGGACGAAGACACCGGCACTACGCTGGAACTGCCCGACGCGTCGTTGAACGCCGAGCAACAGATGGTGCGGCGCGAGCGCATGCTAGCGATCCGGCGGAAAGTCGAGGCTCTACCTGAGCAGCAGCGGCTTGCAGTCATCATGCATAAGTACCAGCAGATGGATTACAAGCAGATTGCCGATGTATTGAAGAAGAGCGAGTCGGCTACAAAGTCATTGCTCTTCCGGGCGTATGAGACTTTGCGGGACCAGTTAAAAGAATTTATCTAGCAGGATTTGAATTGTGCGAAGAGACATTGGCGAAGAGCGTGAAGGGGAAGCAGTCATGAAATGCGAGGAGATTCGCGAAAGGGTGCTCGATGTGGCCGCTGGCCGCAGCGAGCCCACCAAGGAAGAAAGCACTCATCTGGCCGGTTGCGCCGCATGTGCGCAACAGTTGAAATCGATTCGGTCGACTATGTCGCTGCTCGATGAGTGGCAGACTCCCGAGCCGTCACCATATTTCGATGTGCGACTTCAAGCTCGCTTGCGGGAAGAAATGGCCAAGCCGCAAGCGGGATGGTTGCACTGGTTCCGTCGTCCCGTACTGGCCGCGGCACTTACAGTAATCATGGGAGTTGGGATTGGGCTGTTCTTTACGCGCGGCAACGGACCAGTTCCTCCGGGACCCCCGGTTGCCGAGGTCGGAAGCGCTGTGAGCGACTTACAAACTCTGGAAAAAAATGACGACATGTACGCCAATTTCGAACTGCTTGACGATTTGGATCTGCAGCAGGATGTCGTAGACAATTCTCAAAACGCAGACAACTAGACGTCACACAACAACTGCGATATTCAGCCACTAGTCATGGAATGGGGAAAGAACATCACGGGTCACTTAGCGGTCAGCATGCTCGTGGTCGCGACAATACTCTCCATGCTCTGCGTGGCGCAAAAGGTAGCCCCACACGCTGCGCCACCGCGGCCGTCTCCAACACCTCAGCAGCATATGTCGCGCCCACAAACGGCGCCTACGCAGCGGCGTGGCCATGCCGGCGATTGGTTGCGACGCTACAAAGATCTGCCTCCAGACGAGCAGGAGAAGGCTCTACAGAACGACCCGGCCTTTCAGAAACTTCCTCAACCGCGGCAGCAGTTGCTACGGCAGCGGCTCCAGCGCTTTTCGAGTCTCCCTCCTCAGCAGCAACTGGAGATGCTGAACCGCATGGAAACCTGGGAGCATCTGACCCCGGAACAGAAGCAGGAGGCGCGCCAGGTCTTCAGCCAGATGCGGCAACTTCCCCCTGACCGGCGGCGCTTGGTGCACAAGGCTATTGACGATTTGCGCGGCATGCCCCCTGATCAGCGCGAAGAAATCATCAATTCCGAGCGCTTTAAAGGGATGTTCTCTGACCATGAACGCGACGTGATGCGAGATGCCACTCGGCTTCCTCTCGCCCCCGCAGACAGCGGAGATCAACCCGGGACGCAGGAATAGAATTCGACCTCGGACTTCAGACCTCGGGCATCAAACCCAGCCATCGGAAAGTGCAATTCTGATTTTTCTCGGTACTGTTGCCGACGACTGAGGTCTGACGCCTGCTTTCACTTCCGCAACATATTCCGCGCAATAAAGAACACGTTCGCCGGACGCTCTCCCAACCGCCGCATGAAGTACGGATACCATTCTGTCCCGAACGGTACATAAACCCGCATTCGCCAGCCGTCGCGCACCAGGCGCTGCTGCAGGTCACGGCGGATGCCGTATAGCATCTGGAATTCAAACGCATCGCGCGAAATCTTCTCGTGCGTCGCGAACGCCTGGGCTTCGCGAATGATGTTTTCATCATGTGTAGCCATGCCGTGATAGATTCCGCTCTTCATCAGGGTCTTCATCAGCTTGATGTAATTCGCATCGACGTCCGCCTTACTCTCGAAAGCAATGCTGGCCGGCTCTTTATAGGCCCCTTTGCACAAGCGAATCCGAATCCCTTCCGAGAGCAATTTCTCCACGTCGCTTTCCGAGCGCTTCAGATAAGCCTGGATCACTGTACCCACGCTGTTCGCATGCCCCGGCCTGCGATGCAACTCGTGCACGAAATCGAGCGTGCGCTCTGTGTACGGAGAGCCCTCCATGTCGACGCGCACGAATCCCGGCGGATCCATCGACGCTGCCTTGGCCACCAATCCGCTCACAAGATCGCGAGCCAACGCCTCATCAACATCCAATCCCATGTGGGTCAGCTTCAGGCTGATGTTGGCATTCAGCCCGTTGGCGGCAATGGCATCAAGAATCTGCTGATAAAGCCGCGCGCTGTGCCGCGCTTCCTCGGGATTCGTTACGTTCTCGCCCAGATTGTCGATGCTGACGCTCATGCCGGACCGATTCACTGCCTGCGTGACCCGAACTGCGTCGGCGATTTCTGTTCCAGCCACAAAGCGGCCGGAGACCCGTTGTCCGATCGCCGAGCGCTCGGCGAAACTGCGCAAAGAACGATTCTCAGAAAGATGGACGAAGAAGGTCCTCAACATGGAGTCCCTGCCACCTCGAAATGAATTGGGTTGTGCGACAGAGGAAAGGTGGAGTTGGTCGGAATTAGGAAGACCACAGAATTTTGTATCACAATCCCGACTTACCGGGTGTGATCCGACTCTCACCCGGCGAGTGCGGGCCGGAATGTCGACTCCAGCATTCCCGCCGCCGTCTACGGATACTTACCAGGTATAACGCGCGGTGTAGGTGATCACCTTCTCGCCGTCGGGAGGAATGGTCACGGGAAACTCGACTGTCTGACTATCTTTCTTCTTGTACTCATCAGACTTAGTGGTGATCTCCCAATTCTTACCCCGATAAAGATGCTCGACCACGCGCACCTCGACTGCTTCCTTCTTGTGATTGCGGACTCGGATCTCGAACGTCTCGGTGGCGGTGGTTCTTGATGTCTCGACCGTGTAGTTCGTGCGGCGGCGCTCGCCTGTCACGTCAAACGCGTTGCCGGTGTAGATGCGAATCGTCTCGTCTTTGGGCGTGTGGTCGATCATGTTCTCGCCCGTGAATTCCACCTGCCCGTCGTCATTGTGCCGGTAGAAACGCACTCGCCCGTTGGGCAACGGCATACCCAGGTGATTCGCCTCCGAGTTCACGAACTCCCGCATTACCCAGATTTTGGGATTGGACTCCGTACCATAGGAATGATCGTTACGGATGTTCTCCCAGTTCCACCCGTTGTACCGGTTGGGATCGATCTTCGCCCCGTCATAAATATAAAGCTGCTTCGTCGCGACGCCCGATGCATGGATGAACTCCACCTGCTTAGTCTCACGATCACGCAGCGTCGTACTGTGCTCGAGAGTGTAGAGATGGTATTCATCGAAAGCCTTTTCGGTGACGTTTGGCACGGCCATGTCCGCAACGGCACTCGCTACTTTCGCCGCAGCATACATGTAATTCATTCCCGGTTGAATCTTGTGACCCAGCCCACGATGTGCACCAGATCGCCCTTCTCCGGCGCAACGATGTTGTAATCCGCTTTCCAACTCATGCCGCCCGTTACATACGAAAGCTCGGCAGGAAACTTCCCCGCCTTATCACTGGCAATCGCCCATTCCAGCCGCGGCTTCAGGATGGTCTCGCCGGTGAGATCAGGAAAGATCGGCGTACCGGGCAGACCGAAGCGCAACTGGCCGCCGATCTCGATGATCGGCTCTTCCTGCGCAGGGTAACCCTGGTTATAAGCGTTGACGTTGAAGTAGTCCGGCCGCACGAACCCGCTGCGAATCACTTTTCCTTTCACCAACGAGTGGTCGGGCATCTCGAAATCGATGGTGCGGCCCTCGTATAGCGATAGCAGTGAAAACTGCGAAACCGGATCGTTGCGGTAATTCTGTTCCAGCACATTGATCACGTGCCGGCCCGAGGGATCCCGCAGGATCACCGAATCCGGCTCCAGGTGCATGGAGATGTCATTCACATTGACCTGGTTTACGCCCGACTTCAGATCCAGCGGTACATCTTGCCGGACCACGGCGAAATCCTGGTTGTAGATGGTGAGTGATGGTTGAGAAGCCTGTTGTGCAAACAGACTGCAGCAGAAGACGAAAATGCAGACCAAGCGAGCGCGCATGTAGCGATCCCCCGAAGTTTCCTGAGAGTGCTCCGTTGAGTCTCGTAACTCCGGGGCCTCGAACCCGCCCTGACTCAGCCTACCTCTGGAAGAACGCAAAAGGGAGTGATTCTTGCATCGCTAGCGGACCCTCGTAAGCCTAGTTATTGGCTGGTGTTACGAGTACCAGCAGAGATTGCGATCCCGCCCGCGGTTATTGAGGATCAAACTTTATCTCTACCGCTTCCTTTGTTTCGTGCGGCGCGGGTTCAAACTTCCAGTGTCCCACTGCCGTAACGGCACTCTGGGTCAGCAGCGGATGGCCGCCCAAAACGTCGATTTTCTTCACAGTACCGTTGGGTGCAACTTGGGCCTGGAGTTTCACCGTCCCACGGATATTCATGGAACGGGCGAGTGTCGGGTATACCGCAGGAGTTTGAACCAGGACTTTTCTGGCGCTTTCGCTGGATTCCTGGGCGCATGTGCTTAGACTAAGGGCAAATACTGCAGCAAGCAGCAGCCCCGCTAGGGTGCCCTGCCGCATCAGGGTCTTCATCAGAAAAGTCTAATGGCTGCGCACTTCTTACCGAAGATGACAAAGGTAATGGTACTTATGAATAGACCCGTGCTGTGTTCATGCGGCAACTGGTTTCACTTGCCATGTTCTTCCAGAAATTTCTCTACTTCCATGGCCGCCATGCAACCAGTGCCCGCTGCCGTAATGGCCTGCCGATACCGCCGGTCCTGCACATCCCCGCAGGCGAAGACT
Source organism: Acidobacteriota bacterium (assembly GCA_003225535.1). Taxonomy (GTDB): domain Bacteria; phylum Acidobacteriota; class Terriglobia; order Terriglobales; family Acidobacteriaceae; genus Sulfotelmatobacter. The sequence continues at coordinate 14,483 of QIAL01000538.1, read as the reverse complement.
CCGCGAACCCGCGTTAACACATAATTGTGGGTCTTCAGGTACCCCTCAGAATCCATGTCGAGTTGGCCGGCAAACATCTTGGCGTTGGGTTCGTGCCCGATTCCCAAGAACAATGCGCTGATCGGAAAGTCCCAGACCTTTCCTGTCTTCACATTCTTCAATTTGAGCCCCGTCACCTCCTGCTTGCCAGCGTCATAAACGTCCTCGACCACTGTGTCGAGCAGGAACTCGATCTTTTCATGCTTCTGTGCTCGCTCCAGCATGATCTTTGACGCGCGAAATGCATCGCGCCGGTGAATAATCGTGACCTTCGTCGCAAACCTTGTAAGGAAGAGAGCTTCTTCCATCGCAGAGTCGCCGCCTCCGACAACAACGATTTCCTTCCCCGAGAAGAAAAATCCGTCGCAGGTCGCGCATGACGACACCCCATGCCCGATCAGGTGTTGCTCGTGTGGCAACCCCAGCCACCGGGCCGAAGCGCCGCTGGCAATGATCAACGTCTGGGTATGGACTTGCTGGTGTCCCAGGTGCAACACAAAAGGCCGCTGGCTCAGATCCGCGCTCGTCAAATGCGCCATCCGATATTCCGCGCCAAAGCGCTCCGCCTGCTTGCGCATATTCTCAACCAGTTGCGGCCCCATAATTCCATCGGGGAACCCGGGGAAATTCTCCACCAGCGTGGTCATGGAGAGTTGCCCGCCGGGTTCGTGGCCTTCAATGACGAGGGGCTTCAGGTTCGCGCGGGCGGTGTAGAGGGCCGCCGTGTGTCCGGAGCATCCGGACCCGATAATCACTACGTTCCGAGTTTCGCTCATGGATGGTTTTGTACTTGCAGATTAGATGGCCAGTTTCGAATTATGATGCAAGGCCAGCCTCGTTGAGGCTCTTCCTCAAGCCACTCACTTCTGGGGTTCCTTTGGCCTCATCATCTTGGATTTTGGCGGAGCAGCGGGCTTCGATTCACCGCTGATTTTCGCCAACTCTTCCGGAACAACTTTCTTCACTCCCAGCAGTGTCCGATAGTTCGTCAGCACTTCCGACGCGCTGTGGAACAAGGGCTCATACGCGCTCTGATTGGGCGCAGGTCCGGCCGCCGTTTCCTGGCAACGAGCCAGCGCCACCGAAGGCTTGCCAAACCGTTCCAATCGCATACGGCTGGCGGGCGTATTCACGCTAAGCATCGTTGTGGAACTGGTGACCGCCGAAGCGGTGTCCTCCAGCGAGACCTGAATCAGGTCCTTCGGATCGCGCACGTGCAGCACCAGTGTTTCGATCATGTTCACGCCGTCATTGCTGAAGGAATACTGCACGCTCGAAAACATTGCCTGCACTGAGAACTCACGCCGTATGCGCACATAGTTTGCTATCGAGGGCTCCCCCGCTACATGCCCGGCCTGTCCTGCTTCCAGCATGGTCGGCATGTCGGTCAAGGTCGAGCGTCCGCGCGACACTTCGAAGTCCGCGTCGAACAGCGGTTGCTTCGGGATCTTCGCCAGCGCGGCCGCAATCTCCTTCTGCTCTTCAGCCGACGGCGTGCAGACATTCAGCATGTTGACCTTGACCTGAGGCTGTTGCGAGGCCGCCGCCTCGGGTTGCTGCTGCGCCATCAACCGGGCCGCGCAAAGGATCGCAACCATGATGATGGATAGTTGAAATATCGGAATTCTAGGCACGCCGGAATTCTAAATGAGAGCGCCCCGAATTCTAAATTTCAAAAAGCGCCGCATTGTCGCGAAGCCCACCGCGAACGTCGTAAAATCGCAGTATGGCAAATCTGACGTTGGTCTACGGCATGAGGTTGCTTCCCTCTGAAGATGTGGTCGAGGTCGGCCAGGCTCCAGTGAAGCTCGCTAATGGACGAGAGGCGCACGTCACCATGCACGTCCTCGAGGGCAGTAAAGAGCAGATCGAGAAGCAACTGCGAACCAGTCTGGAGGCGTTCTTCGATCTCGAGCCCGAGATCTAGGCGCCCGAGTCGATTATCCATTGGCATTTAGTTATCGGCTGTGGCTAACAAACCGCCAACTGATTCGGAGCGATTCGTCAAACTGAACCTCTTCCGTGGCCGTATAATTCCTAATCTTCCAGGTGCCTGGCACGTAGTATGCAATGGTCTTACCCAGAACTGAGGCGGAAGCTGACAGAGGTCGGACTCTGGCCGCAGGGCCGGATGTCCCGCTTGGCCTGCTATTTGGCCGCCCTCGCCATCGCGCTCTTCGCCTTGGAGAAACTGCTCGGACTTTTCTCGCTTTCCTGGGGTGAGCATCTGGGCGGATGGGTCAGCTTTCTCGCATTTCTGGCCTGCATCCTGTTCTTCATTCTTGGCTTCCGCTGGGTCAAACGCCGAATTCTCTGGCGTTTGCGCAATCGCCTTATCGTCACCTACATGTTCATCGGCGTAATTCCCGCCGTGCTGCTGGTCGCGATGGGACTCATCACGCTTTACGGGCTGGGCGGGCAATTCGCCGTCTTCGTGGTTACTTCCGAGACCGACGCCCAGTTGCGCAGTCTGGCGGCTGTCAATGCGACCGTGAGCAGCGAACTCGCGGCCCATCTGGAGCGCGGCGAAAAACCTGTACCGGAGTCCCTTGCCGGCCTGATCAAGCGCGATCCAGCCTGGAGTCGCCGCCAGGTATGTGCCTGGTACGGCGATAAGCCACTCCCTCTTTGCAACGAATATCACGGCGATTCCATCGCCTTCCCCGGTTTTGTAAAGAGTAAATTCCAAGACCTCGTCCGTGATCACGAGCGGTTACACTTGCGAGTGGGATCCTCGCTCGAAGTCGGCTCCAACAGACTGACCGTGGTCACCAGCGAACCGTTCGACAAGGATCTTGTGGGAAAGATCGCCGAAGGGCTCGGGGAAATCACCCTCTACACCACAGGGGAGGATCAAAGTCCGCCGAAACAGCAGGCCCCGGCAACAGCCGGAGCAAAGGACAAAACTCCAGTTTCGAGTTCGCCGAAACATACCAGCGGATTCGTGATCAACACCACCGACAATCAACGTGCAGCGTCCCCAGGTGGTCCTCGGGTCCTGCATCCGGCTTTCACCGTCGGATCGATGCCTGAATCCACAGCCAGCTTCGACCGGGAAATCACGTTCGGCACGCCACTTCCCGTAGTCGATTGGGAAAATGGCACTTCCGATAAGTATGGTCCCGTTCTCCAAGTCACGACTCGTCCCGCAGTTCTCTACAGCCATCTGTTTGCTGCTCTCGGCGAATTCGTTCGTGGCGTGACCTACATCCTGATGGGGGTCGCGATCTTCTTCGCGATCATTGAACTCATTGCGCTGATCATCGGCACGCGCATGACCCGCACCGTGACAGCGGCTGTGGCGGACCTGCACGTCGCCACTCGCCACGTCGACCGCGGCGACTTCAGCCATCGCATTCCTGTAAAGTCGAGCGATCAGTTGGCGGACCTCGCGAATTCCTTCAACTCCATGACCGCGTCCATCGAAAAACTCATGCTGGAACAGAGAGAAAAGCAGCGGCTGGAGAATGAGCTCGCCATCGCGCAGGAAGTGCAGGACCAACTATTTCCGCGGCAAACTGCCGGCCTCGAATCCCTGGACGTCCACGGATTCTGCCGCCCCGCTCGCACCGTAAGCGGCGACTACTACGATTTCCTTTCCGCCAGCTCGCACAAACTGATCCTTGCCGTCGGCGACATCAGCGGCAAAGGAATCTCCGCCGCACTTCTCATGGCGACGATCCATTCGGCGGTCCGAGCGTACAGCGTCGAGAACCTGCCACAGATGCGCGAACCCGTCGCTGTGGGCGCTGTTGCCGGCGCGGGCAGAGTTATGGCCACCTGGCCTGAGGGCATTGAAGTCTCTCCCGGAGCGCTGCTCGGCCTTCTCAACCATCAGCTCTTCGAAAGCACCCCGCCTGAGAAATACGCTACGTTATTCGTGGGAATCTACGATGGCCGCTCGCGCACCCTCACCTACAGCAACGGAGGCCACCTGCCGCCGATTCTGATCGGAAAAGACGGCACCGTGCGCAGACTCGAAGCTGGCGGCACCGTGGTCGGCCTCTTCGACGGCATGACTTACGAGGAGGACTCGGTCGAGATGGTTCCCGGCGAAGTCTTCCTCGCTTACAGCGATGGTGTTACCGAGCCCGAGAATGATTTCGGCGAGTTTGGCGAGCAACGCCTGATCGAACTGGTGCGCGAGAACCGTAATCTCCCGCTGCCGCAGATCAGCCAGATCGTCACCATGGCCGTGGACGACTGGATCGGCGACAAGGAGCAACCAGACGACGTGACGCTGGTCCTGGCACGCGCGCGATAGGTGCAATTTCGGAATCGAGGGTGCTCCACCCTTGTCGTGTTTTGTGCGACAGGGCCTGCCCTGAGCGAAGTCGAAGGGTGGGGTTTTTGATTTTTCGTACAAGTCGTTCCGACACATCGACATGACATCTCGCGTAATTCTCGCAACGCGCATGCCCTGTCTTCAGCCCGGTTCCACTCGACTTCTTGGTTGACAGAAAATTCTTAATGCAATATTTTGAACGTCCGGAGAGAATCAGTTCGGACACGCGGGAGTAGCATAACCACGGCAATGCGCCGGGGCTCCATCCCGGAGATGACGGTTCGAAACCGTTCCTCCCGCCCCAATTTTTCCCGACAAACGCCTTAGATTTTCTTCAGCTTCCATCTTCCTTGCCTGAACAGGATGGCGCTGGCCGCCGCCATGGATGACTCCGCGATCGCGATCGAAAAGAAGACTCCGTTCGACTTCATGCCCAGCGGCTTCGCCAGCACATACGCCAGCGGAATTTCCAGCAGCCAGAAACCGAAGAAGTTCACGATCGTCGGAGTAATCGTGTCTCCGGCTCCGTTGAAGGCCTGCATCATGACCATGAAGTACGCATACCCCAGGTTGCCGTAGCTGACGATCCGCAGGCACGCCGCTCCCAAAGGCACAACCTCCGGATCCTTGATAAACAGGCGAACCACCGGCTCGGCGAAGATCACAAAGAAAACGCCGACCGCACCCAGGAAGAGCACGTTGTAGAGTCCTGTCCTCCACACCGCGGCCTCGGCGCGGTCCGGCTTCCCCGCGCCCAGATTCTGGCCAACCAGCGTTGCAGCGGCATTGCTCATTCCCCAGGACGGTAAGATCACGAAGATCACAATTCGAATCGCGATCGTGTATCCGGCCAATGCCGCCGCACCAAATGTGCTCACAATCCGCACCAGCCCAATCCAGCTCGTGTGCGCAATCGCAAACTGCAAAATCCCCGTAAGCGACACGCGAACCAGTTTCCACAGCACGCTAAAGTGCACGTGAACCTGCCGCGCCAACACACGAATGCGCTCCGTCCCTTTGAAGAGCCGGTAGAACTGGTACATCACACCGATGCTCCGCCCGGTGAACGTGGCCAGCGCCGCTCCCGTCACGCCTAATTTCGGGAACGGTCCCAACCCGAAGATCAGGCAGGGGTCCAGAAAGAGATTGATGATGTTCGAAACCCAGAGCAGGCGCATTGCGATCGCCGCATCTCCCGCGCCGCGGAAGATCGCATTGTTCAAGAACAGCAACAGCACGGCGCAGCTGCCTCCCAGGCAGATTCTCGTGTATCCGCTGCCCACCGCCACAATCTGAGGAGTAGCACCCATCAGCCGCAGAAGGTTCGGAGCAAACAACAGACAGGGCAGCCCGATGGCCAGCGAAATCATCAGGCCAAGAAAAATCGCCTGCACCGCGGCGTCAGCAGCGCCTTCCGGATCCTTTTCCCCGATTCGTCGCGCGACCATTGCCGTGGTCGACAGACTCAGCCCCATGCCCACCGCGAACACAAGGCTCAGCATCGACTCGGTCAAACCGACCGTAGCCACCGCATCCGCTCCCAGCCTGCCCACAAAGAAAACGTCTACCACCGCAAACAGAGACTCCAGCACCATCTCCAGGACCATGGGCACGGCCAGCAGCAGGATGGCGCGATTCAAGTCGCCATCCGTGTAGTCCTGGTGCGAACCTCGAACCGCCTCCACTAAGGACGACCAAAGTGAGCGGCGCGCCTCCACCGCCGCAGCAACAGTTTCCATACCAACCTTGAACTTTCTGCAATGGCGTCCGCAACCGCGCGCAGACACGATGCTTCAACGAAAGACAAATCAGGGAAGCCCGACGACCGGGCAAGCAGGAGAGCGAATTAGCGAGGGATGAACATGGTGTTCCTCAGCGCGAATCGTTTGACTTGCGGGTCCCCCACGGGGAAACGAACAGCGTTAGCGAAATATTACCGCACTTGGAATGGCATATCCAAGTAGAAAAGCGGCGAAAGGTCGGAGGTCCCTTCGCCGCTCGCTCAGGAGGTATGAGTGATATTCGCTCTCTGCAACAACGCCATCCTAACGCGCGCCGCATTGCCTGGGAAGATCACGAAGGTATATCGGGAATCGCGATTCAGATTATTAAAATGGACTCACAAACGAATGCATTGCCCGCGAATTGCTGGCCAGCTATTTCTTGGCCAAAGTTAAGACCCGCGCCGAGATCGCGAAATTCTTCAGCGTGCCCCCCACGACCAACGGACCGATCGGCGTAAACGCAATCCCTCGAGTATCCGCACGCACGTCGTACGTGTCGTCCGTGATGGTTTCCCACTTATTTCCATGCAGCTCGAACGCAAATGTCACCGGCGAGAGTTCTGACTGCTTCCCATCATCGTCCAGACCCTTGTAATTGTGCGGAGCTGTGGTGCCTCCGGAGAAGAGGAATCGGTGGTCGTGCTCCCCCGCCCCTGCCACAATTCCGAACCGCCCGGGTCCGGGATGAGCCGGCAACTTGCTCCACTCAATCTCGTTCGGATCCTTATGGTCAATCCTCCCCATCCAGCATTCGTCGGAAGCAACATACTTCGCGCCGCCCGGGTCTTTCTTTGCGCCGTCTACGTACACGATCGTCTCATCAGCGATTCCTCCCGCATGCCCGAACACGGGGGTGCCGGGAAACGCCGTCGCCTGACTCCATGTATCCTTCTCGACGTCGTAGACCTGTACGTAGCGGTCGTGCGTCATTCCGATGACCGCGCTGTCCACGGGTGTTGGTATGTCTTTCGCGCGGTACCACCGATGTTCCCCGGGAACATACGAATTCACATCGCCCAATACGGATTCAGTTCCCTGCCCATCAATCGTGTATCCGCCGAAAAGAAAGATTTGCCCCTTCGCCCCCATCGCCGAAGCTCCCAGCCGCCCCGCGACGCCCGGCACGGGGCGCCCTTCAATCCACTTCCCTGACCTTAGACTCAGAACATACATTTTGTTGCTCACGTCGTCCCAGGTCTTCTTGGTCCCAAGTCCCATGAATGAGTAAACGTCGAGCCCGCCCCTCAGCGAAGCAACAGCGTTGCTGGTAGCCGCATTCGGCATCGGGGGAATCTTAGCTTGATCGGCTGCCAGCAGAAGAAGTGAAAACGCGACAGGAAGGAAGAGCACAAGGCGTCTGTTCATTGCAGCAATATTACGTCTTTCGGAGGAACCGGGGCAAAAGCAAGCTCCTCGCACCCGAAGACAGCCCTCTGCGAACTCCGAGGGATTTCTCTGCGTCCTCTGCCGTTAAGGTTTGCGGTAGAGTCCGCAAACCACGTAGCCAACGATTCCGAATCCCTTTACTTCACGAGCCCCTGCCGCACCCCGTGGATGAAGTCTGTGTAGGCTGGCGTCTGTCCGATTGACCGCATGTAGCTGGCGATCTGCCCGCGATGATACGCCGAATGCATCACTACATGAGTCAGCACATCGACGATCGCGCTCGTCCACGCTTCGCCCTTGCTGTTTTTGTACGAAATCGTCTGGTTTACATCCCCTGCCGTCACCAGATCAAGGAATTCGTGCCACTCCCCACCCAGTTTGTCGGCTTCGGCTTCGCACTGCGACAAATTGGGCTCTGGCCAGACGGGCACGCTCTGCGGCACTTGTCGAAGGCGCTCCAGCCATACCCGTTCCGCCGCCAGAATGTGCGCCATCAACTGCAGGGAGCGGGTATTCTTCCCACCGCTCGACCGGATGGCAGCCAAAACCTCATGATTTGCCCACGCGTTATAGGCAAAATCCTTCCGCAAATAGTCCGCCAGATTCAATCCACCCTCCATTCACTCTCTTCAGCGTACTCTAGTCGGTGGTTCCGACGCGGCAATCTTGTAACCATCCTTTCATATTGGGAGAATAGACTTCGAGGCGAAAAATTCTGACCGAGATGCCGCGCAAATCCCCCGCAATCAAAAAATCGGACGAAAAATCGACGGCTCGCCCTCGCGCGAAAACGCCAGCAACGAGCGACCCTGACGACCTCGCCAATCTCGCGTTGAAAGCCTGCCTCATCGCCCGCGACGCCGCCTTCAATGTCCGTGACCTGCTCACAAACTCCTCGCGAATGGCCTTCCTCGCCATCAAAGACTGCGAAAAAGAACTTGACCTGATCGAGCGCCAGATCGATGAGCGTCTGCCCGAGGCCATCACTCGCGTGAATGAATCCCGCGCGCGCCAACTGCTCTCAACTCTCAAGTCGACGACAGATCTCGAACGTATTGGTGACCTGGTCATGAGCGTGGCCTTGCGGGTTCAGGCCCGCACCGTAAAGATTCCAGCTTCCGACTCGCGCCAGCTCATAGAAATGGCAGCCGTACTGCGGGATATGCTCGACCTGACTCATCAGGGATTCTCGAACCTGGACCTGGAGTGCGCGCGCAAGGTCCTGCAGATGGACAAGGAAATCGATCGCATCTGCCACGCTCTTTTTCAAAAGCACCTCGCCGAAACCGTTCCTCAGGGTGACACCTCAGGCTTCGAGATCCTGCTCATGGCGCAAGCTCGGGAACGCGCCGGCGACCACACCACGAATCTGGCCGAAGACCTCTACAGCCTCATCGAGGGCCGCAGCTTGCGGCACATGCCCAAAAAGAAGGCCGCAAACTGATTGGGTCAGGCCATAGGGTCGCAGGTTTCAGTTCTAGGTTTTAGCTCATAGCTCACGGCTCATAGCTCATAGCTCTTCCACAAATTCATCATCCATTAACAAGATGGAAACATTCGCGCAACATTCCCGCCATAGAGTTCTTGGGTATCCGATCTCATTCGTGTTCCAAAGTGTCTAGGTGAGTAAGACCCTGAAGCCACATGCATTTGCCGGCAGAACCCTCAGAACGTCTTAGCGGTGGCGCCTCCCTGTCCAATCGCCCCATCATCTTTGTGGTGGAGGACGAAGAAGATATCGCCCGACTCATCTCCCACAATCTTCAGGCCGCTGGCTTCGAGGTCCAGAGTTTTGTCAGTGGAGCTTCCGTTCTTACCGAGGCGGTCCGCGAATCACCCTCACTGTTTCTGCTCGACGTGATGTTGCCTGGCACCGATGGCTTCGAACTCTGCCGCCAGATCCGCCAAACCCAGGCGCTCTCCGCCATCCCGATCATCTTTCTCACCGCGAAGACTTCGGAGGCCGACCGCGTCAAGGGCTTGGAACTTGGCGGCGATGACTACATCACCAAGCCGTTCAGTCCGCGCGAACTGGTGGCGCGCATTCGAACGGTACTGCGCGGCCTCGGTCACTCGTCGACTGGAACGGAGGTGCTTCGTTTCGGCGATCTCGAAATCGATATTTCAAGCATGACCGTTCAGGTCGGCGGACACAATGTCCTGACCACCGTCCGCGAGTTTCGCCTGCTCGAGTATCTGGCCTCGCATCGCGGCCGCGTCCTCACCCGCGATCAGCTCCTCGATGCCGTGTGGAAAGAGACTCCCTTCGTTACCCCGCGTTCGATCGACGTCTACATCCGCCGCCTTCGGGAGAAGATTGAACGCGATCCCCGCCATCCTGAGTATCTGAAAACGCTCCGCGGTATCGGATACCGCTTCGAAGTGCCCAAATAGAATGCCCTTGGGCCGTTCCTGTCTCTTTGTCGCAACTCCACTCGGTCATATATTCTGTCCATTCCCTTTCTATGCCGAACAAGTCCAAACCTCTCTGGAAGGTGGACGACCAACAGGCTCGTCTGGCGGAACTCACCGCTCCATCAGACGAAGCCGCAAAGGATAATCCTCTTCGCCGCGATGTTCGCTCCCTCGGCGCGATCCTAGGCCAGGTGATCTCTGAACAGGCAGGACAGGAACTGTTCGAATCGGTCGAGACGTTGCGCCGTCTACTGATCGAACATCGCGACAGCACGCGCCGCAGTCCCGGAGAGTCGCCTTCTGACGAACTCATGCGCCAGGCGCAGCAACTTATTTCAAACATGGACCTGCCTCGCGCCTATCAGGTGACCAAAGCCTTCGCGACTTATTTCGAGCTGACCAATCTGGCCGAGACCAATCACCGCAAACGCCGCCGCCGTGCCGGCAAATTGGATCGCGATCACGCTCCGCTTCCCGGTTCGTTTCGCGGAACGCTTCTGCGCATGAAAGAATCCGGCATGGCGGCACAGGATGCCCTCGCTGCCCTGCGGCAAATCCAGATCACTCCGGTATTCACCGCGCATCCCACCGAAGTGGCCCGTCAGACGGTTCTTCTGAAGCGTCGCCGCATCACCAAACAGCTGGAGCGTCTCGACCGCCTGCCGCTCACTCCGCAAGACGCCGAGATGTGCGAAAACAGTATTCGCGCCGAGGTTACCTCGTTGTGGCAGACCGACGAAGTCAGGCTGACGAAGCCGACGGTTGATGATGAAATCCGCATGGGCCTGCGTTACTTCCGCCTGTCGTTGTTCGATACACTGCCCCGGATCTACGAAGAAATTGTGGAATCCTTCCGCGATGTCTACGGACTCGACCTCGACGAGTCATCGGTTCCGAACATCGTCCATTTTGGCTCGTGGATTGGCGGCGACCGCGACGGGAATCCCCTCGTCAAGCCTCACAGCATTCGCCATGCGCTCGAGATGGCGCGCGCCGTGATCCTCCGTGAATACCTCGACGATGTCGAAGCGATGAGCGACCGCCTCAGTTCTTCGCGCCGTCAGACGGCAATCTCAGAAGATCTTCTTGCTCGTCTGCATGACTACGAGCGCACCATCCCGGGCGTACACCTTGCCTGGGGACCACACAACCAGGCCGAGAGTTACCGGCGTTTTCTCTCTTACATCTTTCACAAACTGCGGCACACTCGGGAAGCGGTCGATGCGCCTGCGTCTTATCGCAGTGCCGCTGATTTCGAGCAAGACCTGGTGCTCATCCAAATGAGCCTGAAGGCGAATCGCGGAGAGCGTCTCGCCCACACCTACATCTCTTCCCTACTGCGAAAAGTCCGCAAGTTCGGATTCCATCTCCACACCCTCGACATCCGCCAGCATGCGCGAGTGCATGGCCAAGTCGTCAATGAACTCGGACAGCAGCCCAATACTGAACCCAGGTCGGAGGCCGCCCGCGAACTGCTCGACACATTCCGTACCATTGCCGAGCTAAAGCGCACGTATCCGAGCCACTCGATTCGCCACTACATCATCAGTGGCGCCGAGTCTGAGGACGACGTCATGAACGTAGTCGGGCTCGCAAAAGCCGCCGGCGTTCAACTTGCGGCATCAGCCAACGACCCCGGCCTGATGCCGGTTCCTCTATTCGAATCGATAGACTCGCTCCGTGCCGCGAGCAAGGTAATGTGCCGAGTCTGGAACAATCCCGAGTACCGGCCCTCGCTCGATTCCTGGGGACGCTGGCAGGAAGTCATGCTCGGCTACTCCGATTCCAACAAAGACGGAGGCATGCTTACCAGCACCTGGGAACTCTACAAGGCCCACCGCGAACTTCATCAGGCAGCAAGAGAATTCGGTGTCAACCTTCGCCTGTTCCACGGGCGCGGGGGAACTGTCGGACGCGGCGGCGGCCCGACGCATTCCGCAATCCTCGCTCAGCCTCCAGGATGCTTTTCAGGCCAGATCCGTGTCACCGAGCAGGGCGAGGTTTTGAACTCTTTCACTCGCCCGGCGCTCGCCGGGGAAAGCCAGCGGACCGCGTGGGAGCAGGCAATCGAAGAGATGTCACAGGAAGCGTATCGCGTTTACCGGCGTGATATCGCCGACGATCCCGACATCCTCGAATATTTCGAGCAAGCCACGCCGGTGAACGAATTGGATTCCGCTCGCATCGGCTCTCGTCCGGCACGCCGCTCCAAAGGACGTCGTCTCGAAGATCTCCGCGCCATTCCCTGGGTCTTCGGCTGGATGCAGAGCCGCCATGCTGTCCCGGCATGGTTCGGCGTCGGTCATGCCCTTGAGCATTTCTCAGAAAAGAACGCCGCGAACGAGCAAACCCTGCGGCAAATGGCTCGCGGTTTCCCAATCTTCTCCGACCTGCTTCGCAACGTCGAATTGGGCATGGCCAAAGCCGATCTCGGGATCGCCCGCGAATACTCCGCATTGGTCAAGAATTCCTCGCTCCGCAAGCGCGTCTTCTCCATGCTCGAAGCAGAATTCCTTCGTACCCGGCACATGATCTTGCGCATCACCGGTCAACGCGAACTGCTGGCGCGAAACCGCGTGCTGGCCCGCTCGATCCGCCTGCGCAACCCCTACGTTGATCCCCTGAGCCTGATTCAGGTTGAACTCCTCCGCCGCAAACAACAGGGCCAGAAGAGTTCGGAGTTGGAATATCCCCTGGGCGCAACCATAAACGGAATCGCCGCCGGCCTGCATAACACCGGCTAAAAGCTGTCTTGGTCTTCCATCGCACCGTAAGCTTGCACTGAGCGAAGCCGAAGGGTGTCCACTGTGGTTAATGATTGTAGAGCCCGAAGCTAACCCCTGGCCCCGTCGCGCGTCCATTACTGTGCCGTCTCGCAGGCGCGTGTGTGTTCGGAACTTGATCCTCTACCAATGCGTACTATCCAATTGCAAGCCTGCTCAACTCATCCAGGAGATTTATGCTAATCACTCGCTTCTTCGCTGCCGTCGCTCTTTGTCTGGCCACATCCGCGGCTTTCACTCAAACGATCCCGGCCCGAAGCGTCCGCCCCGCAGTAGCCTCGAGCGCGGCCGACCAAACCAACGTCCCCAAACTCGAGCATTTCGATGCCAACCTGGTCGACAAGACACTCGACCCCTGTAACGATTTCTACAAATACTCCTGCAACAAATGGTTGACCGCCAATCCCATTCCTGCGGACCAGGTCTACTGGAGCACCGGCAGCGGCCTTGAGTTGTGGAATGAGGGAGTTCTTCGCGACACGCTCGAGGCAGCCAGCAAGAACGATCCCAACCGCACAGCCGTCCAACAGAAGATCGGCGACTATTGGGCCGCCTGCATGGACGAGACTGGCATCGAAGCCGCCGGACTCAAGCCTCTCCAGTCAGAACTCGCGCGCGTGGCCGCACTCAAGACGAAGAAAGACATTACGCTCGAGATCGCCCATCTCCAGCATGTTTATCCCGGCGCCTGGCAGCCCGGAGACAACGAAAGCAGTTCTCCTCTCTTCGGCTTCACCGGCCAGCAAGACTACGACAATGCTTCGATGGTGGTCGCACAAATCGATCAGGCGGGACTCAGCCTTCCCAATCGTGACTACTATCTGAAGACCGACGACAAGTCGAAAGAAATTCTCACCAAGTACCGCACGCATCTGCAGAAGATGTTCGCGCTGGCAGGTGAGTCGGAATCGCAGGCCGCCGCCGATGCGGGCACGGTCATCGAACTCGAAACCGCGCTGGCGCAGTCCCAGATGGATAACGTCAAGCGCCGCGATCCCAAAAACATCAACAACAAAATGAGCCTGGCGCAGATTCGCACCCTGGCGCCCTCCATCGATTGGGACGGTTACCTCAAAGCCGTGAATGCTCCCGCCAGCGATCACTACATCGTGACCTCTCCCGATTTCTTCCGCGCCGAGGAAAAGCTGATCAACAGCCACCCGCTCGACCATTGGCAGGCCTATTTCCGCTGGCAGGTGATCCATCGGTCAGCACCCTATCTCAACAAAGCCATGGTCGATGAGAATTTCGATTTCTTCGCGCACACCCTCGCCGGAGCCGAAGAGCAGCAACCCCGTTGGCGTCGCTGCGTGCGCGCTGCCGATCGCGATCTCGGCGACGCGCTCGGCCAGGCCTACGTGGATCGCGCTTTCCCGCCGGAGAGCAAAGCTCGCACCATCGAAATGGTTCATGCTGTCGAGACGGCCCTCAGTTCGGATATTCAAAGCCTGAGTTGGATGTCTCCAGCCACAAAACAGCAAGCCGTCGTCAAGTTGAAAGGGATCGAAGACAAGATTGGCTATCCTTCCCACTGGCACGATTACTCCAGCGTGAAAATCGCACGTGACAGTTATCTGAACAACGTGGCGCAGGCCACTTCGTTCGAGTTCGAGCGCTGGGTCGCCAAAATCGGCAAGCCCGTCGACCGCGCCGAATGGACCATGACCCCGCCCACCATCAACGCCTATTACGATCCCCAGTTGAATACCATCAACTTCCCCGCCGGCATTTTGCAGCCACCCTATTTCGATCCCGCGAAAGATGACGCCGTGAACTTCGGCGCCATCGGCA
>QIAL01000688.1 GCA_003225535.1 Acidobacteriota bacterium | reverse complement strand
TTGGGCTCCGTTTTTGTTCGTCAAGACATATAGATCAGCGGAGCTCCCGTCTGCAGTTACACCAAATGACTTTTTTTCCATAGCCTTGCCATCGACCGTCGCCTCTCTGGCAAGAAGTGCCCCGATCAACAAGAACACCGCCGCAAACATTCCGATAAGGATTCGCATTATCATCCTCCGCAAGCGAAGCGTGAGAAGCTTCGCCCATCTGGAAAGAGCTGGTCAAGCTATTTCACGCAAGCGCTTACATTAGATAAAACGCCCTCCTCCCCGCCAAACTGCCAAGCTCCGATAACGACTACGCTGCAATATCCGTGAACATCCTGCGGTTGTTTAGCTGCGTTGCGTGCTTACACTTATGTTTTAGGGCCAAGACAACCGCCGCGGCTGCTCGTATTCCTTAGGCATGCCCATTGTTCAGGGTCTTGAGGTTTGTACTCCTTCTTTTACAGTCAGAATCTGGTTCGCAGAAACATTTTCGAGTTTTTCGTTCAGCCCGCTTGGCCAACGGATTGCGATCCGTTCGACTTTTGCAGCCGAATCGACGCCAAAATGCAGCCGAAAATCGCTCTGTGAATCGTATCCGCCGCCGCTTCGCACCTCCTGCACCTGTCGGTGTCCTTTTGCTTGTACTGTCACCCGGGCTCCAATCGCGTCGTGATTCGACTTTGTGCCTATAAGCTTGACGATCAACCAATTCTGGTGCTCGCCAAGATTTTTCAGCAAGCTCGGCGGGTCATGGCTGTTGTTCACCAGGATTTCAACGGTGCCATCATTGTCGAAATCCGCAGTGGCGACACCATGGCTGTTAAATAATGCCGAAACTCCCGGTCCGCTATTCTGTGAAATGTCCCTAAACCGCCCATTCCGCTGGTTCAAATAAAGAGCCTTTCTTTCACGAAATGTGGTGCGAAAGCCTTTGCCGTCCACTTCTGGATATACGTGGCCGTTGGCCAGAAAAATATCTGGCCAGCCATCGTTATCGATGTCGACAAATGTGGCGCCCCAACCGAGCAGCTGCGTGCTCGAGCCGAGTCCTGCCTGGTTCGTAACGTCCGTAAACGTGCCGTCGCCATTATTGTGGTAGAGAGTGGGCGTGTCATCGGAGAAGTTCGTACGGATGATGTCCAACGATCCGTCTCCATCGTAGTCGGCGGCGTAGGCGCCCATGCCGGCCTGTTCGCGACCATCTTCGTTAAAAGCCACACCGGCCGAGACACCGGTCTCAGAGAACGTACCGTCGTGACTATTGTGAAACAGCAAGCTGGGCGTGGAATCACAGGTCACAAAAATGTCTGGCCATCCGTCATTGTCGAAATCGCCGGTCAGGACCGTGAAGCAATAGTAGGCTCCGGTCTTCGCCACACCTGACTTTTCAGATACATCGGAGAATGTGCCGTCGCCGTTGTTGTGATAAAGCTCGCTGTGAGTTCCCTTCAGACCGCGCGGACCGCACATGACGGGGATGCCTTTCCAGATGCAATTGTTGCTGCTGCCCGGCACAGGCGTCTTGTCCAAGTCCAGGTCTACATACTGGGAGACGAAAACGTCGACTCGTCCGTCGCGGTCATAATCCACGAACGCACAACCGGTCTCCCATCGCGCATCTTCGTGCCATAACCCAGCCTTCTTGGTGACGTCGCTAAAAGTGCCGTCTCCATTGTTGTGAAGCAAAACGCTGTGGCCCCAAAACGTCACGTACAGGTCGGTCCAACCATCGTTGTCATAGTCGCCCGCGCACACGCCCTGTCCCCAGCCCATCAGGCCTAGTCCGGCTTTCCGCGTTACATCCGTAAACGTCCCATCGTGATTGTTGTGATAGAGGTGGCTGGTTGGTTCCTGCCCCTTTGGAAAACCTTCGAGCGTCGTGCCGTTCACCAGAAAGATGTCCGGCCATCCGTCATTGTCGTAATCGATGAAAGCCGCGCCGCTGCCGGTGGTTTCGATGATGTACTTCTTCGCCTTCTCTCCTCCGGCTTCCGTTCTTGCGGTTAAACCAGCATGTGTAGCGATATCGACGAAATTTACAGCGGTAAGGGAAGGATCGCGTTCCTTCTGCTCTGGGGCATTAGACTTTTGAGCAGTGATCTTGACACTACCTGCCAGCAGAGTTGCACCGAGGAGCAAAACAAGAATCGCTTTTCGTCTGCTCCTCGCGCCGCTCCCTAGGCCTAATGCATTCATTTCGATTCCAGCCTCTCCGATACGGCTACCTCCACGCAGCCATACATTTACGAACATCTTCCAAACTCTGAGACAGACGTTCCGAGTCAGTTGCGCCCACCTACAAATCTCTGTTCCCCTGGTGCAAAAACAGGTCGTTAACGCATGGACGAGACGCAGTGCAGTCTTACGCCACGAATTGGTATTTGCCAA
>QIAL01000537.1:13517-25431 GCA_003225535.1 Acidobacteriota bacterium | reverse complement strand
GCAGGCGCCGCGCGCACACAAAATAAAGGCCGCGTCGTAACGCGGCCTTGTGGAACTTTTCGGACACTCGGGGTGTCCGCTTGGGTTACTGTTTTGGCGGCTCGGTCGGCTTCGGCGTCGCGGGCTTCGGTGTCGTCGTGGCCGGAGCCCTTGGCGCGGGCTTTGTCCCACCCGGCGATGCGGCCGGAGCGGCAACTCCCGATTGCACGTTGTAGCCATCGACCACGTTCTTGGTGATGTCTACCGCGTCCGGGTTCCACCACAGCACCGGGCTCTGGGGCCACGGCTTGGACGTATCGATGATCATCGTGTATCCGTTTTCCTGCGCGTATTTCACGATGAGCGGCGCCATCTTGGAAAGAATCCGGCCCGCAATCTCCTGTTGCTGATTGCCCACTTCTTCCTGCGCATCCTGCACGTTGCGGTCGAAGCTCTTCTGCTTGCCGTCGATCTGTCTCTTCAGGGTATCTAGCGCTTCCGGGTTCAGCTTGTCCTGCTGGGTAGTGAGCTGCTTCTTGAGCGACTCAAGTTCATCGTTCTGATTCTTCAGCTCAGCCTGCTTGGGTTCATACTTCTTCTGCAGGGCGTCCATATCGCGACGGCCTTCATTGGAAGCGATAATCGCATCCTGAATGTTGATGGTTCCTACCTTCCCCGGTCCAGTGGGAACGGGGGCTGTTGCCGCAGGAGTAGACGCCGGCGTGGATGTCGGCGCAGCTGCGCTCGACGGAGTGGCAGCACTGCCGGTTTGGGCAAATGCAGAGAAGGTAAATGTCGCTGCAATCGCCAGTACAACGCTTAGAAACTTGCTTTTCATTGGATTGGTTGAACTCCTTGGAACATGGTTCCACGAATGACTCGAATCTCGCTCTCGGATCACTTCTTCAGTTCATGCTGGGCCGCACTGAATGAGGTCCCCGCTGCGGTAGCGGCCGCCATCGGACAAGGCGCACTAGATTCGCCAGCATCGCACGTCGCGCGCACAGACGTGCTGTCCACACTCTGAAGCTTCACTCAATGGCGTGAATCATCAACATTATAGTGACCTCACTCTGGCACCGTCAAACCTGATTAGAACGTCGTTGCCACCGTAAACCGGAACGTCTTCCGCGGTTCGCGCAGCAGGAAGCTCGGCGCGAACGACTGCTTCGCCAGCTTGTAGGTGTAGGCTCCAGCCGCGGTCATCTCCCACTGTCCCGTCTGCGGATTAATGCTGCCCGGGAACATCTGCGGTGTAATCGGAATCGGGGGATTCGCCGGCGTATCCAGCCGCAAGGGGTTATATGCCCAGTAAATGCGGAATGGCGCATTGATCACCGGCAGGAACATTTGCAGTTCCAGACCGGTAGACATGCGCGGTTTCCAATTGGTGGCGTTCAACACAGACAGAAATTGAGAGGGCTTCGGGTTCAACACACTGCCGCCAGCGCAATTGAAGCCGGTGTCCAGCTGCGGACAGCCAAAGGGAGTTGATATCACCTGATCATATTGCGCCTGCGCAATCTGCAACTGCGAAGGCCGGATGATGGGGTCGATACCTACATCGACGAACGGTGCCAGCACAACCGGCCCGGCAATCGTGTAGCGATACTCGAGGTTCGACCACGCGCTTAGGTCGCCGCCTGGGAACACGATCTGATCGACCGGAATGGGGATCGTCCAATTCCCCAATCGTGGATTCGACGGATCCTTCAGCACCGGAGTATTGTCCGGATTGGTCAAAGTGATGACGTTCGAACTCGGCAAAAACGCAACGGGCGAGACCGAGCGGATATCGAATCCCCGGATGTCGTTTTCACCGCCCATGTAGAAGCGCTGGAACGGCGGGGCGACCAGCCCTCCGAAGCCACTGATGAACGATCCGTTCACGCTGTACCCGATTGCGTTTCGTCCCTTCTGCACTGGCATGAAGCGCTTGTATTGGACAATCGGTCGGATGGACCGCACGGTGCCGCCAAGACCCGCCAACTCCGCTCCCAGCGTGAACTGGTGTCCGTGATGGGGAGAGATGCCACTATCGAGCGTGTTGAACGAGAAGTTCGGAAAGATCTTGCTGGTGATGATTCCGTTCACCGCATTCGGCCCGGAAATTCCGCGGAACGCGATGAAGTCGAATAGCGTCTTCGACGCCGTGCTCAACGGCAACAGGGTCGTCCGGTCGAACGAATACGTGATGCCCACCCGTTTGAACGAGCGCCGCAGCGGATAGCTCAGCGAAGTCGTGAAGCCCGCGCTCGATTGCGAATAGTTCTGCAGGTTCTGCAGTACGGCGCTGGGCAGGTTCAGGTTCTGGCCGCTGAAGATGGACAGCTGTCGCGCCTGGTTGTAGCTGATCTTGTTGCCGAACACGGTGAATCCAAACTGCAGCGGCCGGTCAAACAGGTAGGGCTGCGTGTAGCCGAACAGCACGCTGCGCGCCAGGTTCCCCAGGCTGATCTGCACCTGCAGCGTCTCGCCGCGTCCCAAGAAGTTATTGGTAGAGTAGTTCAGCCCGATGAACGCTCCCTCGAGCCCGCTCACTCCTCCATTCAACCCGATGCTGTTCTTGCCCTTCTCATGGACATGCAAATTCAGGTCCACGTAGCCGTTTTTCTCATCCAACCGCTTTTCCGTAACGTTAGGATCATCCGGCTTGAGCTGATCGAAATAAGAAAGCTGATTCAAACGCAGCAGGCTCAACTCCCACAAGCGGGAGTTATAAATCCCGCCTTCTTCCAAGGCCAGTTCGCGGCGGATCACTTTGTCGCGGGTCGTCGTATTCCCCTGGAACTCAATGCGCCGCACATAGAACTGCTTGCCCTCGTCGACATCGATCTCAAGGTTCGCCAGCTTCTTTTCGTCATCAAACGTCGTCTGCGGAACGCCCGTGTAGTTGATATATCCGTACTCGCCGTAGGCCTTCCGCAGATTCTCCAGGCCTTTCGCGATCTTCTCGCGGCTGAAGATATCGCCGTCTTTGAGCGGAATCATTGACCGCAACGCTGCGGTATTCGGGATCGCTTTGTTGTTCTTGAACGTAATCTTGCCTAACCGGTACTGGTCGCCTTCGTCGATCTGCATCGTGATATCGACAGCTTTTCCCGGTCCCGATTGCACCAGGGGAATGTGGAACCCTTTGTGCCCCGTATCGTGGATCACTGTCTTGGGATCGGCCACTGCCGCCTTGAAGTATCCCCGGTTCTGATACTCGGCACGCACCCGCTCGGTGTCTTCCTCAAGCTTGGTCGCGTCGTAAGTTTTGGCAAAGAGGCTTTCAAGGAAGATAGAGTGAGGAACACCAATCGGCTTCAGATTCTTCATCGCGGCGCGCAGAACGCGGCTCTTGATGTTCTTGTTGCCCTGGAAAATAATCTTCCCGACTTTGACCTTCGGCCCTTCCTTCACGACAAAGGTAATGCCCACGGCCGCAGGAGGGATCTCCCGCCTTTCGGTCTTGATTGTGGCGAACTGACGGCCATGTTCGGCGAGCAGGTTCTTGATCGATACTTCCGCCTTCTTGATACGGGTCGGATCGTATTGGCTTTCCACAGTGAGGCCAACCTTCTCCTGCTTGAACCGGTCTAACACGTCGCTGTTGGAAACCGAACTCAGACCCACATAGTTGATTTCCCGGATCGTCGGCTTTTCCTTCACCTGGACGATGATCCGCCATCCTTTCGGGGTCTGTTCGCGTAAAAACTTAATGTCTTCGAAGTAGCCCGTATTCCACAGAGAATTGAAATCGCGCTCCAGCGCCGCCGGGTCATATATGTCCCCGGCCTTGGTGAAAATGCGTGACTTCACAGTCTCGCCGGGAATGCGCCGGTTCCCAGTCACATTGATCTCAGAGATCACATCGTTATTCTGGGCAAAGGCCATGCTGGCTGCTAGGATCAGGGCCGCCAGCGTCATTGCGAACGCGCAGGCGCGCCACCCCCACTCTCTCCAAATCCGCTGGAATGAATGAGATGGCACCGCTGCTGCCCTCGTAACGCAGGGAGCTTTGGGCGCGACAAGGTTCTCCGGATGAAAGCGAAAAGGAATCGCTACGACCTCAGCCTCTGGGATGTGAGAAAACTGCAATTATACGGTAGACCAAGGGAAAGCGTCCAAGTTGCGACTCTCAATTTGCCATCCTTCGGTCGTCGCAGACGCTAGTACATTACACGGCAGTCGCGATCCCCGAGCATTGGGCTCTCGACCGGCCAATCACTAGTGGCTGCTTTTGGGCTTGGACAACTCTACTTCAACCAAGACGGAATAAAACGTGGCCGAGTTGCCCATGTCGGTAAGTTTTTCTGAGGTTAAGCTGTTGATACTTTGAAATCCCGGCGCCATCTTGGCCCAATGCAGTCTCGCCGAGACGACTCCTGCCTGCACTTTTCCGTCCACTCGCGCGATCAGTTCCACATCGCCACGATGATTAAAGACCCGGACCCGGTCACCATCCGCAATGCCCCGCGCCTGCGCATCGACTGAAGAAATCTCCAGCAAGCCAGGTTCTTCCATCTCTTGCACCGAAGGCACGTTCGAGAATGTCGTATTCAAAAAGTTGTCGGCCTTCCGAGCCAGCAACTCCAGCGGCAGTCCGTTTCGCTTGCCATGTCGCGATTCCAAGGGCGGCCGGAACTCCACCACCGGATCGAGCCCCTGCGCCTTCAGCGCCTCACTATAAAGCTCCGCCTTCCCCGAGGAAGTCCGGAATCCTCCGCGAGCAAACGGAAGAAAAGGTTCGAATGTAGGGACAGCCGCGGTATCGGAACTTGTGGCGACAGCCGCCATCGGCTGTCCGGCGGAGCGAAGCTCCGCTGCCTGTCCCCTGATCCCTGCACCCTGATCCCCGAAGTTCATCCGCACCGGTTCCCGCTCCAGCCGTTCACGGCTCATCCCCTGCATCCACGGATCGTCCGATTCCAGCGCCAGATCGATCATCTCATCGACGCTTTCCCGGAAGCACTCCTCCGCAAATCCCATCCGCTCCGCCAGCCCGCGAAACAACTCGACATTCGACCAGCACTCGCCCAGCGGATCGATCGCCTGGTTCGAAACCTGCACGTAGTAGTGCCCGTAACCCTTCTGCAAGTCCTTGTGTTCGAAGAAAGTCGTCGCCGGCAGAACGATATCGGCGTAATCAGTCGTATCGGTAAAGAACTGCTCATGCACCACGGTGAACAGATCCGGCCGCAGCAATCCACGAATCACCGCTTGATGGTTCGGACACACCGCTGCCGGATTCGAGTTGTATACGAACAAGGCCTTCACCGGCGGGTCGTTCACCTTGTTCAGCACGCGCCCCAACTCGACCATATTGAGCGTTCGAGCTTCCCGACCGAGAGCTGCCTTCATCAGGTCTGGACGCCTCAGGCCTTCTGAATTGAAATCAGCGGCCCCGCTAAGCGACATCTGCAACCCGCCTCCAACTTCCTTCCACGATCCGATTACACATGGCAGCATCACGACGGCCCGCGTCGCCATCCCTCCGCCCTCCGACCGCTGCACTCCATAGTTCAGCCGAATTACCGAGGGCCGCTCCGTCGCATACTCCCGCGCCAGTTTCCGAATATCTCCGGCCGCGATCCCCGTCCACTCCGCCACGCGTTCCGGCGAATACTCTTTCACCTTCTCCCGCAGCTGCTCGAACCCCAGCGTGTACTTGGCGACGTAATCAGCATCGTGCAGATTCTCGCCGATGATCACGTGCATCATCCCGAGCGCGAGAGCCGCGTCCGTCCCCGGATTGATCGGCAGATACCAGTCGGCGCACTCCGCGGTACGCGTGCGATACGGATCGATCACGACCAGCTTCGCGCCATTCCGCCGCGCTTCCGCGATGAATGGCCACAGATGCACATTGTTCCCGTGAATATTCGATGCCCACGCGATGATGTACTTCGAATGCCGGAACTGTTCGGGCTCGGTCCCGAGTTTCGCTCCCAGCACCGACTTCAGCCCAGCCTCACCCGCCGCCGAGCAAATCGTTCGATCCAGTTGCGAAGCCCCCAGCCGATGGAAGAACCGCCGGTCCATCGACCCGCCATTCAGCGCTCCCAAAGTTCCGCCATACGAATAAGGCAGAATCGCCTCACTGCCAAACTCCGCCGAGATCGCGCGAAAACGCGAAGTGATCTCGTCCAAAGCCTCGCCCCACGAAATCCGCTTCCAGATTTGCTGGTGTTTTGTGGCGACAGCCGCGTCCGGCTCTCCTGCTTGTGTGGCGCGGGCGCTCACGCCCGCGAAGGGCCCTTTATGGCCAACTCTCCGCATCGGGTACAGCACCCGGTCCGGCGAATACACCCGATCCAGATACTTCGCCACCTTCGCGCACAAAAACCCGCGCGTCACTGGATGCTCCGGCCCCCCCTGGATCTTCGTAGCTCGCCCGCCCTCGACGGTGATCAGCACCCCGCAAGCGTCCGGACAATCATGCGGACAAGCGGCATGAACTACTTTCTTCATAGTTGTCAATTATAGGGGACCAGAACGGTTCATGTGGCGACAGCCGCCTCGGCTGTCCCGCGACGCGAAGCGAGCGGCCTAGACATGCTGCACTCAGCTTAGCAAAACCGTCGAGCGCCGCTCGACCGGACAGCCGAAGGCGGCTGTCCCCACAAAAACCAAAAAACGGACGGCCTTCCACCCACGGAATAGCCGACCAGCCAGTTGTTATAAAGAATTAAAGAACTCGAGGGTGCCCCATCCTTGTCTCGCGTATTTTGCGCGACAGGGTGGGAATTTTGAATTGTTCGTAGAGAATTCCAGACTCTTAAGAAAGGGAAAGGGCTTCCCTTCGTGCTCTTTGTGGATTATGGTTTCCGACTTGCGACGAAGCGGTTACTTCAACTCCAGCACTTCCTTCTCCTTTGCCTTGCTCATCTCTTCCATCTTCTTGATCTCGCCATCGGTCAGCTTTTGAATCTCATCCAGCGACCGCTTCTCTTCATCCTCAGTGATTTTTTTGTCCTTCATCGCCTTCTTGATCGCGTCATTCCCATCCCGTCGAATATTACGCACCGCAGTCCGGTGCTCCTCGAGCACGCGATGCAGATGCTTCACCATATCCTGCCGGCGTTCCTGCGTCAGCGGAGGCACGGGCACGCGGATCATCTTCCCGTCATTCATCGGATTCAATCCCAAATCTCCGCTGCGAATCGCCTTCTCGATTGCCGGCAACTGCGACGGATCAAACGGCTGTACGGTAATCAACTGTGCCTCTGGCGCGTGCACCTGCGCCACCTGGTTCAGCGGCATCTGCGCCCCGTAGGCGTCCACGGTCACGCCGTCCAGCATATGCACCGACGCCCGCCCAGTCCGCGTCGACGCCATTGCTTTGCGGAAGTCTTCGACTGCCTTATCCATACGCGTCTTCAGTTGTACGTATGTATCTTTCAGTCCAGCAATTGAAGCCATCATCGCCATAAAGTCAGCTCCATTCCAAAACTTCGCATTATAAACCCGCAAAAAACAAGCTGCCACGGATTCCGACGAATCAACGCGGATAATTCCAAAATCCGTGTGAATCCGTGCGAATCCGTGGCTGATCTTACACGTTCGCGGCTTGCGCGCTTACCATCGACCCAATCTTCTCGCCCAGCACCACGCGCCGGATGTTCCCATGCTGATTCAAGCTGAATACGACGATCGGCAGATTGTTGTCCTTGCACAGCGAGATCGCCGTCGAGTCCATCACCTTCAGCCCCAGCTTCAGAACATCCATGTAAGAAATGTGATTGAACTTGCGCGCGCCATCCACCTTCATCGGGTCCGCGTCATAAATGCCGTCAACCTTAGTCGCTTTCAAAATCACGTCGGCCTTGATTTCCATGGCGCGCAGCGAGGCAGCCGTGTCGGTCGAGAAGTAAGGGTTGCCGGTGCCGCCGGCAAAAATCACGACGCGATTCTTCTCCAGATGCCGGATCGCTCGCCGCCGGATAAACGGCTCGGCCACCTGATTCATCTCAATTGCCGATTGGACGCGGGTATATACGCTCTGCTTTTCCAGCGCATCCTGCAACGCGAGCCCATTGATGACGGTAGCCAGCATTCCCATGTGATCGGCGGAAACACGATCCATGTCCTTGGCTTGATGGGCCACACCGCGGAAAAAATTTCCCCCACCCACAACGATCGCAATCTGCACGCCGAGCTTATGCACGTCGGCAATCTCAGCCGCAATCTCATGAATGCGTTTGGTCTCGACACCGAAACCCTGGTTCGCCGCCAGTGCTTCGCCGGATAGTTTCAGAAGAATGCGTTTGAAGACAGGGGTTGGATTTGTCGTCATGCGAGTTTCAGTGGCAAGTTTACGCTGTTTTCACCTTTTGGGTGGCGCAGCGCTTTCAGCGCTGCGAAAAACTGTCTTCGAAAGAAAAGGCTTCAGCCGCTGAGGTGCTGTTCATTACCTGTCTCAGCAAAAAAGGCGCCCCGTAGGGCGCCTTAAGATTACTCAGCCTTTGGCTCTGTAGGTTTGGTGACCGCGATGGTCTCCCCCGCATCCCCCACCTTGAACCGCGCAAATCGCCGCACTGCGATATTCTCACCGAGCTTGCCGATCTTCGACGCGATCAACTGCCCGATCGAAATGGTCTGGTCCTTGATGAAAGGCTGCTCGAGCAGGCAGACTTCCTCATAGAACTTCTCCATCTTGCCGTTGACCATCTTCTCGGCGATGTTCGCCGGCTTCCCGCTTGCGATCGCCTGCGCGAGATAGATTTCCTTCTCGCGCGCGAAGTCCGCCGCCGTGACGTCTTCCTTGCGCACGTACTTCGGATCGCTCGCCGCGATATGCATAGCGATGTCGTGCAGCAGTTCCTTGAAGTCGTCGGTGCGCGCCACAAAGTCGCTCTCGCAGTTCACTTCGACGAGCACACCAATCTTGCCGCCGGCGTGGATGTAGCTTCCCACCGCCCCTTCGCTCGTCACTCGAGTTGCCTTCTTCGCCGCCACCGAAACACCCTTCTTGCGCAGGATCACGACCGCCTGCTCGATGTCACCTTTAGCTTCGGTCAAAGCCTGCTTGCAATCCATCATCGGAGCCCCAGTCTTCTCCCGGAGATCCTTCACTTGCGCCGCTGAAATATTCACTGTAGTAGTACCCATAAAAGTTTCCAGTTTCGCGTTTCTAGTTTCGAGTGCTAAAGGTTGCTGTCGTCATTCCAGGCCACTCGAAACTAGAAACCTGAAACTCGAAACCTATAAAGAACGACCCGCGCCGGACGACCCGCGCGGGTCTGATATCAATGCCCGGTTTGTCTCGTGCCCTGCAAACCACATCCAGTGTGGTTTTAACTGAGAACTGACAACTGAGAACCGAGAACTGCTAAACGGTCTGGCTCTCAACCTTCGGCACATCCGCGTCTTCGTTTGCCACCGGCTTCTTGTGCGTCCCCGGACCCAGCACTTCTTCCATGCTGATGTCTTCCGCGGGATCCACTCCGGCCGCTTCCTCGCTGTGGTACTCGGGGGCAGCGTCCGCAGCCGCCTGCGCCGCATCCGACGCAGCCTGCATGTCCGCGACCTGCTTGTCGGTCATCAACTGCGCGCCCTCCGCAATCGACTCCGAAATCTTCGAGGTGAACAGCCGGATCGCCCGCAACGCATCATCGTTGCCCGGGATCACATAGTCCCCTTCCGTCGGATCGCAATTCGTATCCACCACCGCGACCACCGGAATTCCCAGCTTCCGTGCCTCGCGCACCGCGATCTGTTCCTTGTTGGAATCAATCACGAAGATCGCGTCGGGCAAACGGTTCATGTTCTTGATGCCGGCCAGGTTGGCCTGCAGATGTTTCCGCTCGCGCTCGAGCTTAATGACTTCTTTCTTCGGCAACAGCTCGTAGCGGCCATCCGTGGCCATCTCGTCGAGCTCTTTCAGCCGTTTCACCGACTTCTGCACGGTGACCCAGTTGGTGAGCAGTCCGCCCAGCCAGCGCTGGCTGCCGTCGGTCGCCAGATCCTGCACAAACTTCGACGCCTCTTTGAACATCTTCAGCGTCTTCTGCAAATCGATGATGTAAATCCCGTTGCGCTCTCCGAAGATGAATTCCTTCATCTTAGGATTCCAGCGCTTGGTCTGATGCCCGAAGTGAACTCCTGCTTCGAGCAACTCCTTCATGGTGATAGTAGCCAATTAACCTCCTATTTAGTCTGCATCGGGAACTCAAAGCGCTTTCCCGATTGCCATTCCCGTCCCCGTACCGGAGCACGGGAAGAATTGAACACCTAAAATCAGCTATTAGCTTCCAGCTCTTAGCCTCTAGCCAAACCCTTGTCATTCCGACCCCCGAGCGAATGCGAGGGGCGAAAGAATCTCTAGCGCTTCGAGAACTGGAACCGCTTTCTCGCGCCCTTCTGTCCGTACTTCTTGCGCTCTTTCCCGCGCGAGTCGCGGCTGACCATGCCCTCGGACTTCAGCTTCTTGCGCAGTTCCGCATTGAACTGCATCAACGCGCGCGCGATGCCGAGCTTCACCGCATCCGCCTGTCCACGCACGCCGCCGCCCAGCACGCTGGCGACAACATTGAACGTAGCCGCCGCGTCCGCCGATGCCAGCGGAGACTTCGCAGCCGACCGCTGTGCCGGCGTCACGAAGTACTCGTCAAATGCGCGCCCGTTGACTTTGAAATCACCGCTGCCCGGACGCAGATACACACGGGCGATCGCCGTCTTGCGCCGCCCCGTTCCGTAATATTGAACCAACTCTGCCATGTTTAGCTTCGAGCCATGAGTTCCGAGCTTCGAGCAAAACCAGAAGCCTCGTCCCCGACTCTTAACCTTTCAGATGTGAATTTTCTCGTAGCTCGTAGCTCGAGGCTCGTAGCTGTCTTACGAAACCGCAACCTTCCGCGGTTTATATTCCCGCACTTCCAATTTCAAATCCTGCGGCTTCTGCGCCTGGTGCGGATGCTTGTCGCCCTTGTACACATTCAGCTTCGACAGCATGTGCGCCGCCAGCTTGTTCTTTGGCAGCATGCGCTTCACCGCTGCCTCGATCACAGCCTCCGGCTTACGCACCATCCGCTTCTTATACTCTTCGGTGCGCAGGCCGCCCGGATATCCGGTGTAATGCTGATACAGCTTCTGCTCCGACTTCATGCCGGTCGTCCTGATCTTCTCCGCATTGATCACGATCACGTGATCGCCGGTATCGATAAACGGCGTATACCGCGGATTCTCTTTGCCCATGAGGATGCGCGCCACCTGTGAAGCCAGGCGCCCGAGCGTCTGCCCGTCTGCGAAAACCGCTCGTTGATTCCCCTGACGAGGACGCCAGGACCATCAGGCGGGCAACCACACTGCTGCTAAAGACTTTAATGTACCGGACCCAGTCAGCGATTGTCAACGCACTGTTACCACGGTGACGGCCTTCTACCACCTCCCCACATGCATGCGGCAGTGGTAACGTATGTCCTCGGAGGTTCTTAATGAAACTGTTTCCCGGAGTCCTGGCGGCCGCGCTGATCCTCTCTCTGCCGGCGTTAGCCCAAAGAGACGAGCACCACGATCGCGACGACCGCCACCACGATGTCGGTGGAGGATACGTTCCTCATCACGGCCCTGAGGCTTATCACGGCGACCGGCATGCAGACGATCGCCACGATGACCACCATGACGACCGCGACCGGCACTCTTATCAGGACCGCGACGGCCATCCCGAAGCCCCACACGTCCACCACAACGGCGAATGGGTTGGGCACGACGTGCGGCGGGATGATGACCGCTTTCGCCAAGACCACCCGTGGCAATACGGCCGCTTTCAAGGTGGCTTCGGCCGTGGACATCGTTGGCGCATCGAGGGTGGGGATCCCCGGCGTTTCTGGTTTCGTGGCTTCTACTTCGGCGTCGCCCCGTTTGACCTTGCCTACGCCAATAACTGGTATTGGGACCGCGACGACGTGGTTATTTACGAAGACCCCGACCACGACGGCTGGTATCTCGC
>QIAL01000537.1:0-13496 GCA_003225535.1 Acidobacteriota bacterium | reverse complement strand
GCAGTAGTGCAGGACCGGGATCTAGGCTGCGCGATCGTTTGTCGTTCCGATTCCCTAAATGGTTGGACGTTCGCAAGCCGCGAAGCGGCGATAGAATGCAGCCCATGGCGCAGGCCATGGGTTTTGCCATTTCAGGTCGAACAAGCCCCAAAGGGGCGAAAGAAATTCTCCACGATTCCGAGGCATACCATCATGCCCGCAGCGAAGAAAGCCACGCCGAACGAAGCACTCTACGACAAACTCATTGCCACAATCCCGCAAATCGAGCGCAAGGGCGACGCCAATCCCTACACCTCGTTGAACGGCAATATGTTCACGCTTCTCCATCAATCGAAACTGGCCATTCGCCTGCCCGAAGACGAGCGCGAGAAATTCCTCAAGAAGTATAAGACCAATTTATTCGAAGCCTACGGCACAGTCATGAAGGAATACGTCGCCGTCCCCGACGAACTCTTACCCAAGACGAAGGAACTGAAGAAGTACCTCGAGCTAAGTTATTCGTACGCCAAGACGCTAAAAGCGAAACCGACCAAAAAGACCAAGTAACCACAAACCGCAAAGGACACGAAGGAGTTTTTACCTTGGAGTTTTGCCTTCGTGAACCTTCGTGTCCTTTGTGGTTCTCGGGTTTCGCTTTAACGAATCCGTGATACCATTTCCGCCGTCATGCGCCGCATTCTCTCCGCGATCGTCCTGACAATCATTGCCTGTGCCTCCATCGCCGTCGCTCAGCGCGATGAAACCGGCCAGCCCGCTCCCCGCTTCCGCGCCAAAACCACCAGCGGAGATCAGTTCAATAACGAGTCCATAAAAGGCAAAGTCGTCCTCTTCGAATTCTGGACCACCTGGTGCAAGTACTGCGAAGAGGAAGCCCAACTCGTCGATGACATCGCCAGGGAATACAAGAACAAAGATCTGATCGTCCTTGCCGTAAACGTCCTCGAACCGGATCAAAGAGTGAAGAAGTATCTGGTGGAGCACCCGCGCAAAGTTTCCATCGTTCTCACTAAAGACACCAACCTCGCCGCCATGTACAACGCGCAAGTCTACCCGATCTACGTTGTCGTGGACCGCGAGGGCAACATCGCCGGCGAACAGCGCGGCGCTGCCGGAGAGCGTGGCCTTCGCCGCATGCTCCGCCGCGCCGGCCTCGAGTCCGAATAGCAACCCGCTCCACTCCCGGAGGTCCCATGACCAAACACACGTATGAGCTCGCTGCCTCTATTTGCGGATTTCTGGGAGGCTTAGTCCTGTCTCTCGACGCCCTCTTCGCCGTCCGCCGTGCCCGCTCGGAACGCGGAAAGGAAGCGGTG
Organism: Acidobacteriota bacterium; assembly: GCA_003225535.1. Lineage (GTDB taxonomy): Bacteria > Acidobacteriota > Terriglobia > Terriglobales > Acidobacteriaceae > Sulfotelmatobacter. The sequence goes on along the minus strand of QIAL01000537.1, from coordinate 12,183 downwards.
CGGGAGGCCGTCCAGAAAGCCAAGGGTGTCTATGTCGATGACAACGACAAGGTCCTGACCTCGGCCTACGCATTGCAGCTATTATTCGCGCGCAGAGTCGCCGCCGCAGGCCGCATCGGTTTCGGCCTGATCACAATCGGATTCCTGATGGATTTGATCTCGAAGTGGTAGCCGCTAATCCCGCTCTTCTTCAATGTTGAGCAGATCAAACAGAGTCGCGCTCGCGAAGTTGGTAATGTTTCGTCCGGCCTCGTCCTGCCCATTGGGTACCGATTTGTTAGGACGGAACACCACTGTGAAATGGTCGACCAGGGGAAGGCAGCAGGTGTCATCAGTGGGATGATGTTCAGGAGCCCGGGTGATACTGCCATCGAGCAGTCCTTTCACCACTTCGTCGAGCCGGGCTTGCAGTTCTTTCTCCCGGCCCTCCAGCGCCTCAAACAGACTCGCCAGCTTGCGATCAAACTTGCCGGCGCTGCGTAGCTCTCTCTTCATGACGCTTGCGGGAACCTCGAGGTGTCTCCACCAGGCTGGATAATAGCTTCATCAGCATCGTCTGCACTAACGCCTCGACGTCGTGACGCTGCGACTCGGTCAAGTGCTCCGCTTCCGGCTCAGCCACACTCGGAGCCTCGCCCTTGCGCAGCTTTTCTACGTGCTTGCGAAAATCACCCACGCTGCGAATCAGCGTGTACCGGCCCTCTTGAATGTCCTGTTTCGCGGCACTTTCTTCCTGCCGCGCTTCCGCCGAGCCGACCTTCACGATCTTCGCCGGGTGTAGCTGCACTCCACCGTTGCCGTTCGTCGAGAATTCCACGATATCGCCCAGGTTCAGCCCCATCTGTTCGACCACCGAAGCCGGCAATGTCACTTGGTTCCGTTCCCGCAGGCGAGCATATTCGCGTGCCATAGGCACCTCCTACTTATGGAGATGCTAGCAGAAATCAGAATTTCGTACAATCAGAAATTCAGAAACAACTACTCGTACGCCAGAGCATCGATGGGATCTCTCTGCGCCGCTTTGAACGCAGGATACAGAGCACCCAGCACGGCGCCTACGGTCGCAATCGCAGTAGCCCGTAACACCCACCAATTGCTCCAGAACAGCCTCTGCACCGGACGCTCAAACATAATCACCCGTCGCGTCACCAGGCTGATGATGATCCCCGCGATGATCCCCACGATCGCGAGCAGCAACGTCTCCCGCAGCACTACATTCACGATGTACAACTTCGTCGCACCCAGAGACTTCAGAATCCCGATCTCACGCGTCCGCTCCATGACCGCCGTATACATCGCCTGAAAAATTACCAGAAACCCAACGATGACGGCGATTCCAATCACAATCTCAATCGCCACATTGAAGCCCGGCAGATTGTCCGGCGTCATCATCGACAAGTACTCCGCCATCGAACGGACCGTATACTGCTCCATACCGGGCCGTTCTTTGATCGATTTAGCGACCGCATCGATGTTCGCTGGATCATCCAGTTTGAGGTAGAAGACCGACGCTCGCCCTTCCGAACTGATTATTTCCTGCATGGTGGTTAGCGGAAGAAACTTCCGTCCGCCCTTGCCGTGCGGAACGATGCCGCAAACCCGAACAGAATGATTCAGCACCTCGATCGTGTCGCCGACCTTCTTGTGATTCATTCCGGCATAGAAATCATCCACGATCACGTCATTGGGACCCTGGAAAGGACCGCCGGAGAGATAAACGAACTTGGGAGGGAGGTCATCGTAGGTCGCCAGGTCAATGCCGTAAACGATCTCCAAAGGCTTCTGGCTGAACGCCCAGATTACCGGTGCGGCGACGGTAACGTGGGGCATCTTCCGCAGGATGCCTCCCACCTTCACCGGGATAGCTGCGCCCGACATGCCCGGCAACATTGCCGACGATGCCGGGGTGACCATTACGTCCGCTCCTACGCCAAGTTGGCTCTCCTTGGACCCGGTCAGATAGCCGTAGAAGACCGCGACGACAAGCAGGATCATCGCCACTTCGAGCGCAACCGCGCTCGTGGTGATCAACGACCGCGTCGGCCGGTGCACCAGATTCGCCACCACCATCTTGTTCATCATAGGAATTCAAGCGGGTGCCTCACCCTTGTCGCGTTTTGTGCGACAGGGTGGGAATTTTGACTTTGACTCACAGATTCACGCGTGCAAGAAGCTACTGCAAGAAGCTACTGATGGTCCGGACGCTGTTTCTCCAGCGGCACTACCAACGTCGACTGCGGACGCTCCAGATGCACCACCTGCGCCCCGGCCGGCTGCTCCAGTACGAACTGATCATCCCGAAGCGGCACATTGATATCCAGTTTCAGAATGTTCAACGTAATGTCGTACTCCTCCTGCGGGCGGAAGATCTCAATGCGGGAGGGAAAGCTGACCCCGTTGTAATCCTTGTACTCGGCATACCGGGCGTCGGTGGCCACCTTGCCATCGTCGGTGTAAATGAACTGCTGGTGCGGCTTCAAATCCGTACGCCCGAAAATGATCTTGCGCTCCAGTATCCATCCCTCGCCCGATTTCTTGATCACCGTCAGTTCATAGTCCTCCTGCAAAACGCGGTGACCCTTGGCATCGTGCATGGTCTCGTATCCGTTTTCCAGGACAGCAATTTCATTACTCGGGTCGATACGCCGGATCAGCAGCGCCTCATAAATATTCTGCGGACGGATGCTTTCCATCGGCTGATCGGGATTCGTCGTCGCCACCTGGTTCTCCCCGACCACAAATTTGTTCTTCGGCGGAATCCACAGCTTGAAGTCCCGCCCATCGCTCACCATGTCGAACGCCGTCGTTCGCACGAACGGCATCAGTCCGATCATGTGCAATTCGTCCGGTTTCTTGGCCAGCACGTATCCCCGGATTTCTTTGTAGTCGGTGACGTGCCCCTTTTTCATCCCGCCGGCGGAACTGTCGATGTCGACCGTAGCCTTCAGCGTGCTGATCGCCTCCGCCTGCTGATTGATGGCATCGATCAGGCCCTGCTGCGTTGATTCCTGCAAGGGTGATTTCGAATACCGGTCTTCGACCGGACGCGTGCGAAACAGGCACCCGGTGGTAGGCAACAGCGCCAGAAACAAAGTTAGGGACAAGAAGGGCGACTTAAGTCTCATGAATGTACGAACAGTGCCTCAGAATCATTTGAGTATACCGGATTCCAAAGGGTTCAAAACCGTCTTGGCTCACTTTCACTAGTGTCCTTGTTGAGGCAGACCCCTTTAGATCGAACCGATTACGAGGGTGCCCCACCCTTGTCGCCTTTGGTGCGACAGCGTGGGGTTTTTGACTTCCTCAGTGTTCCTCTGTGGTGAGTTCCTCGGGTACTCCAGCCACCTTCACCCAAAAGCCGTATCACCAACGTCAGCCCGGATCTTCCCTCACCTCGTCTAAACTGTCCCTAAGGTGAGAAAGCTCGTCTGGCTAATTCTGATTGCGATCATCGGCGCAGGCAGTTGGTTTGCCTGGGCCCTCCTCTCCCCGGTCGAACCAACCGGCCAAACATTTGTTATGCTGCACCCCGGATACTCCACGCGCCGCATTGCCACTGAATTGCAGGGCGCTGGCATAATCCGCAGTAAAGAAGCTTTCATCATCTGGCACTATTTTCGCCGCCGCCGCTCGCTGAAAGCCGGAGAGTACCTGTTCGACAAGCCTGCCAACACCATTGACATTCAGAAGCGTCTCCGGCGGGGCGATGTGTACTTCCACACCGTCGTCGTCCCCGAGGGCCACACTATGTTCGACATCGCCCACGCCGTCCAGGACGCCGGCCTGGGTTCTGCCGAGGATTTCCTGAAAGTAGCTCAGTCCGATACCGCGCTCATCGCCGATCTTGATCCCGCCGCGAAATCCCTCGAAGGCTATCTCTTTCCCGAAACCTACGAATTTACCCGCATGATGACGATGCACGATATGGCCGCAGCCATGGTCAAGCAGTTCCGCCAGGCCGCCTCGCAAGCCGGGTTGCTTCCCAACTCCGCCTTAGGTATGACGGAAGGAACTGATCCATCGCGTCCACTGCATGAGCTCGTAACTATGGCCTCCATCGTCGAAAAGGAAACGTCCGTCCCCGCCGAACGCCCTGAGGTCGCCGGCGTCTACTTCAACCGCCTGAACAAACGCATCGCGCTTGACGCCGATCCCAGTATCATCTACGCGGAACTGCTGGCTGGAACATACCAGGGAGCGCTCCACCACGCCGACATGCGCTTCTCGTCTCCATACAACACCTACCGCAACGCCGGACTCCCGCCCGGCCCTATCTGCAATCCCGGACGCAGCTCCCTTGAAGCTGCGATGCACCCCGCCCGAACCGACTACTACTACTTCGTAGCCGACGCCCAAGGGCATCACCGTTTCGCGCGGACCATCGAAGAGCACAATAGGAACGTCATCGCCTATCGCAAAGCCATGCGCGCTCATTAGGCCTTTAGCCTCCCGGCGATCGCAGAACCTTACTTGTCACGCCCCGCCCCTCGGTTCCTCTATGCAATAGAAACTGCTGCACTTACTGCATCCAACACTTTTTGGGATTTGAGACTCTAAGTTTCGGTGCACGAAAGCTATTTCAAGAAGCTCTGCGATAACCTGCGAGATTCGGAAGGCGAAGAGGACATCCGCCAGGCGGCCGCTGCCCTTCGACGTTATATGCAAGATCAGCAGTTCATCCTCCGCCGGCGGATACTTCCTTACGTCGAAAAAGCGTTCCTCGCCACGCTCGAAGAGCGCGAACCCAGCTAAGCTACACGACTGACGCCAGTCCCGAAGCATCCCCTTGAATGGGCTGTATAATCCGAGCGCAACCATGGGGCTTTCCTCCGGCACAAAGCTCGGACCGTATGAGATCGGCGCGTCGCTGGGCGCCGGCGGAATGGGCGAAGTGTACCGCGCCCGCGACACGCGGCTCGACCGCAGCGTTGCCATCAAAATCCTGCCTCCGCATCTGGCCGACAAGGCCGATGCCAGCGAGCGCTTCGAACGCGAAGCCCGCACCATCTCGTCGCTAAACCATCCCAACATTTGCCAACTTCATGATGTAGGCACCCACGACGGCATTCGCTATCTCGTCATGGAACTGCTGGAGGGCGAGACGCTGGCCGAGCGTTTGCGGCGCGGGCCGTTGCCGATGGAGCAGGTGCATCGTTACGGCGCCGAAATCGCCACGGGCTTACAGGCAGCCCACCGCTGCGGCGTTGTGCATCGCGATCTGAAGCCCGGCAACATCATGCTCACCAAGTCGGGAGCAAAGCTGATGGACTTCGGCTTGGCAAAAGGAATGTCTTCGCCGAAAGCGGTCTCGTCCGCACTCACGTCGGAACCTTTCAGTACATGGCGCCTGAGCAGGTCGAGGGGAAAGAAGCCGATGCGCGCAGCGACATCTTCAGTCTGGGCGCTGTGCTCTATGAGATGGTCAGCGGCAAGCGGGCGTTCGAGGGCAAAACGCTGGTCTCGGTCGCGGCGTCGATTCTAGAGAAAGAGCCCGACCCCATCCGGACACTTCAGCCGTTGATCCCGGCAGCGCTCGAGCGCGCGATCAGGAAGTGTCTCGCGAAAGATCCCGACGAACGCTGGCAGAGCGCCGGTGATCTCGCAAGCGAGTTGAAATGGATTGCGGAAGGATCTGGGTCGCTGCCACCTGTTGCAAGACCTGCACTGCCTCGAGGCATCCGGGTGAGCGAGTGGCTGGCATGGATGTTCCTGGCGATGGCCGTGATCGCCGTCGTCGTTCTCAGCCTGGTGCTCGGTTTCTCGGGAGGCAACAAGCCGGTGGTGCGCACGCAGATCGCTGCCCCAGAGAAGCTGCAGTTCAATTTCGTCGGTGACAACGGCGGACCGCCGGTGATCTCTCCCGACGGCAAGAACATTGTGTTCGCGGCCAGGTCTGACGGGAAGAATCAGCTCTTTGTGCGTCCCCTCGACAAGCTCGCGCCTGAACTGATCGCGGGTACCGAAAAAGCGAGCTTCCCCTTCTGGTCGCCCGACAGCCGCTCCATCGCTTTCTTCGCGGATGGCAAGTTGAAAAGGACGGACATCGCGGGCGGCGCAGCTCTTACGATTTGTGATGCGCCCGTAGGGCGCGGCGGAAGCTGGAGCACAAATGGCACCATCATATTCTCTCCGCGATTTACGGAAGCGCTTTTCCAGGTTCCCGCCACGGGAGGAACTCCGACGCCCGTCACTACGTTGTCGGACAAATTCACGACTCACCGCTGGCCATGGTTCCTTCCCGACGGCCAGCACTTCCTCTATCTGGCTGCGAACCATGCCGAAGCCTCAATCACGAATACGGCGGTCTTCTGGGCCTCGCTCGACGGCAAGGAAAACAAGTTCCTGTTCGCGAGTCCGTCCAATGCCATCTACGCCTCCGGACATCTGCTGTACGTCCGGGATGGTACGTTGATGGCTCAGCCCTTCGACGGGTCGTCGGGAAAATTTAACGGCGAAGCAGTCGCTCTGAGCGGCGACGTGCAGGTCGACGGAACGGTATGGCGAGGGACGTTCGACGCATCCGACACCGGCACTCTCATCTACCAACCGGGTACGACGGCCGCCGGGATGCGGCTAACGTGGTTCGATCACACCGGGAAAGAACTCGCCAGCATCCCCGGGCAGGAGTCCTACTACCAGGTCGAACTCTCCCCCGACGACAAAAAAGCTGCGGTCACGATTGGCGATCCGGCAGGCGTGATCTGGATTTATGACCTGGTCCACAATAGCCGGTCCCGCTTCACCTTTGGAAATGGAACTTACTCGAGTGCAATATGGTCGCGGGACGGGAAGCAAATCGCATTCATGGCCGGCGATCCCGCCAGTGTCTATAACCGCGACATCGTCGTCAAAGCCGCAGACGGTTCGGGCAATGAGCGCAAGCTGGTAAATCTCGGCGCCACTCAGAGTATTCAGCAGTTTCTCGATGACTGGTCACCCGACGGCCGCTACCTGATCTATGACCTGGGGACCATTGGCCAGAAGACAGGCGTGGATATCTGGGTTCTCCCTTTATACGGCGACGGCAAACCATTTCCTTACATCGCAGGCCCGGGAGATCAGGCGTTCGGCCAGTTTTCTCCCGACGGGAAATGGGTCGCGTACAACTCCAACGAAACCGGCCGGGAGGAGATTTACGTCGCTCCCTTTCCATGGACGGGAGCCAAGTGGCAGGTCTCGAACGCAGGTGGACTCCGGCCGCGCTGGCGACGGGATGGAAAGGAAATCATCTTCCAGGTCCCGGGCACCGGCCGGATGATGTCGGTCGAGACAAACACGCACGGGTCGAGCTTCGAGTTCGGGGAGGTTCGCACACTGTTTGAGGGGTATAACTTTTCTCCCAGTAACGCGAGCGCGCAGTGGGCGCTCTCCAGTGATGGCCAGCGCATGCTGAACATTGCCACCGGTGCCACGGGCGCTTTGCCGCTGACGATGATTCAGAACTGGACGGCGGAGCTGAAGCGAAAATAGTTCAGATTGCAGATTTGAGATTGAAGATTGAGAGTCAGGATTCTTAATCTGCAATCTACAATCTGAAATCTGCAATCCGTTCCCGGAATCCTCGGCTACGATAGAGAATCCAAAACTTCCATGAAAGCCATACAAGTCAAGCAAACCGGTGGGCCCGAGGTGATGGAACTGGTGGAGTTGCCGGTTCCCGAGCCCAAGGCGAATGAAGCGGTCGTGAAGTTGGCCGCTTCGGGCGTGAACTTCATCGATGTGTATCACCGCGAGGGGCGCTACAAGGTGCCGCTTCCATTTACTCCCGGGCAAGAAGGGGCGGGACAAGTCGTGGCCGTTGGCTCCGATGCGAAGTCCGTAAAGATTGGCGATAGCGTCGCCTGGACGGCGACACTGGGTTCTTACGCGGAATATGTAGCCGTGCCCGCGGACCGACTGGTGCCGATTCCGCCCGGTGTGACCGATCAGCAGGCTGCGGCGGCAATGCTGCAGGGAATGACCGCGCACTATCTGGCTCACGACACGTATCCACTGAAGCGCGGCGAGACGGCGCTGGTGCATGCGGCGGCTGGCGGCGTGGGATCGCTGCTGGTGCAGATGGCGCACAACATCGGCGCCCGCGTACTCGCTACGGTTTCGACCGAGGAGAAAGCAAAGCTAGCGCGCCAGGCGGGAGCCGACGAAATCATTCTTTATTCGCAGGTAGATTTTGAAGCCGAGACCAAGCGGCTGATGGATGGCAAGGGTGTCGACGTTGTTTATGACTCGGTTGGCAAGACCACGTTTGAAAAGGGACTGAACGTTCTCCGCCCGCGCGGGATGATGGCATTGTTTGGCGGATCAAGCGGCGCCGTGCCTCCGCTTGATCCCATTATTCTGACGCAAAAAGGTTCGCTGTTTCTCACCCGGCCTTCCCTGGGAAACTACATTGCCACACGCGAGGAACTGCTCGCGCGGTCGGGCGCTGTGTTTGCGATGATCGCGTCGGGAACATTGAAACTGCGGATACAGCACACCTATCCGCTGGCCGAGGCGCAGCGCGCGCACCGCGAACTGGAAGGCCGGAAGACGACGGGGAAGTTGCTGTTGATCCCGTAATTTTATTTGTCATTCTGAGCCGCAGCCTTTGGCGGCGAAGGACCTGTGTACCCGCGAAAGCGTCGGTGCTGCCGACGAGTGCATTGGTCCTTCGTCCCGCAACCTGTCGGACGATGACAACCGTTTGAGAAAGCGGGACAAAGGGACCATCATGAAAGCAATCCGGGTGCAGCACACTGGCGGGCCCGAAGTAATGGAACTCGCCGAGGTACCCTCACCGCAACCGAAGGCTTCCGAGGCAGTCGTCAAGGTCAACGTCGCGGGAGTGAATTCCATCGATGGACAATTCCGCGACGGCCGTCTGCGCACGCCGCTGCCATTCATTCCCGGCCAGGAAGGCGCGGGCATGGTCACTGCGGTCGGCCCACAGGTGAAGGCGCTCAAGGTCGGCGACCGCGTAGCCTGGAGTGGAACGCTGGGATCGTACGCAGAATACGTCGCGGCTCCCGAGGAGCATCTGGTGCCGGTACCGCCGGCGATCAGCGACGATCAAGCAACCGCCGCGATGATGCACGGGCTCACCGCGCACTATCTGGTCACCGACGCGCACAAACTCAAAGCCGGCGAAACGGCGCTGGTACACGCCGCGGCCGGCGGGGTTGGTTTGATGGTCGTGCAGATGGCGCACGCAATCGGGGCGCGCGTAATCGGAACTGCATCAAGTGACGAAAAGGCACAACTGGCACGCGAGGCTGGCGCTGACGAGGTAATCGTTTTCACTCGTCAGGATTTCGAGACGGAAGTGAAACGCCTCACCGGCGGCAAGGGCGTAGAAGTTGTATACGACGGAGTTGGCAAAGCGACCTTCGAGAAGAATCTGAACGTGATGCGACTGCGCGGGATGCTCGTGGTCTACGGCATGTCGAGCGGCGCAGTCCCTCCGGTGGACCCCGCAAAGCTGTCAGAGAAGGGATCGCTCTACATGGCGCGCACAACGCTGGCGCACTTCACGGCGACGCGCGAAGAATTACTGGCGCGAACCTCAGCGCTGTTCAGCATGATTGCCGACGGAAAGCTGAAAGTGCGGATTGCCAAAAAATATCCGCTAGCCGAAGCAGCACAAGCACATTGCGACATGGAAGCGCGCACCTTGGCGGGAAAATTACTGCTGGTGCCGTAACAGTCCAAGTGGGGACAGCCGCCTTCGGCTGTCCGGCCGAGCGAAGCTTGGCGGTTGGCCGGCCGGGATCTGGAGACAAAGGGCGAATTCTGAGCTGACAGCGGCCGGGCTGCGCCCGGCGGACAGCCGAGGGCGGCTGTCCCCACATTTCATCCCCACTTACCCTTTGCGAGTGTAGCCTTTTACATATTCCGGCACAGCCTTTCCTGCCAATGAGTTTTCATCACCAATCGCCTCCCGCGCCTTCATCTCCAGCGGCAACACTCCCGCCCACGTAGGAAACGCTAAGTCCTCCGCATCATCAATCGGCGGTCCAGTCCGCACCTTCGACGAAAATTCTTCAATCGCCACCCGCAAAACCGACGTGGCCTTCAGTTCGCGTTCGTTCGGTTGCCGCGCATCGTCCCAGCGACCCGGCACGATGTGTTCGGAGAGAGCGCGCAGCGCGGTAAGCTTTTCTTCCGGATCATCCACCAGCGTAGCCTTCCCGAGGATCACCACCGAGCGATAATTCATCGAGTGATTAAAAATGGAGCGGGCGAGCACCAGTCCATCGAGTAAAGTCACGGTCACGCACACAGCAACGCCTTCCTTCATCTGGCGCAACATGCGACTGGCCGCCGATCCGTGGATATAAAGGTTCGCGTCTTTGCGGCCGTAAGATGTCGGAATCACGAACGGCTGGCCATCGAGCGAGAAGCCTACGTGGCAGATAAATCCTTCGTCGAGGATGCGGTACGCGGCGGCGCGATCATAAACACCGCGCTCGGGTTCGCGGACTACACGCGTCCGCTGGGTTGGCATCTGAGTTTCAGACATGGAGGAACGAACTCCGGGGCTAGCGCCAAGGATGGGTGAAGGAAAAGTGTAACATCGGCCTGGGTGACAAGCGTCAGACCTCAGGCGTCGGACCTCAGACCGGATACTTTCGTCGCAATCCGGAGCGGCTATGAACGTTCGAGCCCAGCCCAAATCTGTTGATCGAAGCCTGAACTTCCAAAACCTGCCGTCGTGGCTAGAGTGTATTCTGTCCGTGCCCCTGCTCGACTGCTTAGAAAAGATTTATGCGTTTTCTTCCTTGTGCCCTCCTGATTCTCGCGTCCATCGCCAGTCGTGCGGCTGAGATCAGGGGCAAAGTTACGAATGCGCTTGGCGGCGAAGCATTGGGACAAGTGCAAGTCTCGGTACTTGGAACAAAAGTTAGCGTCATCACCTCGCCCGCCGGTGAGTTCACGATCCCAAACCTCGCTCCCGGAAAATACATTCTGCGGCTGAATGCGGTCAGCTATCGGCTCCTCACCGTTCCCTTTAGTCTCGCGACCGATGCCGATAATAAGGATTTTTCTATCACCATGGTCCCCGACAACTTCCATCATGCCGACAAGGTGGAAGTCCGCGGAGATCTTTTCCAGGTCTCCGATTCCCCGGCAATCACGGAAATGAATCTGACCAGTTCGGAGATCCGCGAGGCTTCGACGGTGTTTGCCGACGATCCGTTTCGCGCCGTGCAGACCCTGCCGGGGGTTTCCGCAGAGGGCAACAACGAGTTCTTCGCAGAATTCTCGGTGATGGGCGCGGCGTTCCCCAATGTCGGCGTTTACATCGACGACGTGGTCGTGCTCAATCCCTTTCATGAGATCGGCAACTTCAGCGAGGGAGCCTCGCTAGGTGTGCTGACCAGCGAAGTGGTGGAGGAGATGAAGCTGCTGCCCGCGGCGTTTCCCGAACGGTATGGAGACGCAGACGGCGCAGCCCTCGACATTCACACCCGTGACGGCAGCCGCAGCGCGCCGCTGTTCCGAATCACCGCCGGAATCGCCGCCAGTGAAATTCTCGGCGAAGGATGGTTCAACAGTTCTCGAAAGGGATCGTGGCTGGCTTCAGCGCGCAAGAGCTAATGCAGACCTGAAGGTGAGTTATGACCTCACTCCTCGGCAGAACGTGAATCTCTTTGTCACCGACGGACACACGACCATGTCGATGAACGATCAGGCGGTACTCGAGGATGTCCAATACGCCAGCGGTAACAGCGATTTCACGCTCGCTCGCGCGGGATGGCGTTGGGCTCTGAGCCCGCGCTTGCTGTTGGACACTCGCGCTGCCTACATTCGCGAGCCCGACGAGCTGTTCAACAACGTGAGCACATTGCTCACCAAGACTGACCATCGGGAGTGGGTGGGCGGCGCTGGAGTCTCGTGGGCATGGGCACAGGATCACGTATTGCAGGCGGGATTATCCGAACGGCGAATTCGGGATAGTGAATATCAGGTTGGCATCACAACCAGTGGCCAACTGCAGCCGTTCTCCTACGCTGGGTCAGGTTTGCGGCAAACCGGGTACGTCGAGCAGGCTTCCGGATTGCTCCAAGGGCGGCTGCACATTCTTGGCAGCCTGCGCTGGGAGCGGTTTCAGGAATATCTGCCGCAACAGTTCTCTCCACAGATTTCGCTGGCACTGCGAGCGGCGCGCAACACGGAGCTTCAGTTCGCCGCGGGAAAGTATTC
>QIAL01000536.1 GCA_003225535.1 Acidobacteriota bacterium | reverse complement strand
GATGGTAAAGTTTTTTTTCAGGTTCCCGATGGAACTCTCCCGGCTGAAATAAGACTGAGCGCGGCGAACGTTACCCCCGACTTCCATGACCTCTGTCTTGCTGCCGGTGGTTACGTTGAGATAGTCCTCGTTGAAGCGAATGCGCATGTTCGACGGCTCGAAGTACTCCAGTGCGAATCGCTTGGTTCCGTCGGCGCAAAACTTGCCGCGCAGCACCAGAGGTTTCACCATCAGGGTGGAAGTGCGGGTTTCGATAATGGTCCCGCAGCTGCTAGTGTATTTTTTTTGCGCTTGCTGAACGCCTTCCCAAATCCGGTTCAGCAGATCGTCGCTCTGTGCTGCCAGCAGTGCCGGAAAAATCGTCAACGCAAGGAGAAAGAGTCCACGTAACATTCGGATCCGCGGAGCCACGTCACGCCCCCAGGTAGCGAAACGCTAGCGACCACAGGCAGACCCAGACCGTGTCTCGCACCGGCTTCATCTTCGAGCGCGCCCCGCCATTGTGGTAGACGGTTTGAACCGGTGCATGCGCAATCGTGCAACCAGAGCGCGTCATCTTGATCAACATCTCCATCTCTAATTCGTAATACCGGCTCCGCAGCCTGGTCCCATGGAGTTTATCCAGACGGAATAGCCGGAACCCGCTCTGGCTGTCGCGAATCTCGTGGCCCACCAGCGACGATGCTACGCGGCTGCCAATCGTGTTCGAGTAATAGCGGGAGCGAGGCATCGAGTCGCGATCGAACGAGCGCGCACCAATCACCAGGTCCGCTCCCGTCTCCTTCGCTACACGAAACAAGCCAGGAATATCTTCTGGCAAGTGTTGGCCGTCGCCATCCAGAGTGATCACGTGAGTAAAGTTCTGGGCGCGGGCGAACTCGATGCCCAGACGCAGGGCCGAGGCTTTGCCGCAATTCCTGGGCAATCGCAGACACGTAGCCCCCGCAGTCCGCGCGACCTGCTCCGTCCCGTCATCGGAACCATCGTCAATCACGACGACTTCTTCGACATGCGGTTGCGTTCCCTTCACCACATCCGCGATGTAAGAGGCCTCGTTGTATGCCGGAATGAGCGCGCAAGTTCGCATGCCGCAATTTCCAGCGTCGGGCGCGTATGGGCCAGGCGAGAACGCCGGAATTCGAAGTGAGTGTATCACGCGTCCGGCGACTACAAAAACCTTGCCTCGCGATTGGTGGGCCGTTTGAGGACTCAAAGAAAAGGCATCAACCGCGAAGTCCCGAGCGCCTTCTAAACGTTTTTCCCTCGTGCGATTTCGTGTCGTTGGTCGGTTTCTTCTTCCGTCCTTCAACGGACCCATTCCATCCGCCGTTTCGCCTTGCAATCTATCCTCACCGTGAAGTACCCTGTCGCCATCATTGGGAGATCCCAGCCCAGCTTTTCGGCAGTCTGCTGAATTTCGCGCAATGTCATTTAGGATGCGAAGACTATGAAAGCACTGCTCGTGCAATGCCCCGCAACCTCACCCTGGGTTCCAAGAAGGCAGTGGGAACCCCCATCCGTGGCGTTGGCCACCATTGCCGCGCAAATTGACAACCACGACGTAAAAGTCCTGGACTTGGCTCCCACTCGGAAGCGCGCCATTCCAATTCTGATGGAGACGCTGCAGAGCGAGCGCCCGGATGTCGTCGGTTTTTCCGGGATGGCTTTTCAGTACGACTGTAATCTGCGGATGGCCTACCTCACCAAGCAGCTCGATCCCCGGATAAGAACTGTACTCGGCGGCTACCATGCCACGTTATCCTACGACACTATCGAAGGTTCGCCCGGGGCCGACTACTGGGATTTCATCGTCCGTGGAGAGGGCGACTTCAGCTTCGGCGAACTTCTGGACTCGCTCGATGCGCAAGGTCGCGGGCTCGACAACGTCTTGGGCGTGTCGTACAAAACTGAAAACCGCCAGTTTCATCACAACGCCCCACGTCCGCTCGAGGATGTAACCAAGATCAAGCTTCCCGCTCGCGACAAGCGCATCATCAAAGACTTCCACATGTACTTCCGCCGGGCCGACGTCATCGAGACCTCCCGCGGCTGCCTCTATCACTGCAATTTCTGCAGCATCCATCAAATGTACGGCAGTTCGATCCGCCAGTATCCTCTGGAACGCGTGCTCGCCGATATCGAGGACGCGTACAGCCGCGGTGCGCGCCACATTTTCTGTACCGACGATAACATCACCCAAAACATGGATCGTTTCGAGGAACTGATCGACGGCGTGATCTCGCTCAAACTCAAGAACCTGCATTTCACCACGCAGGCGACCGTGATCGGCTTTTCTCAACGCCCGCACGTCATCAAGAAATTGCCCAAGGCCGGTTTCGTCTCCATCTTCCTGGGCATTGAAAATGCTTCAACGAAAAACCTGCGGGCCATGAAGAAGCCCAACACACTCCCCGCTATCAAGAAAGCGATTGCCGAGTTGCACAAAGAGAACATCGTCGTCATCGCAGGTCTCATTAACGGACTCCCCGACGACGATCCCGAGAGCATGCGTGAGAACTACCGCTTCATCAAGGAGCAGGGCGTCAGCAGCATCATGGATCAGATTATGACCCCCTATCCTAAGACCCCTTTGCGGGACAACATGCTCCGCGACGGTCAGATCCAGAACCTGTCGGACTTTCGCTGGTATGACGGCTACTTCGCCAACGTGCGGACTTCCAATTTGTCTCCGGAAGAACTCAGTTTCGCCCGCTGGAAGATCCGCAGGGAGATCATCGGGATGTGGCGGCCCACGAAAGGCGACTGGAAGTTTTTCAAGGGCTACACCTATGTCTGGTCGTTCGGCCTGCGCTATATCATCTGGCTGAACGAGCGCATGCTGGAGCTGCTGTTCGGGATCGAAGGCCGCTACAAGCTGCAGATGCGGCACTTCATGCAGCTCAACGATTTCGGCATCGAAGTCCCCGGCTTGGAGAGGACCGACAGCTACCATCCGGTGTATGGCACTTCCGATGACCCTTTTCGCGATACGCGCCGTTCTCTGCTGAAAAAGCGTTTGCGCTTCGATTGGCGAAAGCTGCTGGCCATGCAGCACGCGCCTGAGTCTCGGCCTGAACCAGCGCCCGCTTTAGCTGCCTCGGTGCTTCCCAAGAGACAACCTATGGGACAACCGGAGGCTGCAGATACACTTGTTAGCATTGCATCGCAGCGAATGCAATGAGTCATCCATCCGTGATCACGGAATTCTCAGACGTGGGAGTGGAACCAGCCTTGTGCCAGAAAGGTAGCCGGTGCGAATCCTCCTGCTGAGGCCGTACCCCGAAACCGCACAGTTCGGTTTAGCTCCTTTTTTTCAAACCGAACCCTTAGGGCTGATGTACCTGGCAGCAGCGCTGCGCTCTGCGGGGCATTCCGTCCATCTGGCGGACATGCGTTTCGAGCGGCGCAGGATCACCGACATTCTGCGCGAATCGCAGCCCGATCTAGTCGCGATCTCCTGCCTACATATCCTCGAGGCGCCGGCCGCGCTCGGGGTCGCCGACCAGATCAAGGCACACAACCTGAAGATTTTTGTCGCCCTCGGCGGCCACGCGATCTCTGCCTACCCCAAAGCCGTGGATGGCAACCGCTCCGTCGACGCAATTTGCATCGGCGAAGGGGAAACGCTGCTGCCCGCTCTGTGCGATGCCGTCGCCAACGGTCGCGCCTTGGATACGCTTCCATCGCTGCTGCTTCCCAAGGGTGACGGCCGCTTTCAGGCCACGACTGCCAAGCCCGGCCGGTGGCTGGATCTGGCCCAGATGCCCCTCCCCGACCGGTCCGTGGTGGCTCGCTATCAGAAGCGCTACTGCTGTCTAAATTACATGCCGATGTGGACCATGGAGACGGCCCGCGGGTGCTCCTACCGGTGCAATTTCTGTTCGGTGTGGCAACTCTACAAGCGCACCTACCGGTGCCATGCCCCCGATCAGGTGCGTGGCGACTTCGAGGCTACAGGCCGCAATCTGTTCATGGTCGACGATTTGTTCTGGGCCGACCGCATGCGCAGCGAAGAACTAGGCCACACCTTGCTCCAGTCCAGCGAACGCAAGAATCTGCTGCTGGTGCAAACCCGCGCGGACCTAGTCACGGAAAATGCGGACCTACTGAAGCTGTGGCGTCCGCTGGCCAAAACTTTCGATATTTTCTTCGGCTTGGAGTCCCACACCAGCCCGGGCCTCAGCTCGCTGAACAAGGATGCCGACATCAACAAGACCGTGGAAGCCGTCCGCATTGCCCGCGAACTCGGATTTGGCGTCACTGGGAATTTCATTATCGATCCGGATTTCACCGAGGCCGATTTTCAAGGCTTGTGGGATTTCATGGACGAACACCAACTGTATCGCGTGGGATTCACGATCCTGACGCCCCTGCCGGGCACTTACTACTTCGAAAAGAGCAGGAAGAAAATCGATGTATTCGACTGGACCCACTACGACCTGCATCACCTGCTTTGGCAGCCGCGCCTGCCGGTCGATCGCTTCTTCGAGCTTTATTGTGAATCCTGGCGGCGTAGCGTTCTCAACATCGCGGGAAAGAAGAAGTGGTGGCAGTGGCTCAAGCAGGTTCGATTGCGCGACATTCCCCGGCTCGCCCGTATTCTCGCGCGCACCCAAACCTTGATGGATCCCCAGGCCTATTTGAAGGAGACAAACCTCCTGGGGCCGAGGAAGTTGACGTCAGTCTCCGAATCCTCAACCGACACTGTCTCCCTGCGCGGCGCCTGATTCCAGGCTTAATCTCCGCAGTCTCCCATTGCGCTTCGGCAATCTTGCGAGGGCGCGGTCGCGGTTGGCCCTCCGATCTGCACCAACTCGGGAACAGATCGTTCTTTCAGCACAATCTCGCGGTAAAGCTTTGCCATGCGCTGGTTCTCAGCGTCCAGCCTAAGCCGCTCGGCTCGCGCTCGCAGCTTCTCCTCGCGCGCATTTTTGGCGATGCCGAGTCTCTCCAGATCGTGCTGGGCATGGTCGCTGACAATCTCATCTTTCAAAACCAGATGATGTTCAGTACTGCTAAGGCTGACGCTTTTGCCGCCGGCAAAAATCTCATGCCGGCCGTGCTCCTCGTACCACTTGGTCAATGTGGCGGTCATGTGCATCTTCTCGATGATGTTCCGCCATCCCATCCCGGTGTTATAAGCGCAGAAGGAAATCTCTCCCTCTTGCGTGGCGTAGGGGATAATGCACTGCTCGGTTCTGCGGAAATCGTAGTTGAACAGATCCTGGAACCACATGCCCGCCACGAACAGCAGGTTCCAGCGGTCGCGCCGGCGGTGGAGGATGTCAGCCATCGTCCGGTTACCCGAGACGTCGCCATAGTCGTGCCCGGTCGCGCCCAGTCCCTTATCAAGTTTTCTCAACATGTCGATAGCACGGAAGTGGGTGGGCGCGCGGAAAGCGTCGTAATTCCGCGCCAGAGCCAGAGCCATCCCCGCTACGGACATCCACTTGCTCCGAGCCCAATCGTTGATCCTCGCAATGTCCTTGGCAAACTGATCGGCGTCCAGAAATGCAGTGACCGGAACCGCCTCGCGCGTCTGCTTATCCACCATAACCGCCATGCCAACTCCACAATTCGGGTGGCAACCGCAGGCGACTTGTCCCCATGCGGCTTCGGGGCCGTGTACCAGGTCGGCCCAGTCGGAAAAAGTGCTTAGGAACGAGAGCGGGAACCAGTCGCGCACGGGCTCGCCGATGTTCAACTGGTCTTTCATGTCGTGGGCGAGGTGGGAAAGTGTGTAGCGCTGGGCTATGCGGCGCTCGTCGGTTATTGCCTCGTCGCGGCCGGTGAACGAAACGGGCTGGAATGACACCATCGCTATCTTGTCCGGGTTGTCCAGCGCGAACTGCACAACGCGGCCCACCTGCTCGTTGTTGATCCCGTTGACCACCGTCGTGACCAGCACTATTTCCACGCCGTTGGAGTGCAGGTTTTCGATGGCCCGCAGCTTCACGTCGAACAGATTCCCGACGTTGCGGTGGGAATTCGCTGGGTTGCCGATCCCGTCGAATTGAAGATAGGCGTAGCGCAAGCCGGCTTCCGCGGCCTGACGCGCGAACTCCGGACTCTTGGCAAACTCGATGCCGTTGGTAGCCGCCTGCACGCTGTCGTAGCCGAGTTGGCGGGCGTAGCGAATGGCATCCAGAAAATGCGGTGACATGGTCGGCTCGCCACCGGAGAACTGCACTGACATCTGGCGCCGGGGCTTGATGGAAAATGCGTTGTCGAGCAGCGTCTTGACTTCGTCCCACGTCAGTTCGTGTACGAAGCCCACCTGGTTCGCGTCCATGAAACAGGGATCGCACATCATGTTGCAGCGGTTGGTCAGGTCAATGGTGAGAACCGATCCCCGCCCGTGCTTGATGGTGCTGCTACCGTGGTTGTGCAGCTTCTCGTCGTTGTGAGCACGAATGTCGCGCCCGGGGAACGTCTCCTCGAGATGCCGGAAGAACGCTGTATCGATCGAAATTACATCCTCGAAATGCCCATGGACAGGACAATCCTTGACCATGAGGATTCTGCCGTCGCGCTCGACGATCTGCGCCTTGATTTCACCGGGCCTCTCGTTCAGCAGGATGCGGTAATCCTGTTTGCCGTCGACGATCTGCCGGCGGATTTCCGGCACGCAACGAGGGCACAACGAATCGGTTTCTCGCGGCCAGCCCAGCGGAGGCTTGGACTTTTCGCGCGACTTCAGCAGGGGCTTGTCGGACCACCTGGGGATGAAGGAGTGGTTCTCAGGAACGAGGTCGTTCGTCAAACAAAATATCCGCCACGCTCCATTCGCAGCAATCGACATCGCCTTTTCAAGGTATTTGATGGGCTGACGCATTTTTCCGTGTTTACCCTTGCACCGCGAATTAGGAAGCTTAACTAGGACTCGCAGTGTGCTCAACTGGATAAGCAAATCCTGGCTTGGCGTTCGGCGTTGAGCCAGCCACAATTTCGTCCACATTTCGTAAAGAACGATTTTGGAGAACGCTGTACATATCGACCAGATCGGAATCTGTGTAGCCGTTTACTCTTAGAACCTCTAGCGACCGGCGTAGATGCTGGTGGTTATGCATGCCGAACTGCGTATGATAATCCATCAGGTGCTTCATCATCTCGCCCTTCGGAAACGTCGCGGTTCCCCGGGGCATGTCGTGATAGGACAGCGCACCATCCGCCAGAAAGGCAGTAGTATCCCAGCCGGCTTCGGCCGCCTGGTCGACGATTTCGCATCCATCGTATCCCCGCAGACAAAAGTGGTAAGGAAGGAGCGATGGCATGTGTAACTGGGCTAGGTAGTCTAGCGTTCGTTGGGCATCAGCCCCGGTCTCTGTGGGAAAACCGTACATCGTATTCACATTGACGATCAGCCCGCGGTCCTGGGAGTAGTTGATGATGTCCGCGGCCTTCTCCAGGTGCATGTTCTTCTTGACTAGCTTCTGAATGCGCTGACTTCCGGATTCGACCGCGTAGGTAACCCATACCGTTCCCGCGTCGGCCATCAGGTCCACCAACTCGCGCGTCATAATGTCTGCCCGCAATCCATTCACGAAATAGAGGCGCCAATTCTTGCGAAGGCCGATAATCATGCGAAACACGGCCTCGGTGCGCTTGCGGTCCATATTAAAAATATCGTCGACCACGTAGAAGTCGTCTACGCCATGGTCGCGCGACATCTGTTGCATCTCAGCGACCACGTTCTCCGCGGAACGCAGCCGCGCCGTCTTGCCGGCAAAGGTATTGCAGTAAGTGCACAAGAACGGGCAACCTCGGCTAGTGAGCAGGACGCCCTGCCGCCGGTGGTTATAGGCATAACTCAGGTGCTCTTCGTACCGGCTTAGATCGACCAGGCCGTAGTCGGGGAAGGGAAGTTCGTCCAGATTGTCGACGACATCCCCATCTCCCAGGTCGACGGTCTGGTTGCCATGGCGAAACACCAGGCCGTTGGTTGCCGTGCCAGAGAGGAGACGCGAAAACGTCAGCTCCCCCTCGCCCACCACCAGGAGATCGATTGCGGAGATGGCTTGGAGAACGGCTC
>QIAL01000678.1 GCA_003225535.1 Acidobacteriota bacterium | reverse complement strand
GTGGACCTGCTCGCGCATGGCGGCGAACGCACCCTTGGGATAGGTTCCGGTAACGCTCACCAGTTCGGCAGGCCGCGGATAGGGAAGCGGCCGCAGAAGGATGCCGCTGACCAGGCTGAAAATTGCGGTATTCGCACCGATCCCAAGTGCGAGCGTAAACGCCGCAATCGCCGTGAACCCAAGGCTCTTGTGCAACTGGCGCAACCCGAAACGAACGTCTTGCATAAGTCCAGTCATTTCTTCTCCTTCATTCGTAGCGGAGCGCTGTGATTGGCTGCACTCGCACGGCGCGGCGGGCAGGCAGAGAAGCGGCTGCGAGCGCAACGAATCCAATTGTCAGTACGACGAAGACCAGCGTCTTCGGGTCGCTGTACGAGACTCCAAACAGTTGGTTCTTGACGAAGCTACTCAGGGCAATTGACAGTGGCACAGCCACGACCACGCTGCAGCCAGTAATCATGAGGACCTCGCGTAGGACCAGCTTTACGACTGCTCCCCGCGTTGCGCCGAGGGCCATACGGACGCCGATTTCGCGCGTTCGTTGCGTGATCGAATAGGCGAGCACGCCGTAAAGGCCGATCGCAGTAATGAACGCAGCTACAACTCCAAAACTGCTGGCAAGAAAAGAAAGCATGCGTTCCGAAATCAACGTGGTATCGATTCCCGCATTCAAGGATTGCAGCGTATCGACCACAAGTCTGGAATCGATTTGGGCGACGGCCATGCGAACTGCGCTGGCAGCCTGTTCGGGCGCTTGTTGAGTCCGGATGTAAACGGCCACTGAACCAGGCTCCGCGTCCTGGAAGATGGGCGTATAGAACATCGGAAGAAATAGATCATGGACGCTTCCGTGTTTTGCATCCTTCACAACGCCCACGATCGAGAGCGGCTTGTCGACTTTGCCAATTGTGAATGTCTTTCCGAGCGATTGCTCTGGCCTCCCGAAAAACTTGCGGGCGAAACTCTCATTCACCACGACAACTTTTACTGTGGCGGGAGTATCAGCCTCATTGAAGATTCGGCCAGCCACAAGCGGAAGGCGCAACGTCGCGAAGTAGGCGGGCGTGACGTGTTCCCATTCGAAGCTCCTGCGTTCGCCCTCCTGCGGTTGATATCCCGGTACGTCGATGGAAAATGTGCTGTCGGATTGGGCCAGGACCGGGTCGTCGGTCATACCGACCGATTGCACGCCCGGTTGGGTGCTGAATGTCTCAAGGAGTCGTTTGTACAAAGCCGTCACCGCGGACGGTTGATAACCGGCCAGACGAGGATCGAGCTGGAACGTAAGCAAATGATCTGTTACGAAACCCACATCGACCGACTTTAGATTGCGCAGCGTGCGGCTGAACAGTCCGGCTCCCACGAGCAATACCAGGCTAAGACCAATCTGCACGCCTACGGTGATCCGGCGGAATCGCGCATGGGAAACTTCCCCGGTGCCTGTTTGTTGCTTCAACGCAGCGGTGACTTTGGGCCTGTAGAACTGCACGATCGGCGCGAGGCTGAAGAGAACACTTGCGCCAACGGAGACCAGGAAACAGAACAGGACAACGCTTCGGTCGGGAGATGCAGATAAAGGGGATATGTCCTCGGCCGCCGACGTCGGTGTGATTAACGCGATCAGTGCTTTAGTGAGAAGGGGTGAAAGCGCGAGGCCGAGTGCTCCTCCGGCGAGTCCCAGAGCCAGGCCTTCCACCAGCAATTGTCCGATAATCCTTACCCGACTCGCGCCTAGCGAGTAGCGGACCGACATTTCACGGACACGGCCGGCAGCGCGTACCAGCAGAAGGCTGCCAACGTTGGCGGTCGCCATCAGCGTGAGCAATCCCACCATTCCCATGAGAATGAGGAGCGGCACTCGCATGTTCTCCCGCAAAGGGGAGAAGCCCCTGGATGCGTCGAGCAGGGTCAGGTAACTTTTCGCCACGAACCAATCGCGAAAGCGCTGGTTGTGCGAGGTGATGCTCTGGAGTTCGATGGCGCGCACTGACTTCCACAACGGAGTGACGCCAGCTTCGGCCTGCTCTACAGAGATCCCAGGCTTCAGCCGCGCCACAATGTTCAGCCACTTCGACCTGCGATCTTCAAGTTCGTCCCATCGAAGCCGGGCTGCACCACGCCGATGATCGTGAATAGATTTCCGTTGATCGAAACACCTTGGTTGATGACCCCAGGATCGGAAGCGAAGTGCTGCGTCCAGTAGCGGTAACTTAGGACAACCAGCGGCGACGCGCCACGTGCCGCGCTGTCTTCAGGCAGGAAGAGACGGCCGAATGCAGGTTTTACGCCCAGCACGGAAAAGTAATTCCCGCTAACTAGTTCGCTCTTGACCAGGCTCGAACTGTTTTTCCATTGCAGGCCGACCTGCTTCGGGAACATGGCGAGCATCCCGGAAAAGACCGCGTTCTGATCGCGCAAATCGCGATACATCGGATAAGAAAAATAGAGTTCGTTCGCGCCTGCGTAAGAATCCGTATGCCCCGTATCGGAACCGACGAACTTTAACTGCACGAGGCGGTCAGGTTCAGAGACCGGCATTTGCTTCAACAGAACTTGATCCACCAGCGAAAAGATCGCTGCGTTTGCGCCGATCCCTACTGCCAGCGTGAGCACCGCAACCGCGGTGAATCCCGGGTACTTGCGCAACTGGCGCAAAGCGTAACGGACGTTCTGCAGCAAAGTTTCCATAAGTCCTCACTCGTAACGCAGGGCTATCATGGGATCTACTTTTGCAGTGCGGCGAGCCGGAATCCATGCTGCGATCACCGCCACCAGCACCAGGGCTCCGGCGGCTGCAGCAAGAGTGACAGGATCGTTGGGACGCACGCCGAACAACATAGAACCAATCCAGCGAGCAACCACAAGCGATCCCAGAGTTCCGGCTACTGCCCCGACGCCGATCCAAACCGAAGCCTGCCAGACGACAATTCCAACCACTTGACTCTGTGTTGCTCCGAGAGCCATCCGGATTCCGATTTCCTGCGTGCGCTGATTCACGAGCAGCGATACGACCCCATAGATTCCAAACGCGGTCAGGAGCAAGCCGATTAGGGCAAACAAGGAGAGGAGAGCGGCGCTGAAGCGTGGGCGCTCTGCCATCCTGCTGACATTACGCGCCAAAGTACTCAGTTCGACAGGCAACGTCGGGTCCAGGCCGGCGATCGTTTCTCGCAACTCATGTGCCAGAGTTGGGCCTGCGATCGCGCTTCGGACGATGATGCTCACGCGCTGTGAATCCGGATAATTGAAGAGAATGTCATCGTCACTGTGGTGGCGGACCATGTAGTACTCGGGTCCGACTGTCCCTCCCAGACCCTGGTTTTGCGCATTGCCCGTGACACCCACAATGGTGAAAGGAGAGCTCAAAGCCGCCCTGTCTGTGCGAAATTGAATCTTCCTACCCAAAACGTCTTCCGTAGAAAATATCTTTCGCGCCAAAGCTTGGTTGAGAATGATCGTGTGAGCGTCGGGATCGCGGTCCTGCTCGCTGAAGGCGCGGCCGC
>QIAL01000677.1 GCA_003225535.1 Acidobacteriota bacterium | reverse complement strand
TAACGCCGCGAACAATCCGAAGGTTGAGGATCCTGGCGGACTGACATGGTCGCGGCTGGAGAATCTTCCCCTTGAGGTCTGGGATGCTGACATTCGCGTCGGACTGACAGGAGCGTTTCTTTGCAGTCGAGTTTTCGGAACAGAGATGGCAAAACGCATGGCAGGTGTCATTGTTAACGTGGCGTCTGATCTTGCCCTTATCGCACCAGACCAAAGGCTTTACCAGGTCGATGATCTCCCTCACGACCAACAACCTGTAAAGCCCGTTACCTACTCAGTCGTGAAATCGGCGCTGCTCGGACTGACTCGCTATCTTGCAACCTACTGGAACCAAGCCAACATCCGAGTCAATGCCATTTCACCTGGGGGTGTTGCGAATGACCAGCCAGCAGTGTTTTTGAATCGGATCAAACAACTGATCCCAATGGAAAGAATGGCACATCGCGATGAATACCAGGGTGCCATCCTTTTCCTGTGCTCCGATGCGTCCTTCTACATGACGGGCGCCAATCTGGTGATCGATGGTGGTCGGGTGAGTTTTGAGGAGCAGCTGGAATCGCTCCTGTCTGAAGGCGGAGAGGGAGCGCGGCGACGTGAGCAAGCCGTAGCTGAGAACTTGCAAGATCTGGAGGAATCGGGGGTCGTCTTATTCGGTGCCGGCAACCTTGGGATGCGCACACTTGCGGGGTTGCGCAAGGTTGGAATTCATCCCATGTGCTTCGTTGATAACAATTCCTCGGCGTGGAGTAAGGATCTCGTCGGGATTCCAGTGGTAAGCCCTGCGGAAGGTGCGAGACGTTACGGAGAGCAAGCCACGTTTGTGGTTACTATATGGCGCGCGCAAGCCACCGAGGGGATGGCCCAGCGAATTGAACAGTTGCGCCAACTCGGATGCAGAAGGGGCGTGCCTTTCCTACCACTCTACTGGAAATACCCGGAGCTGTTCTTGCCGCACTACATGCACGATCTCCCGCACCCGGTGTACGAGCAGATTGATCGCGTCCGTCAGGCACTACGTTTGATGGCTGATGACGAATCGCGTCGAGAGTATCTTGCTCAAATGCGTTTGCGTCTGCTGGGGGAGTTTGAAGCTCTCACTCCGCCTGTTGCTGGTGATCTCTATTTCCGCGAGGAACTTTTCCGCCTTCGTGTGGATGAGGTGTTCGTCGATTGCGGTGCCTTCGACGGTGACTCTCTCGATCTGTTTCTGAAAAATAGCGCAAGCTCATTCCGCCGTGCGATCGCCTTTGAGCCTGATCCAGGCAACTACGTCAAACTCATGCAAAGAGTGAGTTCCATGGCATCCGGTACAGGCGAACGCATCTCGCTGCATCAAGCTGCAACGGGTAAGACGAACACACGAGTGTTGATGGACGCAGGAAAGGGCGTATCTTCAAAGGTGGGTAGCGGCGAATTCGCGGTAGATTGTGTCTCACTAGATTCCATTCTTAGCGATGTGCCCGTCACCTTCATAAAGATGGACATTGAGGGGTCAGAACTCGCCACACTGGAAGGGGCGCAAAAACTCATCGCAAGGTATAAGCCGATCCTGGCCATTTCTGCGTATCACCAGCAGGGTGACCTCTGGAACATTCCACTGCTCGTTCATGACATCAGTCCAGATTATTCCTTTCATCTGCGGCCTCATGTGCTCGATGGTTGGGATTTGGTCTGTTACGCGATTCCCGGTGATCGGCGCTCTTAAGGATCGCTGACTTTAGAATTGAAAGGCTTACTTCGGAGGGAATGCGCTTAATCCGCAGTTCAGGTAACAGCATCGGAGCGCATTGTCAGCCGCACGTCAGGGAGGGTATACACACCCAGTGTACTACGCGAAACAAAGCTAAGGCGGGCTGTGCTCTCGGATGCAGGCTGCGACGAAACAAAGGCTGTGACAAGAAGAGTTGATCATCAACTTTGAAACCCAACCACAAGACTCGGGAGGAAATTGTGTGAGCGAATGCAGGAACTGTGGACGCAGTGAACTGCACGATCTCGGGCCGATCGGCCAAGTCCAGCCTTTCTTTCTGAAGCGAGTGTTTGGATTGGAAATTCGTGCTCCGCGATCGCCCAATGCGCTGAAGCAGAAAATTCGCGATATTGCCGCTATTCCGATGTCATTTTTCTCACAGGTAACAGGTCGGTTTGCATTCGTAGAGATGCAACTTTGCGAGCATTGTTTCTTCATTCAGACTAAGGTTCCGTTTCATGACGATGACATCATGCATTTGTATGCCGATTATCGATCGCCCTCTTACAACGGGGAACGAATTCGCTACGAACCCGAGTATGCCTCGATTGCGGCAGCCATTGGCCAAGACCAAAGCGAGGTAAGGACGCGCCGCTCCGCTCTCACCGCGTTTTTGGGCAGGGTGCTGCGCACATCTTACTCCGACGCCATACTCGACTATGGGGGTGCTGACGGCAGGTTCATACCGGATATTCCGGGGACCAAGTTTGTCTATGAGATATCAAGCATGGAGCCGATCCCCGGTGTGACGCGCCTCACATCGGAATCCGAACTGGGCACATATTCCATCGTTCTGCTTGCTCATGTCACCGAACATGTTACGCACCCCCTGAAGCTAGTTCGAAAACTGGGAACTTATGTGAAACCGGGCGGATATCTCTATGTGGAGACGCCGCAGGAAATATCAGACCAGCAGCGCGTTGAGTTGCAGAATTCCGCTTCCCGCCTTGAACTCGGAATCCACGAACATATCAACTACTACTGTACCCCTGCTGTTCGCAGTCTTCTAGAGGCTGCACGTCTTGACGTAGTTGCCATAGAGGACGAGGTTGTGGACCTTGGTTGGACAACATCAGTGCACATTCGCGCGCTTGGGCGTAAGCCGTTGACTGCCTAGCCGGCATCTGGCGAGGGTTGGAAGCTCGACTGCCGCAGGGCCGGCACTAAATCAATTTTGCCAAAGGGAGGCTCGAGGTGGAGCCCATTTCTGATCTCGCAAGGCAGTCTCTATCCCACTGCTGAATCCGCATGTTCCAGGTTTCCAATTGTTTTTTGGCTGGCTTCATCTCTGGTCGAGCGACCATCCTCCCACTTCGGGGGCATCTGAATGGCTGATTTTCTTCGGGAAGCGATCCTTCTCCCTCCGAGTTCATCTCGAGTCGGACGAGTGCGGCACTGGTTGCGCACGGTGCTCGGGTTGGACCGAGCGGTAGGATTCACGGTCCTCGCGAGATTTTGGGCGAGTGCTGGGGGTCTCGTTACAGTTGCGTTAATCGCACGCTTCCTTTCCCCCGCCGAGCAGGGTTACTACTATACTTTTGGAAGTCTGGTGGCGGTGCAGATTGTTTTTGAACTGGGATTCTCGTTCGTGATTCTCCAAATGGCGAGCCATGAACGAGCCCGATTGTCGATCTCTCATGATTATGAAATTGCAGGAGATTCGATTGCGCATGCCCGACTTGCTTCGGTCATTCAGAAATCAGTTCGGTGGTATTCGGTTGCTGCGTTGTTGATGGCTGCCACAGTGCTTCCCATTGGCTTTTATTTTTTTTCTACGCACCAGCACCCGGGACAGGCTGTTTCCTGGCATTTGCCATGGTGTCTTGATGCGTTGATGGCCGTCCTAAACTTCCAACTGGATCCGCTGCTTTCGTTCCTGGAAGGTTGCGGATATGTGTCGGAAATCGCGCGTTTGCGGTTCAGGCAGTCTGTGATCGGAAGCCTGATGGCGTGGCTCGCTTTGGCGAGCCACCACGGGCTGTTCGCGCCAGCGATGATGCTCTTTGGAATGGCATTTGTGTCCGTGATATGGCTGTTGGGGAGGCGCAAACTCCTGTCCGGACTACTGCGGTACCCGACAGGAACGAATCGAATTCAGTGGAAAGAGGAAGTCTGGGCGTTCCAGTGGC
>QIAL01000676.1 GCA_003225535.1 Acidobacteriota bacterium | reverse complement strand
GCTAAGCTGAGTGACGCGTCCGTGATTGGTCTTACTAACTCCGAAGATAGTCCGCTGGCGCGCGAATCAAGAGTCGCTATCGCCGTTCCGACCAAGCTCGATCATGCCATATCCGTAAATGCTTACTCGACCCTGTTGATCGCGGCCGGTGCGCTGGCATCCTCAACCTTTGACAGCTTCCTGCCTGTAGCGCCAACTCTGCTGAGAGCAGTCCGGGAAGTCCGTCAATCTCTGGAGGTCTGGCAAAGACAAGTGGAGCAGTCGGGATGGTTTGTGGAGGGAGAGCCGTATTACTTTCTGGCGCGTGGCGGCAGCTTGGGAAGTTGCCACGAGGCCCGGTTGTTGTGGGAGGAAGGAGCCAAGATACCGGCGACCGCCATGAGCACTAGCGGCTTTCGCCACGGGCCACAAGAGATTGTCCGTGAGGGCCTGCGTTTCTGTATGTGGATCGATCAATCTCGAATGCGCGATCAAGATCTGTCCGTCGCCTATGACTTGAGAGAACTGGGAGCCTCGGTCATGCTCATTGGCGAGAACCTCCCTCCGGATGCTGGCGACCTGGTGTGCCAACTGCCCAATTCGCCGACCAACTGGCAGTTTGCTATCGATGTCTTTCCCATTCAGCTTGCCGCCGAGCGCATGTCGAGGCTGTTGGGAGTTGATTGTGATTCCTTCCGTGTTTGCTCTTATGTAGTGGAAGACGAGCACGGCTTATTGCACAAGAAAGCAGAGTTTTCGCAGGATGTCGAATAATCGCCTGCAGGTCCCGGTGTGGCTTTGGTATGCACTTCTGTGCATTTTCTGGTGGGGGCTCTGGGGATTTCTCTCCAAAATTGCCGGGAATTCGGCCAGTCCGCTGCAGTTGCAGATATTGTTCACATTGGGCATGCTGCCGGTAGCACTCGGAATGCTGGTGCAGATGAGGTGGAACCTCGATCGCAATGTTGGCGGCGCTTCGTACGGAACGTTGAGTGGTATCGCTACCGGTATTGGCTCTCTTGGCTATTACGCGGCCTTGCGGGAACAAAATGCTTCGGTCGTAACTCCAGTGACCGGCCTGTTTCCACTGCTGACGGTCATTCTGGCTTTTATTGTCTTACGTGAGCGATTGAACCGAGTGCAAATGGGCGGAATGGTGCTGGCGCTGGCGTCGATTGTAGTTCTTTCCATGTGAGGAAGCATTGATCCATTGGTTGGCATATGCGTGCCTGGCGGTTGTGCTGTGGGGTGTCTGTGGCCTGTTCATGAAACTGGGCACCAACCGCGTCTCAGCACGTTCCATGGTTATTTGGGTAACGGTCGGCTTCGTTGTACTGCTCCCGGTTCTGTGGAGAATGACGACGCTGAAGGGCTTGGGTGTAACTGTCGTATTGATTGGACTGACGAGCGGCCTTGTGAATGGCCTTGGGAATTGGGCAGTCTTTGCCTGTCTTGAGAAGGGGGCCAAAGCCAGTGTGGCGATCCCGCTTACGGCGCTGTATCCACTTTTCACCGTCATTCTGGCCACTGCATTTCTTAAGGAACGGCCGACAGCCCTGCAGTGGTTCGGCATCGCACTGGCGATAGCTGGTGGTGCGATGTTGTCGTACGAACCTGCGACTGCCCCCACAGCGACCGAGGAGCCAACTCATTGCGTCCAGTGACAGTCGGATTCGTTGGCGCGGGCAACGTGATCTGGGCTTATTTCCAAGTCGTGGATCGCCTCATTCCGCGTGGTCTGGCGCAAATGGGACCAGTGTGCGCGCGTCGCCGCGAAACATGGGACAACCTCCGCAACCGCCGTCCGGAGATCGAACTGGTTGCCGATCCCACCACGGTCCTGCAATCCGATGTAGATGTCGTGCTCGTCATTACCTCACCGGAGAGCCATGCTGCGATCGTGCGCGCGGCTCTGGAACACGGCAAGCATGTAGTCGTCGAGAAACCGGCGGCGGCAACTCATTGCGAAGCGCGGCAGCTTGCTGAGTTCGCCCACGAGCGGGGTTTGCTCTTGATGTGCGCGCCATTCGTGCAACTGGCCCCGACGTTCCGAGCCCTTTGGGGACGCATCGAAGAAGGCGCAATCGGAAAAGTGCACTCCGCGCGCGGTCTGTATGGAAACGCCGGTTCTACCTGGGCGCACTGGTACCACGATGGCAGTATCGACCCACTGGCTGAAGTTGGAATTTACAACCTCAAGAGCCTGACAGCGGTTCTCGGCCCAGCCATTGAAGTCCAGGCTGCCGACGCTCTCGCCGTATCGGACAGGGAAATTTGTGGTGAAACCGCGGCAACGTCGGGTTCAGATGTCTCCCACCTGCTTTTGAGACATGAAAACGGTGCG
>QIAL01000675.1 GCA_003225535.1 Acidobacteriota bacterium | reverse complement strand
TGGTTAAGAGGTCTTCCTCCACACGCAAATGAAATCAGAAGCAAAGGGCACCCTGATCGTCACCGGCGCGAGCCGGGGCATTGGCGCGGCGATCGCCCGGCTCGCAGGTCAACGCGGATACGCAGTTGCATTAAATTTCAGCAGTGCCAAGGCCGAGGCGAAGAAGCTGGCACAGGAAATTGTCGCAGGAGGCGCTCATGCGGTCGCAATCCAAGCCGATATTTCTCGCGAAGATCAAATCCTCACCCTCTTCCAAACCGCAGAACGCGAACTGGGACCCATCAAGGCTCTCGTAAACAATGCAGGTGTCACTGGCGGGTTCGCGCGGGTGGAGAACCTGACGGCGGAGGCGATTGAAAAGACGTTCGCCGTCAACGTGACGGGAGCGATGCTCTGTGCGCGTGAGGCCGTGCGGCGCATGTCGACACGCCACGCAGGATCGGGAGGCGCGATCGTCAACATTTCCTCCCGCGCCGCGCATACGGGAGGCGCGGGCGAGTGGGTGCACTACGCCGCATCGAAGGGCGCCATCGACAGCTTCACAATCGGCTTGGCGCGGGAGGTCGCAACGGAAGGCATACGGGTCAATGCCGTCGCTCCCGGACTAACTGACACCGACCTGCACGCCGCCAACGGCGACCCCGGCCGCCTGCAGCGATTGATGCCATCCATTCCCATGAACCGCGCCGGCCTACCGGATGAAATCGCCGAAGGAGTTCTGTGGCTTCTGTCGCCCGCCGCATCGTATGTCACAGGCGCGATTCTAGAAATCGGCGGCGGCCGCTGAAAATGACGACGCCTGACGCTCGAGTGCTGGTACTTGCCTTGAAAGGGCGCGGCTTAAGCCGCGCCGGCCAGGCTCACAAGAGACTCGGGCAGCCCCTGAGGTCCGCTCTTGCCGCATCACGAGACGGGCCCTCCGTACTACTCACTCACATCCCTTTCCTTCCGCAGCTGGCTCTTAATCCCCTCCGGCAACCGCGACGCGTGCAGAATATCCCGCAGCTGCCTTGCCGGGATGCGCCGCGCAAATTCGAGCGCCTTAGCCAGCGGGGTATGCGCATTCCGCAGAAGCGCCACTTGCACCTCATGCCGCACCGACCATTTCGGGTGATGACTCACCGCTTCCACGAAAACCCGCGTGCCCGTAGGCCGCTGCAAGGCCTTGACGATTGCGGCTTCCGTCAATCGTGCATTCTCCAGCGCCAGTTGCCAAACCTGCGGTTCCTTATCGAGCAGCAGCCCGGCGGCAACCATCGTCGAAGAACGTCGCGCAAGCGAGATGCGTTCGCCCAGCGTGATGGAAGAAAGCCGGCAGAGAAGTATTTCATCGGCGATCCGTTTCAGGTCGGCAGCAGCGCTGGGCCTGAGCGCAAATTGCATCAACTCGAATGTGTAAAGCTCACGAACGATCCGCAACGCGATACGTCGCGGCGTGCGCAGGTGCGACGCCATTGCCATTCGAACCTTGCGGGACTTCATCACACTATCGTTCCGGTAGACCTGCTCAAATGCATCGGAACTCAGGTCGGGGTCCTTGAGTTGCGCCAGAGCGAGGTCTTCGGTAAGCGCGGCATCATTTGACTCGTGCCGTCCCTGGGAAGGTTGTAGGGCCGGGGTCAGCGCCGCATCGATTTGGAACTCGTCCGGCATCATCCACCAGCTAAGTGACTTTCCCTGCCGCCTTGCGCGCCATTCGCAACGCGCCCTCTACCGGCTCGACCACCTGCGGCATCACTCGCGCGCCAGGTGCAAGCGTTTGCAATTCATTGTAAAAAGCCTCGCGCACCAGTGCCGCATGACGAAAGACCCCTCCGATCATGGCCACCGGGACCGAGCCTTGATCGTCCTCGCAGAACAACCGGCGGATCACCACCGCCGCAACGTCGGCCAGTTCCCTTCCCGCTTTGCCGAGCACTTCTCGAGCAAGTTCATCCTCGCTGGCCACTACGGCACGAAACAACGCTGCGAAGTCCGGCCCGGGGACCGAGTTCGCAGCGCGTGCCAGGTCAGAGAGCGATTAAACTCCCCAGGCTTTGAACAGGCCCTTTGCGAGGGGCGAGGACGCCACCTTGTCATCTCCATCACGATCGGAGGCCCGCAGAACCGCGCTGACGGCAGTGTGCCCAATCCAGTGCGCAGAACCTTCATCGCCAATTTCGAATCCCCACCCTCCAGCGCGGAGGGTCTTCCCCATTTTGTCTCGCCCGTATGCAATCGAGCCCGTGCCCGCAATAACGATGACTCCGGGAGCATCGTCAAAAGCGGCTTGCAGCGCGATTTCCATATCGCCGACAACATCGATAGGTGTAACGATGACTCCGGGAGCATCGTCAAAAGCGGCTTGCAGCGCGATTTCCATATCGCCGACAACATCGATAGGTGT
>QIAL01000674.1 GCA_003225535.1 Acidobacteriota bacterium | reverse complement strand
TACATGTTCCGGCTGATCTATCTGACGTTCTGGAGCAAGCCACGGATGAGCCACGAGGTCGAGCACCACATCCACGAATCGCCCGTATCTATGACCATACCACTGGTCGTGCTGGCCGTGATGTCGCTCTTCGCCGGATTTCTTGGCTTCCCGCAGAGCCTTGCTCGGTTGGTCGGCATTCATGGCGAGACGAATCGCTTCGAGGCGTATCTGGCCCCGGTATTCGCGAAAGAGGCTCGGGTATTTGCGAAGGAAGAGCCAGGACAACTCGCCGCCGGAACAAAAGAAGAAGAGAAGTCGAGCGGAACCGAGTACTTGCTCATGTTCCTCTCTGTGGGCGCAGCTGCCTTCGGCTGGTACATGGCTGGACGTTCGTATCGCGAGGCCGACAAAGGCTACATCGAGCCGATCAATGCTCTGTCCCCGCCCGTCTACAACACTCTGCTGAACAAGTACTACGTCGACGAAGGCTACGACTACGTCTTCACCGGACGCCGAAAACTGGGCGGTGTACGCCTGGGCGCCATGGGACTCGGCGAGGCCAGTTCCTGGTTCGACGCCAACGTCATTGACGGCGCCGTGAATGCCAGCGGATGGCTGACGCGCTTCGTGGCCTCGATATCGAGTTGGTGGGACGAGTGGATCATCGACGGCATTGGTGTGAACGGCCCCGCGATTTTGGCCCGCATGCTGAGTTATCCCGCGCGCCTGCTCGAATGGGGCTTGGTGCAGTGGTATGCCCTGGTGATGACTGCGGGATTGTTAGGGTTCGTGTTTTATTACGTGTATCACTGAGAGCTGCGAGCTATGAGCCGTGAGCGATGAGCATCACCGAGATTTCTACTCGCTCATTGCTCATCGCTCACTGCTCATAGCTGGTAGCTGAAAAGCCAAGACAATGGAATCTCACATCCTCTCCATCATTCTCTTCACGCCGCTGGTGGGCGCAATGCTGCTCTTGTTCGTTCCCAAGGAGAACAAGGACGCGATTCGCTGGATTGCCAACATTTTTGCTCTAGCCGGATTTCTCATCTCGCTGCCGCTGGTGCCGCGGTTCTGGGAACTGGTAAAGAGCGGCGACCCGGCTCAGTTCAAGTTCGTCGAAGGCACGGCGAACA
>QIAL01000535.1 GCA_003225535.1 Acidobacteriota bacterium | reverse complement strand
CTCATTAAGGCGTGGGGAAAGCGTAAAGAGGTTTTTATGCGTTTTAGGACTGCCCGTATTTTGTCTGTCGTGCTGGTCGGAGGGATGTTCGCGACCTCGATCGCAGGCGGAGCCCTGGCTCGGTGGCACTTGGGACGGGGAGACGTCGAAATTCCGAACTACGAAAGAATGTTTTTCGGCATCGCGGCGTTCTGCTCCAGTTTCAGGGTGCTCCTAGCGATCCCGATCGTCTCAGTCCTGTTCACCATTGCTACATTCACGAACCAGGCGCGGCAACGCAGGTAGCCCGGCGATCGCTGTCGTTCGCAACTCACTGCGCCGGCTTGCCTCACAGGCGTAATATTTCACGCATGCCATACTCCAACCTCTCCCGGCGGTCATTTCTTGCCATGTCGGCGGCGTTACCGTGGGTCTTTCGCGGAATCGCTTCTGGCTTGGCCTCGTCAACATCCATTCCGGTCGGACTGGAACTCTACTCCGTACGCGACGCGCTGCAGAAGGATTCCCAAGGCACGGTCCGCGCCGTCGCTCAAATGGGATATCAGGTCGTCGAGTTCTACGGCCCGTACTTCAGTTGGTCTGAGGCGCAGGCGAAAGATATGCGCAAGCTGATGGACGAACTTCGCATCCGCTGCCTTTCTACGCACAATGACGAAGACAATTTCAGCCCCACCAAGATCGAGCACACCAAGGCCCTGAATCTGATACTGGGCACGAAGTACGTCGTGCAAGCGTGGAGCGATCCCAAGCCTACTCTCGAGGGATGGAAAGGACTCGCCGATAGGCTGAATGACGCCGCCGGCAAACTGGCGCCTGCCGGACTCAAAGTCGGGTATCACAATCACGACGCCGAGTGGAAACCGGTGGAAGGGAAGCGGCCCATCGAGATTCTAGCCGCGAATACCAAGCCCGAGGTCATGCTGCAACTCGACGTGGGGACCTGCCTCGAAGCCGGCGCCGATCCCGTGGCGTGGATCCGAGCCAACCCCGGACGCATTCGCTCCATCCATTGTAAGGACTGGTCTCCCGACCCCAACATTGGGTATAAGACGTTGTTTGGGGAAGGGAAGGCGGACTGGATGGGGATCTTTCAGGCCGCCGAGAGCGTTGGAGGAATCGAATACTATCTGATCGAGCAGGAAGGCAGCCGGTATGGGGAATTAGAAACCGCGCGCCGCTGCCTCGAGGCCTTCCGCAAGACGCACGAAGGAAGTTAACATAGACCTATGCGCAGTTTCCTGATGGTGTTGCTCCTCGGTGTTGGTTTTGCCGCCGCGCAGAACTCGTCTCCGTCTGCCCCAGCGAAGTCGCAGAAGCCCAACTCCACCTCGTCCGCGCCGGCGCACAATCCGAACCTTGCGCCTCCGCGTTCCGACAGCGTCGACGCGGCCTCTCTCGGGGACGATCGCGGCGACAGTTCCAGCAAAGACACACAGATCGATTTGAGCCCGCCCCCAAACGACGCAAAGGACCATCCTGATAGTTCCGACGTTCTCAAGGACGAAAGCTCATCCGGCGGCGGCGATACCACCGAGTTCCATCTCTGGGACCCGCATAAAGCAGCGAAAGACATTGAAGTCGGCGATTACTACTTCAAGCGCAAGAATTACATGGGCGCTGAGAGTCGCTATCGCGAGGCGCTTGTCTACAAGGACAACGACGCGGTCGCGATGTATAAGCTCGCGGTTTGCCTGGAGAAGATGAATCGTCCGGATGAGGCGTTATCGCAATACGAAGGCTACCTGAAGATTCTTCCGTACGGCCCCGAGGCCGCGGAAGCCAGGAAGGCCATCGAACGCCTGAAGAGTCCGGCCGCCGCCAGCGCGAAACCAAATTAGCACGTGAATCTCAGAATTAAGAGCTGAGTGTCCGGATCGTAGGCCCTGCGCAGCTCGCAGGTAGAATCCACGTCACCGCCGGCGCTTAGCCGCTCGTCCGATCTTTTCTTTTTGATCTCCGTTGCCTACCGAGCTGCGTTCCGCTTCACCCAAGACCAGACTTGCCGGCCACTTCGGACCGGAATGCACGAAAGACTTCGACTGCGCTGACGCTCGAATAATCACCTGTACCATATCAAGACAGGCGTGTATGGCTTGCATGCGCAGGGCTCCCTCGAACCCGCCGCGAATGATCAGCATGGCCGTGCCATGCATCAGCGACCAGATCGCCAGCATCAGGCGGTTGTGTTGTCGCGGTGTGCCCCCGAGTTCCTCCGCCAATCGTTGGCGCATCAGGTTGAACGACGGCCACGGTTCATACAGCGAAGGGGGCTTTCCGACGCCGTCAAACAGAACCTGATATCCGTGTGGATTGTCTAGTGCGAACTCCAGGTATCCCTGAACCGCTCCTGCCAGGTTGCGGGTTGGGCTCAGAGCTGCAAACAGTTCGCTCCGGACCTTCGATCGCAAAGCGCGCAGAATGTCGGCCCGATCGCGATACCGCTCGTACACGGTGGGCGTAGTGGTCTCGGCAGCGCTTGCGATGGCCCGCATGGTCAACTTCTTCTCTCCGCCGCGTGCCCACAACCGCGACGCCGCTGTCAGAATTCGTTTCTCCAGGTCAGGATCGGGATGACGCGGCACTTTGCCTCCAACAAACTTTGGTAACTTATTACTTCCACACTGTATTAGTAACAATGTATACTTAATACCGAAAACCGAATAAGCGATGTCGCAGCGTGGGTTCCGCTGGATTCCCGAACGGCAGTCCTCCCATAGGAATCCCGGAATCCACCTGCGTGCCCTCCGAAAAACCACAAGCGAAAAGGAGCTGTTGCAGAATGCAGTCCGGAAGTGGAAAGAAGATTGACGTTGCTCGCCTCAAGGCCGACGTAGCCGCCGCGGGAGTCGAAATCCTCAGCGCTCACTGCGCCGCCGATCGCGTTCGCCTCCAATATTCACCAGAAGATATCGTCGCCTTCGGCGAGCGTAATACCTTGAAAAGGGCAATTACGTCCTCGCAAGCGCTCTATCGGTTCTTCACATTGATTGAGGTCCAGCTCAAACACGCTGAAGACTCAAGCCGCTAGACAAGTTGCGGCCCTCGCGCTGGATACAGTCTATTTCTCGACCCGAATGAATTCGCCCGTGGATGCGTCGACGGACACTGTCAGCTTTGAGCTTTCCCGGCCCGCGCCAAAGATGACGTGCCATATCAGTTGATTTGTGTTGTGGTTCCAGTCACATACATAGGTCACCGGCGTGTCCGGCGCCTTCTCTAGAACTTTGTCACCGCCGTGTTTCATGGCGGTGGCCACCGCCTGGTCTGAATCGATCTTCAGGAACTGTATGTCCCACGTTTGCATGGACGCATTGGTCGGACTATAGCTGTCTTCATTTCCAGGATTGATCCCGCGCGACGGCGCGCCTTCTGCCGCGCTTCCGGACCAAGTGTAACCCTTGGCCGAGCGTTGTGTCGGGGAAGCGAAGCCGCCGCGCCACACCGCCCATTTGCCGTCGTGTCCATTACCATCGCTGGTGACAGCCGAATCGATCCGGTACGGGCGCGCATCCTGATTCCATCCGCGCGCCGCTATGTACAGCTTTTGAAACGCCGAACGCGCTGTCAGCAACTCCGGACCCTTGACCTCTGGCTTCGCTTCTTCCGCTGGCTTATTCGCGTCTGACGAGCAAGCCGTCAGCAATGCCAGCAGGATCAGAGTTGCAGCAATCCCCACGCGACCGATGCAGCGGGAATGCTTTCCCCTATGCAGTCTCCGCGACAGTTCGCCCTTCTTTGCTGCGCACTGCGTATGGGCAAGGCTCGCCGTTTTCATGGCATCCTTCCTGACATGACCCTATTTTGGATTTCTGGTGCGGCAACATTCTAACTGAAAGGACGTGCCCGGGGAGTAACACTCATGGCCCCGGTCGGGAGAACTGATTGGATTGGAATTTGGCCGTGGTCTTTTGGGTAAGGACGCGAATGCCTCTGTCGAGATTGTTTTACGAAGAAGTGCGATGAATGCTGGACTGCAAAGAATCGAATCCCACCCTTGCCGAAGATGCAAGGGTGGGGGTGCTCCGCGTAGGCAGGAGTCCTGCAGGTGGGATCCCACTGGCGCTTCAGGCCGCAGTTCGCAAGTGAGTAAGGACGGGTATTTTGGTGCAGGTGGTTGATCCTTCGAACTTGAAACAATATTGTTGAATATGGAACTCACGCGCTTCGCCGTCGTCCAGTTTCTGGAGCTGAGCCTTGCCAGATGAAAGCTCGTGCTTGGTGCGTTCCGTCACGGTGACTCCGAGTTCTCCGAACTGCGCCTTCAGTTGTTCGAAGCCGAAAAACGGACGCCCCGTTCCATTGACATAGTGAGCTGTGGCAGCCACGGCTTGAGCCGCGATGACTTCGGGCCTTGGATCGCCTGCGTGGATGGCTAACCACAGAGCGATAGTCCAGGCAGCATCGAGATCGTGAGCAAGATCAGTTGGCCGGACCCGCATGAGGAATACCCCTTAATATCGAGATAGTGCGGGACAGGGCGAAAACGTTTCTGGAATTCTGCAAATCGGGGGGCGCGGACTGTTCCCTGGCGGCTGTCTGAGCGAGGAGAGACATTGGAGAAGAAGGATGCGGGGTATTGGGTGAAGCGGCTGCGGCTGGAGCCGCATCCGGAGGGCGGACATTTCCGGCAGACGTACCGGTCTGAGTTGACGATTGCGCGTGAGGCGCTGCCGGCAGGATTTGGTGGGGATCGGGCCGCGTCGACAGCGATCTACTTCCTGCTCGAGGGGAAGAACTTCTCGGCGTTTCACCGGCTGCGGTCGGATGAGGTTTGGCACTTCTATGAAGGGTCGCCACTTCTGGTGCATGTGATCGATCTCATTGGGAAGCACTCGACGATTTTTCTAGGAAGGGCGCCGGATGTGGGGCAGACACATCAGGCAGTGGTGAGCGCGGGGTGCTGGTTGGCCTCCCATGTTTGGGATTGGAAGTCGTACGCGCTGGTGGGATGCACCGTAGCGCCGGGATTCGATTTTGAAGATTTCGAGATGGGGAAGCGGGAGGAGTTGATGGCGGTGTTTCCGCAGCAACGGGAGATTATTCGGCGGTTAACGCGGGAGTAGCGGTTGTGAGGCTTTCGTGGCGGCGCACTCTAACGAAGGGGAAAGTGTGTTGGACGCATCAAGCTAACGCCAGTTCGCGACAGCTAGTCAAGACCTTCTCATAGAATTGCTTTCAAACCACTGGTGCCTTTGTCGGCCCCTCTTATCGTTTCGAGTTGCGTCGGCTCTAGTCTCTTCTTGTCGGGAGCGACCATTGCCACGTTGCTGTTGAGCACTTGTATCAAGTGGTGCATGAGTGCTCGAAGGTCATCCTCGCCCTTGTCCAGGACCTTGCGCACTTCCGCGCTGGCCTTCATAGCTTTGTCATACTCATCCCGAGCCTTGGTAAGAAGGGGAACGTGTTCAATGAAAGCGGTGGCGTTCCTGGTAAACTCGGTTACCGCTTCCGTGTATGCCGCCATGCTTACTGGCGTGGATGGTTGAGCTTCGGCAAAAACCCTCTGCGGACCGACTTGCTCCGACAGGTTATCGAGATAAACCCCCTCGCCTTCCATTTTTGAGGGCGACTCCGAGATCTGCTTCGAGTCAAACTCACGGGGCATGCTTGCCGCATCGACCTGGTTCTTCCACATTTGCTTAACTCCTTTGCCTCTCCACTCCTGGCTGTAGCGAGTGAATTATGAATGCACTGAACAACAACAGTCAAACTGAATCGAGTGTGACTTCGGTCCGGGGCCGTGCGCTGGATTTGGGTTCACGGAAGTTTTGGCTGGAATGGCGTCCTCTTGCTTGTTGCCACGCTCGCAATTTTCGGATTTGTTGATTACCGACTGCTGCGATTCTATGAGCGAAGAGGAAGAGCGCTGCGAGTTGAGCGCCACGTACCGTATTCGGCAGAAAATCAAGATGGCGCTGACTGACCAGCAGTCAAAACGCGTAAAGGCCTGGTTACGTAAACCATCTCGCCCATTCTCAGATTCGATATAAACTTCTGACGTGAGACGCCCAAACTACATGCCTCGCCTCGTTGTATTTCTCAGCTGGATTCTCGCGCTCTTAGTGACCTCTGTTGCTGCTCAAAGGATTCCCCTTCCATCGGAGCCAGGATGCACGGTATCTGGGACGGTCACCATAACCGTTTCCGACGTATCTGGCGCGAGAATCCCGAATGCGTTCGTGCTGTTTAGAGCGAACAGATTAGGTGATCACAACGCGAAGAAGGTTCCCGTGGAGTTGCGGACAAACTCTGCTGGGATTGCAACTGGTTCGCTGCCGTGCGGCTATTCCGATTTGTTCGTGGGAGCCGATGGATTTACCCCACAGGCACGCGAACTTTTGATCGAGCAAAATACATCATCCCTGTCAGTCCGTCTTGAGGTTTATCCTCAGACTGAACAGTAGGTGTCGAAAAATCCCCATAGCACTCGTTGAGGTTCTCGCGGGCGGGGGCGCCCGAGCCACATAGCAAAGCGATTACTTTGCGGCGCTGGCCTTCTTGGGGAACATCTCTCCGATGCGGCGGATCTGGGCACCGACTCCCTTGAACTTCTCTTCGATGTGCTCGTAACCGCGATCGATGTGATACACGCGGTCAATGATCGTCTCCCCATCGGCAACCAGCGCGGCCAGCACCAGGGACGCCGAGGCGCGCAGATCGCTGGCCAGAACGGCGGCAGCGCTCAACTGCGTCTTGCCTCGCACCACAGCGCGCCGACCTTCGATCTTGATGTTCGCGCCCATGCGCACTAGTTCCTGCGCATGCATGAACCGGTTCTCGAAAATGTTCTCCCCGATGATCGACGTTCCTTCCGCTTGCGTGGCCAGCGCCATGTATTGCGCCTGGCAATCGGTGGGAAACCCCGGGTGTTCTTCAGTGGCCATGTCGGCGGCGGTGAAGGGATTGTCGCCCATCACGCGCACCGCATCGGCTGAAGCCTTCGTCTTCACCCCTACTTCGTGTAGCTTGCTGAGCAGCGCGTCGAGATGAGACGGTTCGCACCCTGCTATGTTTAGATCTCCGCCGGTCATCGCGCCCGCAATGATGAACGTGCCGGCCTCGATGCGATCGGGAATGATTCTGTGCTTCGCGCCCTTCAACTTACTGACACCCTTAACTCGGATCGTAGCGGTACCCGCTCCTTCGATCTTTGCACCCATCTTGTTGAGCAGGTCGGCGAGGTCGGCCACTTCCGGTTCACGCGCACAGTTCTGCAGGATCGTTTCTCCCTCGGCGAGAGTGGCGGCCATGAGCAGGTCTTCGGTCCCAGTCACCGTGATTTTGTCGAAGACAATCTCCGCGCCCTTGAGCCGGTCGGCTTTAGCCTCAATATAGCCGTGTTCCTGTGTGATCTTGGCACCGAGTTGTTCCAGTCCCTTAATGTGGAGATCGATCGGGCGTGCGCCGATCGCGCATCCTCCGGGAAGGGATACGTGCGCGCGTCCGCAACGTGCGACCAGCGGTCCCAGCACTAGCGTCGACGCTCGCATCGTCTTTACCAGTTCATACGACGCCTCGGGCGTGGCGAGATTCTGGCAATGAATTGTCGTGCGATGGTGCGCGCGTCCGTAGCCGAGTTCGACATCGGCGCCCATAGCGGCCAGCAGATTGCGGGTGGTCTGTATATCGCGCACCTGCGGGATATTTTCAAGAATGACCGGTTGATCGGTTAGAAGTGCCGCCGCCATGCAGGGAAGAGCTGCATTCTTTGCGCCGCTCACGCGGACCGTGCCCAAGAGCGGCTCTCCGCCGCGAATCACAAACTTATCCATGAATGCGTCCTGAATTTTGATTGTAACGGGATTTCCGTTTTCGGATTGTTGACTGCCATGGAACGGTAGTACAGGGACGAAAGTCAAAGGCGCAAGCTACAGCTGACTCCGAGGAAGAAACCACCCATGCACAGGGCAT
Source organism: Acidobacteriota bacterium (assembly GCA_003225535.1). Taxonomy (GTDB): domain Bacteria; phylum Acidobacteriota; class Terriglobia; order Terriglobales; family Acidobacteriaceae; genus Sulfotelmatobacter. Next base: position 774 of record QIAL01000535.1, on the reverse strand, counting down.
GTAGGGAAAACCCCCACTCGGCAAACCCTGGTTTGTTGCCTGCATCCAAGGGGCGCGGGCGAACCTTGTCAAACTCTGATCTCACCTCGTTGCTGTTCGTTCTTCTCCTCATGGTGGCACTTGCGCAGGTGCTCGGATACGTTTTTTCCAAACTCCGTCAACCCAAAGTAGTCGGCGAGATTTTGGCCGGTGTAGTACTCGGCCCCGCGGTGTTGGGGCGATTTGGCGCCACATCATGGATCACGAGTGCCACCGCTGGGCAGCCGAACGTTCTTCATTTCATCTACTGGCTGGGCTTGTTGCTGCTGATGTTTCTCTCCGGGGCGGAAACACAGCAACTGTTTACGCGCGAAGAACGGCGCGAAGTCGGATGGCTCACGATCGTGGGCACGGGGATTCCGTTCGCGTTGGCGTTGGTTCTCGGCCCTTGGTTAGTCCGGCCATCGCTTGCTGGTCCCAACGGAAACCGGGCAGCCCTCATCATCATTCTGGCAGTCGGTGTCGCGGTCACTTCTGTACCGGTGGTATCGAAGATATTTGCAGACCTCAAGATTCTGCATACCCGCTTTGCGCGCCTGGTGCTCGGCGTGGCGGTGCTCGAAGACATGGTTCTCTGGCTTGCGCTGGCGGTGGCCACGGCGCTGGCAGGAAAATCTGCTCTGAACCCGCGGCAGATGTTCTACCACCTGCTGGCCACGATCGGTTTCTTTGGGCTGGGATTGACGCTGATTCCCCGTGTGGTCAAGCGGATCAATAAATCCAGGTTCAACATTT
>QIAL01000534.1 GCA_003225535.1 Acidobacteriota bacterium | reverse complement strand
TTAAAAGATCTGGTGATTGAAAGCCTTCGCAGGTTAGGAGTCCCCACTATGAGCTTCGCAAAATATCTGGTTGTTCCGCTGGCACTCGCGATCAGCGTTGGATGCGCGCAGTCGTTGCTGGCGCAAGGCACAGATCTCGGTACGATTCGGGGAACGGTCACTGACCCCAGCGGCGCGATGATTCCAAATGCAAAAGTCGTCATCCTCGATCTTGCTACGAATACGTCGCGCGAAACAAATACGAACGCACAGGGCGAATACCAAGTGTTTGGCCTCAGGGCGGGCAGATATAAGGTCTCTATCGGAGCACCGGGAATGAATACGCAGGACATTACCGGATTGGTGCTAACCGGTAGCGACGTGCTGAGCGCCAACGCGGTACTGAAATTGTCCGGTGGCCAAGAGAGCGTCGTCGTCACCGCGGAGGCCGCTGCTATCAATACTGAGGATCAGACCATCAGTGACACGATTGCCAGCCGCGAGGTGATAGATCTTCCCCGCGACAGCCGCGACGTGTATCAGTTCCTGTATCTGAATCCGAATATCACGCAGGGCAACGATGCCGGCGAATTCAAATTCCTGGGGTTCCAAAGTTATGGCGCTAATTTTGCGCTCGACGGCCAGCGCTCCAATAACGCGATTTTCGGCTCCCCCACTAACAGTGAGCCTTCGCTCGAAGCTGTGGGCGAAGTGAATGTTCTCTCCAACGATTTCAGCGCGGAGTATGCGGGAATTTCCAATATTCGCATTACTACCAAGCGTGGTGGATCGCAGTATCACGGCTCAGCGTTTTACAACAACAAAAATTCGGCCCTGGCGGCGTGGCAGATACAAGACTTGCAAGGCAAGAGAGACTTTGTTCCCAATCAGTTTGTCACCAAGTTTCCGACGCCGTATTTCAACGAAAATGATATTGGAGGATCCCTGGGTGGGCCGATTCCTGGAATTAAGAAAACCTGGTTCTTCGTCGCATACGAAAGGAACTACAACAGATCACCCAAGGACATTTTTAATAGCAAGCTGCCGTATCCGTCGTTCTGGACCGGAGATTTCTCGCCTCTGATAAATAACGTCAATCCCAATCCCGATTTGCTCCCGGACGTGCCGGCCTCTGTCAGCCTGACGCCGGCTGAAGTGGCAGCTAACACTTACAATGGCCTAGGGCAGCAGTTCGTTACCATACCTTCGCGTCTTCTCAATCCGAATGTGCAGCAGCTTATTAGTCTTTACTTTCCAAAAAACCTGCAAGGCACGACCCCAGCGATGGCATTGGACGATACCGGCCTTCCGACCGGCAAGATTGACGGTGGTTATCAGACGTTGCTTCCCGGGGGGTCGACGCGGGATTTGGGGACCCTTCGCGTGGACCACGATTTTACCGACAAAGATCGCGTGTATGTCGTTTACAACGCACAGGCTTTTGTCGGCACCGGGAACCCTGCGGCGGGCAATAACATTCCGTTCACCGGTCTGGGTCTCTTGCAGACCGACCGCCGCAATAACACCCTATCCGGTTCCTATGTGCGCAATTTCCGTAACAATCTGATCAACGAAGCGCGCGGTGGATTCAATCGCGAATACAACTTTCAACACGCCAACACAACCCTGCAGAGTTTCCTATCCAGCATCGGCCTCGACTCTAGTGCCGTCGATGCGTTTGGGGCAGTGGTTGGCACGTCGGTACTCCCGACCCACGGATTCCCTTCGATTACGTATGGAGGAACGTTCCAGGGTATTCCCACCGGTGGAAGAAACACAGAACGTCAGTTGAGCCAGTATCTTCTCACTTTTGGCGATACCCTCACCTGGGTAATCAAAAATCATAATCTGAAGATGGGCGCCGATTTCGTAAGAAATCAGGGGCTGGATGGCTTCACACAAGGACGGGGTGCCCCGCGTGGGACAATGAATTACGCCAACCCCACAGCATGCGCTAACGCTGCAGCATGTGCGGGCGCCGCCACCGACCCGTTCGCTGTTTTTCTGCTCGGATTAGCCCCCAGTAACGTCGTGTATGTCCCGGAGTCGCGCCCAAACATGGATGCGCACAACTGGGAGCAGGGCTACTTCTTTCAAGACGATTGGAAGGTGAACTCCAGGCTGACACTCAATCTTGGAGTGCGCTATGAGTATCTGTCTCCGTTCGTTGACAAAAACGATCTCCTGATAAACTTCGATCCCACCTTTGTTGATCCCACTACCGGCCAGAAGGGGCGAATTGTTGTTCCATCTAGCAAGACCCTTCCATTCTTAGATGCCCGATTGACCAATTTTGTGCCAGTCGTCACCGCCGGCCAGTCAGGACTTGGCATCGGCCGAGGTTTGGTAAAAGGCGATAAGAACAACGTCGCTCCGCGAGTCGGCGTTGCTCTGCGCTTAGGGGATAGATCCGTGGTGCGGGGCGGATACGGGGTGTACTTCCCCACCTCTGCTGCCCAGGGGATGCGGGATGCGCTTGAAACCAACGGTTTCAATCAGTCGCTTAGGAAGAACAACGATCCGACTGCGCCATTGCAACCATGGCCGACTCCCATGACCGGCGGGCTTGCAGCCCATGCTGGTGGCCAGCCATCGATCAACGCCGTACCTTTCGGACTTAACCAACCGCTCATTCAACAGTACAACGCCACCTTTGAACGTGATCTAGGGCTGAAAACATCTGTACGTTTTTCTTACCTCGGATCGACCGCGCATGGACTGATTGTGGGCAGAGACCTAAACCAAATCCGTCCCAGTGACGTTGGGTGGGGGACAACTCTAGCCGACCCCGACACGGGAATCGGAGATGGAATTAACCCTTGCGACCCTACTGTCGGCAACTGCGGGGCATCCCTTGCAGATTATGCAAAGATTCCGTTTTCCCAGCTGGGAGACTTTCTGATGACTTTTGGAAACTTAGGCCATAGCCAGTCAAATGCCTTCCAGACCCAGGTCGAGCGTCGTTACAGCAGTGGGCTGATGTTCAATGCGTCTTACACCTACCTCGACCAAAAATCTACCGGCCTAGATCAGGGCAACTCCAGCCTGGGTGGCGCGACCTACAATCAATTCCAACCTAATGTTGACTATGGCGAGGATGCGTGGCTATCGCGCCATCGCTTCGTTTTTTATGGGCTGTATGATTTGCCCGTAGGACGGGGCAGGAAATTCGGAAATTCGTTTTCCCATTGGGCTGACGCGATCATTGGGGGCTGGCAGACAAGCTTTCAGATGTTCGCCAAGAGCGGCACCGGCTTTACGCCGTTTTACACCTGCAACAGCGACTGTTTTAACAGCAACAACGCAGTATTCCCAGGAAACACTGCCGTAGGGTCGCTTGATGCCGTCGGAGACTTCAGCGGTTCCTGCTGCAGGCCTCTGGTCGTAGGCGACTTCAAGAAGCGCGGTCCAAATCAAGCACCGGACCAACTCTTCAATCCCGACGCATTTGCTCCTCCACCCTTAGGCGCCGATTTCTTTGACAATCCACAGGTGGCGAAACGCAATATTTTGTGGGGACCCGGCGCCTGGGGAGTGAATTTGGGTCTGCACAAAGACTTTAAATTCGGGGAGCGAGTGACTGCCAGTCTAGGGGCTGACGTTAACAATATTTTCAATCATCCCTTGCGTATGCCGAATTCAGATTTCGGCGGCGGAGGCGGCAGCTTCGCCTGGCTGGGCGACCTCACGGTCCACGTTGATCCGAACAACCCGGTTCCTAATGGTACAAACTCCGTAGCATATCCGTTGGCGCCGTTTGACCCGACTGAAACTACAGCGAACGCGAATCCGGATTTCGGAAGAGCATTCTCTACCTTCTCACAGGAGGGCGTGGACAGCCGCCGCACAGTGCGCTTGCGGCTCAGGATAACGTTCTAGAACCAAACCGCTGCGAGAGACCGGTCGCTGCGTCGCGTGGCCTGAATTGACGGGCGGCCGATTCCCGATCTCACCATGGATAGAGCCATTGTGATAGGGGAGCAGAATTACCCCAGCGCGGCAGCATCAGGCAGGAGCTAATGAAACTCCGTATCCTTCTTTTTCTCACTATTTCCGTCGTAGTGTGCTTGACCAGTGCTCGAGCCGAAAGGCCAGGCGGCTTTCGCGTGATCGGTCCCGGTGGCGGCGGCGCGATGTTTAATCCAACAATCAGTCCGCACGATCCGAATACCGTGCTGGTCTCCTGCGATATGACCGGCTCCTACATCACTCATGATGGGGGACGCACCTGGCGCATGTTTAACTTGCGCGGCGTCGTTAATTTTTTTGTCTTCGACCCGCTAGATCCGAAGACGATGTATGCACACGCCACAGGATTGTGGCGGAGCACGGATGGCGGCGAACGTTGGAATTTGGTCTACCCCAATCCGTCCGACGTTAAGGGCGTGAAAATGAATTCGGATCACGCCGACGAACAGATTCTTGCCGATCCAGATCCATTGCGCGAGATCGCAGCCTTGGCGGTCGATCCTTCTAACTCAAAAGTTCTTTACGCCGCGGCTGGGACGAAAGAGAGTCCTGCACTTTTTATTTCGAGTGACTACGGGAAGACTTGGCAAAAAAAAACGGGATTGCCCGATGTTCCGCGGCGGCTATGGGTGGACCCGAATTCCGCGACCGACGGCCGCACTCTGTTTTTGGCAAGTCAACACGCGATCGCCGTGGCCAGCCCCGGCGGAGTGCGGAGCCTGCCGCTTCCCACAGCAGTGAGTGACATTTCGATGGGGTTTGGTTCCGGCCAGCAGCCGACGATCTATGCCACTTCAGAGCAGGGTATTTATGTTTCGAACGATAGCGGAGTGAACTGGCGCAAGGGTGACCTGCCGGGGATGGGCGCGAAAGTGCGTGCCATCGCGACCAGCCTGCATCATCCGGAGACTGCTTACGTCTCCTACGATCACTTGATGATCGATAAAGAGTCTTGGATGGGTGTGGCCAAGACCACGAATTCTGGCGCTGACTGGAAGTTGGTGTGGAGAGAATCAGCGGTAGCGGCAAAAAATGTGAAAGACGCGTGGATCACTGAACGCTTTGGGCCGGATTGGGGAGAAAATCCTCTAAATCTTACGGTAGCTCAACAGGACGCCAACCTTGCATATTCTACGGACCTCGGAAGAACGATGCGGACGACTGACGGAGGCGCAACCTGGGCAGCGGTCTATTCCCGTAAAGTAAATGACACGGGCTGGACCACCCTCGGTCTCGACGTCACCACCAGCTACGGAATTCATTTCGACCCTTTTGATCCAAAGCGCCAGTTCATTACCTACACCGATATCGGACTCTTCCGCAGCGAGGACGGCGGCATCTCGTGGACTAGTTCCACGGCTGGAGTGCCCAGAGATTGGATGAACACGACGTATTGGGTCGTCTTCGACCCCAAGGTGCGTGGGCGGATGTGGAGCGTGAATAGCTGGACTCACGATCTTCCTCGTCCCAAGATGTGGCGACACAACTCCGTGCTGACTTACAAAGGTGGCGTTTGCCGCAGTGATGACGGCGGAAACCACTGGACCCAGTCCAACGCCGGGATGGACGAGACTGGTGCGACCCATATCCTGCTCGATCCCACCAGCCCCGTGGATGCACGAGTATTGTACGTAGCTGGTTTTGGTCGAGGATTCTACAAGAGTTCAGACGGCGGACGCAGCTGGGCGCTGAAGAATAATGGGATCACGCAAGAACAGCCGTTCGCGTGGCGGTTGGCGAGAAGTTCGAACGGGACGCTGTACGCGGTGATAGCGCGACGGTCAGAGGATGGAGGCATCGGCAATGCAGGTGACGGCGCCCTGTACCGGTCGACCGACGGAGCGGAGCACTGGCTGCCCGTTTCGTTGCCTGAGGGAACAAATGGACCGAATGGCCTCGCCATCGATCCAGATTCGCCAGATCGTCTTTACCTCGCCGCTTGGGCGCGGGCGACCGGAGAACACGGAGAAGGCGGAGGAATTTTTCTCTCGGAGGATGGCGGCAAGAGCTGGAAGCAGGTGCTCGACAAGGATCGCCACATTTACGACGTCACCATTGATTCGCGAGACCCCAATGTGATCTACGCGGCGGGCTTTGAATCGTCGGCCTGGCGATCGGCAGACCGCGGGTTGCACTGGACCCGTATTTCCGGATTTAACTTTAAGTGGGGGCACAGAGTAGTTCCCGATCCGCTGAACGCTGATGAGGTATACGTCACGACATTCGGCGGGAGTGTTTGGCATGGTGCGATCAACGGGCAACGGCAGGGCGGGGACATCGCCACGCCGGTGCTCGATCCTGGGCAGTAGCCGGAGGAGCTAGGTGATCAATCGGCGCCAATGGCTGTACGGAATGGGTCTGGTGGCGGGAGCTGGAATGCAAGTAGACAGCGCCGCCGGTGTTACAGCCGGGAACGAGGCGCATGCCGCGCCTTTGGACCTTTCGCAGTTCGAGCCACGGAGTATGCTTCACGTGCACGAGTCCCACATCGATCGTTCGAGATTTCCACTCATCGACTTTCATACGCACCTCTCCGGCTCGACAAAATCGGAGAAGGGTGTTGAACTTTCGCCCGATCGCGAATACCTGGGGACTCCACAGGAACTGCTGGCGGTGATGGACCGCAAGAATATTCGGGCTATGGTCAACCTCACTGGTGGCTACGACCATGGTCTTGTCGAAGCCGTAACCAGATACGACCGTGCCCATCCCGGCCGCTTTTACACTTTCACCGAGCCCTCCTATTCCCGCTTCAAAGAACCGGACTACCCGAAGCTGCAGGCACAGGCCATCGAGCGAGCGTCTCGCGACGGCGGGCGAGGCCTGAAGATTCTCAAAACTTTGGGACTCTATCTTCGTGAAAATATAACCACAGGTTCGTTGGTGAAAATTGATGACGTGCGTTTTGATCCGATGTGGGAGGCCTGCGGCCAGCTGAATCTGCCGGTGGCGATTCATATTTCGGATCCAATCGCATTCTTTACACCCACGGACCGCTTCAACGAGCGCTACGAGGAACTGAACAATCATCCGGACTGGTCGTTCTATGGCGGGGACTTTCCCAGTAATGACGAGTTGATCGCCGCTCGCAATCGGGTCATCGCGAGGCATCTCAAGACGCAGTTCGTTGTCGTGCACGTAGGCAACTTCGCGGAAGATCTGCAAAACGTGTCGGAGAATCTAGACCGCTATCCCAACATGTTCGTTGACCTGGCGGCGCGCATCGGAGAACTTGGACGCCAGCCGAGAACGGCGGCTAAGTTCTTCGACAAATATCAGGACCGGATTCTTTTTGGCACCGATGCGACGCCGCATGGTGACGAGTTCCCGCAGCAGGTTTTCAACGACAAGTTGTACGAGATCTATTTTCGTTTTCTCGAAACCGAAGATGAATACTTCGACTACGCTCCAGTTAAAATCCCGCCCCAGGGCCGCTGGAGAATTTATGGGATTGGACTGCCGGAGACGATCCTCAAGAAGGTGTACTACGAGAACTCCTCGCGGATATTGCAGATCTAGTAGCAGGCACAACGCGTGGCACTTATATATACGAACTAAGAATGACGAGGCTAAATGAACCCGGTGTTGCAAACTAAAATAGAAGTTCTTGCAGACAAGTACTCTTTGGGCCAGGCAGCAGCCGATCACGCCGCGCGCTCTCTCCGGCGGACGCTCGGCGATCAAGGAAGCGCCCGTCTCGTGGCCGCCACTGGGGCATCTCAGTTTGAATTTCTGGATGCATTGACCAGCGCGCCCGGTATCGATTGGAGCCGGGTCGAGGTTTTTCACCTGGACGAATACGTCGGCTTGCCTTCTACCCATCCAGCCAGTTTTCGCAAGTATCTCTTCGAAAGATTGATTCACAAAGTCGGAATCACCAGGTATTACCTGTTGGACGGCGATGGCGATCCCCAAGGGTCAGTTACAAAAATTGGAGCCGAACTCCAGTCGAAACCAGTGGATATTCTTTTTGCCGGAATCGGCGAGAATGGGCACCTTGCGTTTAACGATCCACCCGCGGATTTTCAGGCCGCTGCGCCGTACCTCATCGTTGATCTTGACGAGGCGTGCCGCCAGCAGCAGGTAAATGAAGGGTGGTTCTCGAAGTTGACGGATGTGCCGAAGAAAGCGATTTCAATGTCCGTGCGGCAAATCCTGTGCTCCCAGGAGATCATCGTGGCTGTTCCAGACAAGCGGAAAGCACGCGCAGTGAAGGCTTGTCTTGAAGGGGAGATCAGCCCCATGATGCCGGCGTCGATTCTGCGGAACCACCCAAATGCTAGGATCTACCTCGACAGGGACTCGGCTGCGCTCTTAAGTCCGGGGGTCTTCACCGAGCCATAGTAGTAGATACTGAATGGGCCACTGTTCGCGCTTCTGGATTAGTAGGTCTGACCACTTCATGGTCGACGCCTCGGGAATGGGAATTTGTTTCACCCTAGGCAGTGTTTCTGCAAGAGCACTTGCCAGCGTGAATCCCTCCTCATCGCTCGTTACAGAGAAGTCTCCGGCTCGAAGTTTTGAGCGAGAGAAACGGACCGCGATCTCTGCATCTTCGATCATCTGCAAGAAATAGGGTCTGCCCGTCAAGAGCGAATTGTAAACGTAGTCCGCTAACACGCTGGAGAGCGGATTGACGTAGGCGCGGTCGAAATCGAGCTGAGCAAAAGACGAATCGTCTTCCGACACTGCCTTGTAAGGCATCCGCGTTTCGCCAAGCCCACGAAAATCGAAAGTGACGATGTCGAAGCCGGCATCCAGGTACTTCCTGATCTCGGGCCAGTCGTTTACGCCTGCCTTGCCGCTCTTGCTGAACCACAGCAACCAGCGGGGATTCTGGTTCGCTGTCCGGTGGACGTGCAACAGGGGCATAACCAGGCTACCGCTGTGACGCAGAACGTAGCGATCGATGGAGGTACCTTCGAATGTCGAGGTTCCTGCACTCTCCCACGCAATCTCGTTCTCGGCCGGAGCTATGTCGCGATATTGGCTGATGTTCCACGCTGCGATGCCCGGATAGTTGCTGCCAAGATAGAGTTGCCGGATAGATTGAACCACTTTAGTTTGATGCTCTGTGTAGTAGTCCCTGATCAGATCCATCAGAGACCGTGCATCGTCGAAGTCCAGTATCACTTGGCCAGTGCGCGTGCACTGCATGGTCTTCTCGTCCAAATCTTTGGGCGAAGCGAGTCCGTGTCTCTCGGGCAGATGATTGAAATGATCCAGAAATTCAAACGCCGCTCTTTGATTTTCATCGGAGTACTGATGACCGTGATAACCCTCGGCCATCGCGGTGCGATCTGAATGACCAAGACGGCTGTACAAGCTGGACACTTCCTGGAAAGTTTTGTGCGTGCCTTCAATGGGAAAGAAATCGAGCGTCGCCGCGGCAACAAAGACCGGGCGTGGATACATCAGCAGCAAGAGTCCGGCATGGTCGACGCCGTTCGATAACATGCCGTACAAGTCCTGCTCAGGATCGCTGTCCGGGTCTTTAAAAATCCGGTTGTGAATTCGCATGGGCAATGAGGTGATGTAGCAGGAGATGGCGGCAACCTTGATCCTGGGCTCAAGCGCCGCGATGTGTATGGCTTGAAAGCCGCCTCCGCTGGTGCCCGTAATATTGATGCGGTCAGGATCGACTTCTGGACGCGCCAGCAGGTAATCGAAGGCGCGGAGACCATCCCAGATTTCCCAGCGTGCCAGGTTTGTGCCTGCGAGATAAGCCAGATTGCCGAGCACTGCGTGCTCCGCGCAGATGCGGTTATAGCGGCTCTTGCTAGCCTTCGCATCCCAGAACTGGCTGCGCTCCCCCTGACCCACGGGATCCCAACTCATGACCACATAGCCGAGCTGCACCAATCTCTGGCAAAGTGCCTGATAGTGTGCCTTCCCGTTCTCTGCATGGCCGGCCGGGACTAGAACGGCCGGGTGCTTCGTATGCTCACCGCTGTTGGAGTTGTCGGGAACGTACAGAAGCGCCGTCACGTATACGCCCGGGAGGCTTTCGAAGATCAGCTTTTCAATGTGAAAGCCGTCCATCGCAATGCGTCCCGTGATGCGCGGGTTTAGCGGAGTTCTTGTTGTAGGCAGTCCTCCGAGCATGGTCAGAAGCTTTTGATGCATTTCCTTCTGCACGCGCAGTAGATCCTGCTCGGTGCGAATCCCGTCCCAGACCCTCATCCTCTTTTCGTCTTCGCGCCAAGCCAACTGAGTTTGATACTGAAGATAAGGCGTGATCTGCGGACCACTCGGAGCCACCGGCAACACCGAGAAAGCTTCCGGCGGCGGAGTCGATCCGCCAAATGTATTTATCGTTGTCCAAAGGATCACCATGAAGCAGAGAAGTGTCCTGCTTTGTCGCCATCGTAGACTCGGAAGAAACGTTCTGGCGAAAGGTCTCACAGGACGTTTTCGTGAAGGTGAGCTGAAGTCAGCAAGGTATGGCCAGATGAAACCTGCCGGACGCTTTCCCGGCGAATCAGTTCGGTCGGCATTACGAGTTGCTGGGGCAGGAGGCCTGGTTCGTGAATCCGCCGTATTACAAATTCGGCGAGATGGCCGCCGAGCTCCTTAGGGAATTCGCGCACCGTTGTCAGCCCGGGATGGAGCACTTCGCCGATGGTGTCATTGAAGCCCGCAACACTGATGTCATCGGGAATTCGGATTCCAGATTCCTGCAGCGCCTGATACACGCCGGAAGCAGCCTGATCCGTGCCCGCAAAAAGCGCTGTAGGCCTCTCTCCGCTGGCCAGGAGTGCTTTCACTGCCAGGTATCCGAGTTCGCGATCTTCGGAACTGATCTCGCTGAAACGGGGCTCAAGGTCGGCTTCCTTCATCGCCTGGCGGTAGCCCGTGGCACAACGAGCGAACCAGGGAAGACGCTGATTGCCGATATACCAGATGTTTCGGTGACCCTGGGCGATGAGATAACGGCTGATGTCAGTGGCTCCTCGGACATCATCCGTGAAAACGCAGTCGTACTGCTCCGGCTGCCAATCACCGACAATGTTGTTTCCCACGAGAGAGAAAGGAATCTTCCTCTCCGAAAGGGCTGCCAGAATACTGGCAGAGTGTGTGCCGGTGAGAATGACGCCACTTGGTCGATTCGATCGCATCAGCGCCTCAGGAAGACGCAGGCTTCCCAAGGGTGTGGCAAGGTCGAACCGAAAACTGATGAAGTGCAGGTCCCAGTTATGCTGGGCGCAGTACACTTCCGCCCCCAGAAGTACTTTCGACTGGAACTCATTAACTGTGTCCCGGTTGCCGAGTATAAAGGTGATTGTGCGATTCCTTTTCACGGCCAGGGTTATGCCCAGTCTCCGAGCAACCGCCAGAACTGTTGACTGCACCGAAGGGGCGACCTTGGCACTTCCATTCGCGATGCCTGAAACCACCGTCACGCTGACTTTTGCAAGACGAGCTACCTCGGCGTAGCGCTGGGTCTCTCTTGTATCGGAGGAGTCCGGACTCACATCCAACTTGCGGACTGCTCCGCCGTGAGACCGAACCGCCATGCCCTGTGAGCACAGGGCATCCAAGTCGCCTCGTGCCGTGACCGACGAGACGGCAAACCGCTCGACCAGTTCGCGTACGGTGATCTGTCCTTTTTGCTCGATCAGTTCGAGGATTTTGCGCCGGCGCTGCTCCGCTAAGAGACGTGAGTCTCTTCCAGTCATCATCAAAATGGGAACCCCCGCAGGCGGGGTACGTTCCTCTGGGTGTGCATTCTCGTATTTTATACACCCCATTGAGGGAAAATAAAAGAAAGCGACGGACAAGCGGAGATCTTTGGGCCGAATTGACTGAGAACCAGCCAAAGATGCGGGTCGGAAGGCCAAGTCGCGTCCTTGCTACCGCGACTAAACAAATCTGCTGATACACATTTGCTTGCGACTACTTGTGTTTGCTTGCGCCAGCGTGTAAAAAGGGACCACTCTCCGCCTACGCACACGGACACAATTTGCGGTCGAAGGAGCGATTCGAGAATGAAGAGGCGTGACTTCATGACAGGGGTAGCGGCCTCAATTCTCCTCGCCGTGTCGAAGGGTGACAGTCAAGCACCGGCCAAGCGCCCTCGGTTGCTGATCTCCAATACCGATGCCTTTACCGGTTTAGCGCTGCTAAGAACCAGGTACGCGAGTGGAATGCGCCCGTCCGAAGATATGGAGGGGTGGGCGCTTTCGTGGCAACTCACCCGGCAAGAGAGTTTTGCGGAGAAGGCCTTGGCCGCGATGCGGGCAGGCCATATCGCCAAGGGGGTGAAGCCTTCGCGGTCTTGGGTTGACTATGCCCGATGGTCTTTGACATTCGATTGGCTTTCTGGATATCCCGGCTTCGAGCCCGCCTTACAGAATCGGATTGCGGATGAGTTGATGGAGGGGGCTTCGGCGATGCTTGAGAGCCCTGACTTCGCCGATCCGGGCAACTACTCGTACCAGAATTATGCCGTGCGCTATCTCTCATTACCTGCATTCGTCTCCGCCGCACTTGATGGCTTCACAGGCTGCAATGATCGTTGCAAGTCGTGGCGTGCACAGGTAGCAAAGTGCCTGGCCAACGTTCTCGAAACCACAAACATTGTTTCTCCAGAGGGCAGCTATCACGAATCCATGGATTACATGCGGATCACATGGGCCCCCCTCACCTTGCTGGCTGAATTACAGCGCACAACGACCGGTGTCGATCCCGCTCACCACTACTCCTTGTTTCGTAATATTGGAAACACTTACCTGTACAAACTGCTTCCGGATGGCACACCCTCACGCGAAGGTGATAACGAATATCCAATTCTGGATTTGCGCGACATTTCCGTTCTTGGTTATGCCGTCAATCGATTCAAGGATCCGTACAGCGCGTGGCTCCTGCGCCAGAGCGGCTTCTTCCCAAAACAATGGACCCTTCCGGTTCTCGAGTTCCTTTGGGACGACCCTGAAGTCACGTCGCGCGATCCATCGCTCGCCAGCGAGGGTGAGTTGGCGCGTCAGCACTATTTTTCAGGGGTAGGGCATTTGGTGATGCGTAGTGGGTGGAAACCGGACGCGACCTGGATTGAATTCGACTGCGGGCCTTACTTGGCGAAACATCAGCATCTCGATCAGAACCAGATCACGATTTATCACAGTGGCTATCTGGCAATTGACAGTGGGGCTGACTATACCGACAGTGAGAGCCCTCACTATCTCAATTATTACCGGCGCACGGTCGCTCACAATTCGATACTGATTTACGATCCATCAGAAAAATTCTTTTGGTCGCAGAACCTTCTCGCGGCGGCGAATGACGGCGGGCAGCGCATGGACTCCTCCCGCTTCTGGAACACGATCCGCAGCCCTGCAGACTTCCAGAGTACTCGCGATTTGTGGAATCTTGGCTCGATGCGCGCAGTGGATTATGTGCCCGGCCAATACCACTACGCGATGGGTGATGCCAGCAACGCATATTCGATCGAGAAGCTAAAGAAATTTACACGCGAAGTTCTCTACGCACCTGCGCAGGATACGCTGTTCGTCTTCGATCGGGTCGTCAGCGCGCACCCGTCTTTCAAGAAGGCGTGGCTGCTGCATGGCGTCAACGAGCCGAGCGTAGACCAAGACGCAGCATCGGGAGCAGCGGGAGCGAAAGAATTCAAGAACGCTTCGACTTTTTGCTTCCGGGAGCGTTCGGGAGAATTGTCGGTGCATTGTCTACTGCCGCGTGAGCGGGTGGTCACCCGCCGCGGCGGTCCGGGTCATGATTTCTACACGCCAGGCGATGACCACGGCGGTCCCTGGGGAAGCGGCGAGAATTGGCCCTTGGAGCCGCAGGAGGGCGGACCGTTGCCGCGAGACCCAAAACTCCAGCACATGTGGAAGACTTTTTGGGGCGACGACTTCTCCAAGATTTCCCCTTCGAACCGGAAAAATGTGGTGCCGGGCTTTTGGCGCATCGAAGTGTCGCCATCAATCCCCGCCGCGGAAGATTTCTTTCTTCACGTTTTCGAGATTGGCAATCTTGGCGCCACTGGCAAAAAGCGCAACGAGCTGATCGACGGAGTTAATTTTCTCGGCGCCGCCGCAGAGGCCGGTCCTTTTGTATTGTTCAGTACATCGGATACTGCTTCTCAGGGAGGGGAAGTCTCTTTGCCGGATCTGGCGTGCGATTCGCTCATCGTGTCTGGCCTGCTGCCGGATACAGTTTACGAGCTTGGTTTCACCGGCCCGAACGTTTCGAACTCACCCACCGCGGTGTTGCCCGGAGTTCTAGCCGACATGCTCCGCTTGCGGACGAACAGTAAGGGCGTGCTGCGACTGGAGAAGACACACCTGGGGAATCTGCGTCTTCGGATTGCGCGAATTTGAGGTTTAGGTCCTCCTGAATTGCGATGCTATTCATGAAACAAACTTGACCGGCACCCACGAGGCTGCGTTACGGAGAGCTTGCCAGACGATGAGGTCGAACGGGCAGGTGCTCACCGCGCGTCTGCGACACAGCGGAAACCGAGAGCAGCCGAGCGATCCATACTTGGGGACATGAGCAGAAGCTTTCCGTGCTCGTTCAGTTTGTAGGCTTGCGGGAAGTACCAGATTGAGCCTTGCGGCTGATAGTAGCTTCCGCCGCGGACGATCGCAGCGCGGGTGTGTTCATCGACGAACTCTTCGGTCCATTGCCAGACGTTGCCGACAAGATCCATCACGCCAAACGGACTTGCGCCTTCGGAGTGAGCGTCGACAGCATCGGGGCCGCGCATGTTGCGGGATCGATTGGGAACGGGCACCGCTGCCGGCTGCCATTCATTGCCCCACGGATAAAGGCGCGATTCTGGTCCCTGAGCGGCATATTGCCACTCCCATTCGTGAGGCAGTCGCTTTCCTGCCCACGCGGCGTAGGCTCGCGCGTCTTCCTGAGAAACCCAAGTGACCGGCTTGTTTTCCCATCCGCTCGGATAAAGTCCATCTTTCCAATCGCGAAGGAAATTAAGATCATCTTTCGGGTGATAGTGAATGGCGTCCAGGAACTTCTTGAAGTCGGCATTCGTGACCGGGAACTTGTCGATATAAAACGAATTCACATGGATCGTGTGTTCATGGAAACGCCGGGGAGAGTCCTCCCAGGAATACTGAACGTCTACACCATCGTCATTGAAGCCTTCGATCTCGATTCCAGATACGCGAAAGGTAAAATCTGCTTCGGGGATTTTGATCATCCCGACAGGAATGGTGGTCGCCGCCTTAGTCGCCTGAATGGGAACAATTTGCTGAGGCAAGACTTTCCATTCGTGTGAGTAGGTCGAGAGGGGAGTGGCTGTGACGCTTTTCATGGTCGACATCAAAGAGACGATCTTTTGATCGGGCGCCGTGTTCGTGGCCAGCACCGCGCCGTATCCCTTCGCCTCAATGGGGAAGGTGAGCACAGCTCTTCCACCGGGCCGGGTTTCGGGATTCAGCTCTACTCCGTGGTATAGATCGAAGTAGCGGATGCCAGGCGTGGCGCGAATCTCGATTTGATCCCCTTCGACCGCGTATTCGTTGCGATTCACAATCGTCCAAACGGATTGCTCGCCCATGGACCAGCGGCTGGCATAGACACCGTAACGAAGCATCGGAGTCATGGGCTCCCAATCACGGCTCACGAGGAAAGGCGAGATCGCACGCTCGATGGTGGCGATGCGGCGGGTCGCTTCGGCATCACGCGGAGTGATTCCGTTCCAAATACCCCAGATGTTCTCCCAACTCTCCCACCCGACGCCGTTGAAGAAAGCGAACTGCAGATCGTCCGTTTTGTCGCGCTTCCAGCGATCGGAGATATTGACCATATGGCGGGGCTCAAGCCATTTGTATTTGTCGACCAGAGGTGTAAACGGAAATTGATATTGCCCCCATGTCATGACATTCCAGGCGAGCGCTTCATCGGAAGGCCCGCCCTCCGGCTCAAAGGCAAGCGGGTGACCAGCCTCGTCCGCGGCAAGTGTGAATGCCA
Source organism: Acidobacteriota bacterium (assembly GCA_003225535.1). Classification (GTDB taxonomy): domain Bacteria; phylum Acidobacteriota; class Terriglobia; order Terriglobales; family Acidobacteriaceae; genus Sulfotelmatobacter. The sequence goes on along the minus strand of QIAL01000534.1, from coordinate 984 downwards.
GTGGGACGCCGTCCTGCGTGTCGCCGTTGATGCCATCCGCGCTGATCTCGGCCATCAGAGTTGCAATAGCGTAGGGCCACGGCATTCCTGGATCGCGCGTTCCCTGATCCCACATCATCATCGGAAAAAGAACGCGCACGCCTCGACGATGGAAATCGGCGATCATCTGTTTCACGCCGCTAACGCCGCCGGGCATACTGCGAATCATGTCGTGCTGGTTGCGGTTATCGATGCCCATGTTCGGGTAGGTAGGCCAGATCAGCACCGCGTCGATCCCGCCGTATCGCTTCTGGAGATCTTCGATATAACGGTCCACGGTGTACTTGCCCGCGATCGGGTCATAGAAGTAACGGTCGTGCACCATCATTTGTGGCTGAATGAATGAGGACTGGGTCCATTGCAGCGCGGGAAGATTGTAGCGGGACCCGTTGTAGCCGATTCGGATGCGACGCTCGTTGCGCCAATGTGTAATGTCAGCCAGCCAAGCTTCGTGCTCATTCTGTGTGCACGCCTTTGAGCCGCCTTCCCATAAGCCTCGCATGGTCAAGCATTCCGGCACGGGAAGCTGCTGTTCGGCGGGAGGAAATTTCGAATCCTGGGCGGAGGCGAGAGTTACGACTGTGATTATCAGGGCGAAATACGCAGGTTTCGATCTCATCAATGTTTGCCCTCTTGCGGGAGCGCGAAGGCCACGTAAACCCCGCCGGATCCCGATTTTGGGTCTTTTCCACCACCAGCAGCAATCACGATGAATTGTCGGCCGTTCACGGCGTAAGTGATCGGAGTGGCATTCCCTGCGAAGGGCAGGGTGGTCTCCCAGAGGAACTCTCCCGTGGACTTATCGAACGCGTGGAATTTCTTGTCGTAGTTGGTTGCGGCGATGAAGAGCAGTCCTCCCGCCGTGACGATAGGGCCGCCGTAGTTTTCCGATCCAGTGTTCTTCATTCCTTTGGCCGCGAGTTCGGGATATTCGCCAAAGTTGAT
>QIAL01000730.1 GCA_003225535.1 Acidobacteriota bacterium | reverse complement strand
TGTGGCACCGCGGAATTCGCTGTGCCGGAAGCTAAACTGCGCGTCCTTGCGAAAGGCGGCGCTCATCCTTCAGGTTGAACCTACAATTGAGTCTTACAATCTCACTGAGAATGAACGGCCGAGTGTTCTTTGCAGATGCGCCTGAACTGCTGTTCGTCTTCCTCACCGCGAAAGCTGCTCAACGGATACGCGCACAGGATGTCTACTTCGCGTGATTTGCCTAGATCGTTGCAAAGTTGTTCGAGCCGGATCGCTGCATCCGTCATACCCTCCGCCCACAAGAGACCTACGCGCTCACCGCAAAAAGCAACGCGGGGATGACGTGCCTTCGCTACTTTGCAGGCCGCCTCGATCAAGCCGCTGACACCCTCGAAAAACCGGGCCGAGTCAGGCAAACCATTCACCATAATTGAGGAGAGCGTGTCTGCAGCATCCAGCGAAATGTAAGTCCCTCGTTGAATGGCGATATCTACATCCACGCGCTCTATCTTTAGTTTTTGAAGAAGACTATCCCGATGTGACTTCGTAGCGATCACAAAAGCTGGGTTACCGGCCTTCAGAGCAGCAACAATAAAGCGAGTGAATCTCTCTAGAAAAATCGTGTCATCAGAATAGAACAGAACCTCATGGCGGTGAGCGGCTTTCTCCTCTGAGGCGTCGGTGAAGCCTTTTATGCTGCTGCTGACAAATTGCTTCCCCCGAAGAACTGCGTCCACGGCAGGCAATAGTTCGCCTCGGGCGTCTGTCTTTAGAACGTAACCAAGAACGCCCGTGCTCAAAGCTGCCCGCACGACGTCGAGATCATTGTTCTGACTTAGGAAGACGATTTTGGAGCCAGGGGAGAGTTCTTGTATCCGCCGGACGGCTTCGATTCCATTCAGTGTTGGGAGGCCGATATCCAGCACAACTAAGTCCGGTTTCAGTTCTTCGGCCTTCTGAATGGCTTCGGGTCCATCCGACGCCTCAGCGATGACTCGCATTCCTGGCCGCGCCTGAAGCAGCGAACGGACTTGGTGCCGCCAGCCCTCATAATCATCAGCTGCGAGAATACGAATTGATGACAACAGTTGCTGCTCCAATTCTGTTCCTGCATAGGAACACGCCGCGTGCAAAATAGTTGCACGAGTCTAAAAGTTTCCTACGGCTGTTGACTTGTCCCCGTAATCTGCAGGCTAGGTCACAGCGCAGAGCGCGCCGCTGCGGACCAATTACTATCTCATTTCACCGTTTCTAGCAACGCCGTTACGGTCTAGTGCCTGGTAAACGCAGTTACCGGAGAACTGGATTTTTCAAGTTTCCGGTAAGGCGAGAAATCGGGACCCATAATGACCAACACGCGCAAGAAATTCGTCCGTTCTCGTTCTAACATCGTGTTTATGAGACTGTTTTCCCGATATAGGGAATGCAAACGGAGATGGCCGTTGCCCAAGTCGTTGGGTGTCCACGCTGTCGCCCTGCTCGCTTTTTTCGGCGGCTGTGTTCCTCTGCTCGGCCAACCTACACCGAGGCAAAAGGCGACTTTCTTGAAGGAGAAAGAGCAGAGCTGCGAGTCACATCTTGCAACCGGGGAAAAGTATGAATTTCAATTCCGCTCCTTTCGCTGGATGAGGAACAACACTGAGATGTACACCAGTGCAGTCGCATACTATGCGCCGAGCTCTGGAGAGTTCCTATGGGTACCAGTGGGAGGGGTCATGACCAAAGATGAGTATTTCCGTTTTGGCAATGAGGGCAAGTTTGCTTGTGCTGTTGCCGCAAAATTCTTCCACTTTCTCCTACTTCAAGATCCCAGGGACAATGCGGAGGGGTTTATATACGAGCCGTGGCACTGGGCCCTCGAAGCTGTTCATCGATTCGCCATAACAGATCGTCTTATGTAAAACCATAAGCCTTCGGCTCGTATCTTTCTACTCTGAACCACGGAGAAAACCATGAGGCTGGACACAAACTCCGCGCTACCAGACCCCAAGTCTGGCAGCGCAAACCGGACAAGACCAATCTGAACAGACGGTTTCTGGATTACGGATTTACACACTAGCGCGCCGTAGGTCTGGATGCAGCAGGCAATCTAACAACTTTTATTAGTTTGAAGTTGCCATCCAGGTAGACAAGCACCTTGTTTGGCTTGTCGGCACCTTCGACCTCCAACTGCCAGTTTGAGCCAACCTTTGTGACAGCAGCTAGAGGGTCATACATAAACGGACGCGCGTCGAACCGCAAGCTTTCCGGTCGAAAGAAGTCATTACCGAGCTCCTTGTTGATCGAGACAATTTCGACCCATCGCCCGTCCGA
>QIAL01000729.1 GCA_003225535.1 Acidobacteriota bacterium | reverse complement strand
GATGGCCATAAGCCGCGAACTCGTCCGCAACCTTGTACCCCAGGGCTGCACTATTTCCAGAGTCATAATTGGCACGCACCAGGGGATGCGAACACTGATCCAAGAGACCCGCAAAAGCTTCAGGAGCGAGTGACGTTTCAAGGTGAATCTCGATTTTGTGGGTTTCGGCCGCGGGTAAAATCGTCTGCAGGACCGAAATTACGGTGGCTTCTTCGTCGTGGTTCTCGATGCGAGAGTTATCAACAAACGGAATCACGATTCGGCGAATGTCCAGCAACTTACAGCGCGAAAGCAGCCACTCCAACTTCTGAACTTGTTGGTTTCGCTCGATTTCCGAAATGCGCAGGAGTGGCCGATCCATAAAGTAGTCAGCGCATAGCGAGCGCACCTGGATGCCAGTCTGTTGCGATAGAGCACGCATCGCCGCCACTCCGGCATCGCTGCAGATAGGGTTACTGTCCTCGCCGTACAAATCGAAGATCCACTCAATTCCGTTCAGACCGGCCTCTGCTGCCAGTGCAAACTCGTCGCGCCACCGCTCGCGTGGAAACGACTGAAATCGGCTGTCTTCCGGGGGAACCAGTCGACCTTGCATGATGGCGAAAAAAGGCATGTAACGAACCTAATCTTCGATCGTTTCGATGAGCATGTTGGCCCTGAACTCCTCCCGATCGAGAAAAGGCCACAGATCCTCCAGCGGCTTCGATACAAACGAGCCGTCGGGACGTTGAACAGAAGAAAGACGTGGTTGACGAACTTCATCGAGCACAACATGAACGTCACAGACGACTGGACCGGGCGTCGCCAGAACGCGACTCATGTCTTCTTTGAGATTGCGCTGCGTGGTGATCACGTCGGTAGCAATGCCGTAGGCCTCCGCTACGTCGCGCACATCCGGAAGAGTCTGACCAGTCGCGGCGTCACAGCCGATCATGCAAGCGCCGAAAAAGGCCTTCTGGGATGCGCGGATGGACCCATACCCTTCATTATTCAGAACGAAAAACCTTACTGGCAATTTCAGGCGCCTAATCGTCTCCAGTTCCTGAATATTGAACTGAAACCCTCCATCCCCGTCCACGCAGACAACGTTGCGCTTCGAGCCGTCGGCGAAGCCCAAAAGGCCTGCCCCGATCGATGCAGGAATTCCGAATCCCATTGCACCAAGCGCCGTGGTATGGAAAATGCGCTGTTTGCTTTTCGTACGGAAGGCTAACAGAAAGAGCTCAATACCAGTTCCCGAACTGCCGCAGATACAGAAGTCTCCTTCTTTGAGAATCTCCGACATTACGTCGGCGAAATTGTAGACGCTTACGCGACCTTCGGGCGATTTATGTTCGGGAAGTACTAGCGGGTAACGCTTCCGCCATTCTGCACAGCGTTGTTTCCACGCGGTCCGATTCCTTTTTTGAATGTCGCCGGTTCGAGCCAGCATTGCTCGCATAAAGTCGCCCGCATCGGCGCAGAGCGGATAGCGGACTGTGCCATCCATCTTCTGTAATTCCGCGGGATCGATATCGACCATCACCTTGCAAGCATTGCGCGCAAAGCGCTCAGGAGCATAACCAGTGACTACGCGGTCCAGGCGGCAGCCAATGGCGAGCAGGAAATCACAGTTCTGCACGGCGAAATTTGCCCCGCGCTGAGCGAGTGTGCCGGGCCTGCCGACGCACAAAGGATGGTCGTCGGGCACGAGGTCAACCGCTAGCCAAGTAACTTCCACTGGCACGTCAAGACTGCGAAGAAGCCGTTCCATCTCGGCTTCTGCTCGCGACAGCCGAACGCCATTACCGATCAGAACTATGGGTCGCTCTGCCCGGTTTAGGTCCGCAATAAGCGCTCCGACTCTTTCATCAAGCTCCGCCGCGGTCAACCGGCTTGAATCTCCGGAGCTGAGTTCCAAAGGGTCGAACCCACGAAGCGTAGCAGGATCATCGATCGGAGATGCTTGCACATCGAGTGGGATATCGATCCAAACTGGTCCTGGACGTCCTGAGCGCGCTAAGTAGACAGCTTTCTCCAGTTGATATCGGATTTCATTTGGTTCAAGGACAGTTGCTGCATACTTGGTGATAGGTGCGACAATAGAAACAATGTCGACCTCCTGAACTCCAACCTGCCGTACGCCGAGTGGCTTGTTATCTGCATCGAAGGCACGGTCAGGTCGTTTCACTTGGCCAGATATGTACAGCGCCGGGGTCGAGTCCAGCCATGCTCCCGCCACACCAGTGATGGCGTTGGTGCCGCCTGGACCTGTGGTGACCATACAGACACCCAGGTTGTTTGTTGCCTTGGAGTAATTCTCTGCGGCAATCGCGCTGGCCTGTTCGTGCAAATTACATATCGGAATTAATCTCTTCTCTGTGGCAAGAGAGCTATTCAAGTGCATTGCCCCCCCACCTACAACCAGAAAAACGTGCTTGACTCCTTGCTC
>QIAL01000728.1 GCA_003225535.1 Acidobacteriota bacterium | reverse complement strand
TTCCGCGAAGTGGCGCGGGCCAGCAGTAATCCAGCCACGTTGGCGCAACCAATCAGGAGAACGACGCCGACCGACGCGAGCAAAAGCAATAGGACAGTGCGACTATCGCCGACTTGCTGCTGCAGCAGGGGTTGAATCAAGAGAGCGGGACGGTTGCGGTTTTCGGGATACTGCTGCGCGAGCTGGCGCTGGATGGTATTGAGGTCGGCACGTGCCTGCTCGATGCTGACGTCGGGCCTGAGACGTCCGACGATTTGCAGATCGTCGGACTCTCGCCTGGAAGTCAGCGGGAAATGGCCCTCGGTGTTGGCAGCGTACGTCGCCCAAAAAGAGGCCGGCTGGTTCACGGGGTAGTGAAAGCCCGCGGGCATGACTCCGACAACGGTGGAGGGCTCGTCGCTAACTCTCACCATTTGACCGATGGCGTCGGGCGACGCAGCGAACAGAGAGACCCACAATTCGTGGCTCAAGATCACGACCCGATGGCCGGGCTGCTCTTCGTCCGGGCTAAACGTGCGTCCCAGTTCAGGGCTGACGCCAAGCGTCGAAAAGAGATTCGCAGAGACGCGTCCACAGTCGATGACTTGTGCGCCTTCGCCATTCGACTTGGCGAAGAGCCGCGCCATTTCCTGGTAGGAGGCGATGGACTCGAAGGTGTGGTTCTGACGCTGCCAGTCGAAGAAGTTGGGATAGGAAGTCTCGAGGGCCCAGCCGGCGTCGAGTTTGTCAGTGGGCGTGCCAGGGGAAAACTCGATGGTGTTGATCGCGACCAGGCGTTCGTGATCGGGAAACGGCAGGGGGCGCAGGAGAATTCCGTCGACCAGGGTGAAGATGGCTGTGGTAGCTCCTATTCCGAAAGCCAGAGTGATGATCGTCGACACGGCGAATCCGGGGCTGCGGCGGAGTTGGCGGAAGGCGAACTTCGCGTCGGCGACGAACGTGGAGAGCATGGCGGGATTATGGCAGGACAAACTCTTTGGGGAAAGGACTCTTTAGTGACTTCTGCGGAAAAGGCTTCAACGAGGACGCCGTTCCCCTTGGCTCGGTCGAAGTTCCATTCTCGCAAAGACAGCGAGCGGTGGGACAATCCGCGGGCACACGCGCCCTTTCGCTTTGCTCAGGGCGCGGGGCGGACGAAGGCGTCCGCCCCTACACTACCGCATTGTTGAGAAGTGGCAGGCGGCGGCCCATCCTGCTCATCGATCTCCTGTACCGTGGGCCGGCTTTCGGCTAACTCGTGTCGGTGCAAGTGCCACACCTCACTGTGATTGAAATCACAGATTAATCGGAGTCCCGCAAATACCGTGGAAGAGAATCTTTTCCTATTTGTGAGGGCTTTCTATGTCTATTACTTCGCCTGCAACACGCGTTTTAGCCTCGAAGCTGGAGCGGAAGATCATGAGCGCCGAGACCGCGGCGGGGCTGATTCAATCCGGCGACCAGATTGGGATGAGCGGGTTCACCGGGTCGGGATATCCCAAGGCCGTGCCGATAGAACTGGCGCACCGCATTGCCGACGCGCATTTTCGGGGAGAGAAGTTTCAGGTGAGCGTGTTTACCGGGGCGTCGACTGGACCCGAGCTGGATGGAGCGCTGGCGATGGCTGGAGGCATTCACCTGCGGCTGCCGTATCAGTCGGATCCGGAGACTCGCAAGCGGATCAATGCGGGCGAGATGGACTACATGGATATCCATCTGAGCCATGTGGCTCAGTTTGTGGAGTATGGATTTTTGGGAAAGCTGGATGTCGCGCTCATTGAGGTGACGGCGATCCTGGAGGACGGGCGTGTCGTGCCCAGTTCCTCGCTCGGGAATAACAAGACGTGGATCGATTGCGCTTACTACGGGCTGGAACCACCACCAAATCGTAAGCCGATTCCGCTGGTGAAACCGGGACAACGGATTGGTTCGCCCTATCTGAACATTCCTGCGGAGAAGATTGTGGGGATCGTGCTCACGGATTCCCCGGATCGGAACAGCGCGTTCAAGGCTCCAGATGAGGCTTCGAAGCGGATCGCGGGACACATTCTGGAATTTCTGAGCTGGGAAGTGAAGAAGGGGCGGATGCCGGAGAATCTGCTGCCGCTGCAATCGGGCGTGGGGAACATCGCGAACGCCGTGTTGTTTGGGCTGGAGGAAGGTCCGTTTGAGGGGCTCACTTCTTATACCGAAGAAATTCAGGATGGGATGATCCGGTTATACCGAAGTAATTCAGGATGGGATGATCCGGCTGCTGAAATCCGGCAAGCTTACATCTGCGTCGGCGACGGCGTTCTCGCTCAGTCCGGAGATGTTGAACGAAGTGAATGCGGATATGGCTTCGTATCGTGAGCGAATCGTGTTGCGTCCTCAGGATATCTCGAATAATCCGGGGATCATCCGGCGGCTCGGTGTGATTGCGATGAACGGAATGATCGAAGCCGACATTTATGGCAACGTCAACTCGACGCATGTGATGGGATCTCGCATTCAGAACGGGATTGGCGGATCGGGCGACTTTGCGCGCAACGGGTATTTGTCGATCTTCATGGCGCCTTCGTCGGCGAAGAAGGGGACGATTTCGACCATCGTGCCGATGGTCTCGCACGTGGATCATACGGAGCACGACACGCAGGTGCTGGTGACGGAACAAGGCCTGGCGGATCTGCGCGGGCTTTCCCCTAAGGAACGGGCGAAGTTGGTGATCGAGAAGTGCGCGGCGCCGGAATACAAGGAGCTG
>QIAL01000533.1 GCA_003225535.1 Acidobacteriota bacterium | reverse complement strand
CGCGAAGGGTGGAGCGTATACTTCGCTCGCTTTCATCTCTAATCAAAGCCTGAGTCGGTATCAGAGTTTCCATCTTCAAAGCTCTCACCCGGAGGAAACATGCCTACCCGCCGCGACGTACTTAAGGCCGGACTGCTGGCGCCTGCAGCGGTTGCCGCCGCTAAACAGATTCCATTCGATCTCGCGAACAACGCAGCGCGGCCTGAATCCGATGCCCTCGTGGATGACAATGCTCTCGCCTCAGCGGGCCCGGGCGCGGGGCGCGAGCGGTTGCTGCTCGACTTCGGGTGGCGCTTTCACTTTGGGCACGCGGATGATCCGAACAAGGACTTCGGATTTGGCGGTCCGGCGGTCGGCAATTTTCAGAAGACCGGGAATTTCATGCCAGCCTGCTCCATCGCTTACGACGACAGCGAGTGGAAAAGCCTCGACCTGCCGCACGACTGGGCCGTGGAGTTGCCCTTCCAGAACGATCCGGACTTATTGAACAAAGGCTTTTACCCGCTGGGACGCAAGTATCCGGGTACTAGCGTCGGGTGGTACCGGCGTGTCTTCGACATCTCCGCGGAGGACGCGGGCAAACGGATCACTATTGAATTCGACGGCGCTTACCGCGAAACCATGGTGGTTTTGAACGGCTTCTACATTGGGCGGCATAGCGGCGGCTACGATCCATTCAGCTTTGATGTCACGGATTTCGCGTATATCGGGCAGCGCAACGTACTACTGGTGCGCGTCGATGCTACCGAGAGCGATGGCTGGTTCTATGAGGGCGCAGGCATTTACCGGCATGTTTGGCTGGTTAAAACCAACCGGCTACACGTGAAAAAGTGGGGCACGTTCGTGAAGTCGGAAGTGCGGGCTGGCGAAGCTTCCCTCTCCATCCTTACCGAGGTGAGTAACGACGGAGCTGCAAGCCGCAACGCGCGCGTCAACTCGACGGTTCTCGATCCCTCGGGGCAGGCGGTGGGAAAGGACACTTCGCCGGCTGCATCGATTTCTGCCGGAGACGATCAGAGTTATCGGCAGGAGATCGTGGTGAAACGACCGTCGTTGTGGTCGCTCGAAGAGAGACATCTGTACAAACTGGTCACCGAAGTTCAAGCGGACGGGCAAGTGGTGGATCGCTATGAGACCCCATTCGGTATTCGGACGGCAGAGTTTGATGCAGAGAAAGGCCTGCTGCTGAATGGAAAGGCCGTCAAGCTGAAGGGCACGTGCAACCACCAGGACCACGCTGGGCTGGGAGCTGCGTTGCCGGATGCTGTGCAGTATTACCGCGTCGGCAAGTTGCAGGAGATGGGTTGCAACTCGATTCGCACATCGCACAATCCGCCCACCCCGGAGTTGCTGGACGCGTGCGACCAGATGGGCATGTTGATTTTTGACGAGACACGCATGATGTCGTCGAATCCGGAAGGGCTCAGCCAGTTTGAGAACCTGGTCCGGCGCGATCGCAATCATCCCAGCGTCTTTATGTGGTCGATGGGAAACGAAGAAGGGCAGGCGAACACGGCGCGGGGCGGACTCATCCTGAGCGCTATGAAAGCGGTGGCGAAGGAGCACGATGGGTCACGGCCGGTTTCCATCGCTCCCGCGGGGGCCATTGGAACGGGCGGGCTGGAGATGTGCGATGTGGCTGGTTACAACTACATGGACCCGCAAGCGGAAGAATTTCACAAGAAGCATCCGGACAAGCCCGTGATGGGAACGGAAACGGTGAGCGCTGTGGGAACGCGTGGCATCTACGTCACCGATCGCGCTAAGGGATTCGTGAGTTCGTACGATCCTTACACGACTACAGGGCGCGCATCGGCTGAAGGGTGGTGGCGTTTCTGCAATGCAAGGCCGTGGCTCTCGGGCGGATTCGTGTGGACGGGTTTCGATTATCGTGGCGAGCCGTCCCCGTACACGTGGCCCAACATCAGTTCGCAATACGGCATCATCGACACCTGCGGGTTTCCCAAGGATTCCTTCTACTACTACCAGTCATGGTGGACCGAGAAACCGGTGCTGCACATCTTTCCGCACTGGAACTGGCCGGGGATGGAGGGCAAGGAGATCGCAGTTTGGGCTTACTCGAACCTGGATCGCGTCGAGTTGTTTGTGAACGGCAAGAGCCTTGGCGCGAAAGATATCAAGAAAGATTCGCACGTGGCGTGGGTCGTGAAGTACGCGGCGGGGTCCATCGAGGCTCGTGGCTGGAAAGACGGGAAACTGGTGATGACGGCCAAGCGCGAGACGACGGGTGCGGCAGCCAAATTGGTGCTGCGCGCGAATCGCGAGGGAGTCTCCGCCGACGGCGAGGACGTGACCATGTTCGCCGTCGAGGTGCAGGATGCGCAGGGGCGCACCGTTCCCATCACCGACAATGAGGTCACGTTCCGAGTGTCTGGCGCAGGGAAGTTGATTGGCGTCGGCAACGGCGACCCGACCGACCATGCCTCCGATAAAGGAACGTCGCGAAAAGCATTCTCCGGCTTCTGCATGGGGCTCGTGCAGTCGTTGAAGACGGGCGGAAATATTACGGTGGAGGCGACGTCGCCTGGACTTGCATCGGCTTCCGCGAGGATTGCAGCCAAAGCGGTGAAGCTGCGGCCGCAAGTGGCGGTGTGGGAGCGCGAGGTGCCATCCGGCGCGGGAGTCACTGGGTTGTGGAGACCGGTGCTGCCGACCAGCGGCCCAGCGAACGACTTCATTTCCATGCTGATCGGTATCAACGCCGTGTTCACCTTGCGGCAAGAGGGCAGCAAGCTGACCGGAACCGTCGAAGGGGCCGCCGGATTTTTCGGGGGCGACGACGTCCCCGCGCCGATTGTGGAAGGGACTGTCGACGGTGATCGGGTAGCGTTCAAATCCGGAAGCAGCGACTTCAAGGGTGCGGTCAAGGAAGATCGCATCGAATTGCAGCGGTCTGTCAATTTGCCGTGGGAGTCGCCGAAGCCTCCGAAGGAGGAGCCGGGACGTCCCGCAATCGGGCCAGCGCCGGACGGGTCCGATCCGTCCATTGATGTGACATGGGAGGTGCCGTCGAGTATTCCTGTGGTGCTGCGGCGAGTGGAACGGTAGGGGCGAGGAAGGACGGCGGCGTATTAACTCTAGAAACGCTTGCTGTTTGCCCGTGATACAGAAACAGGCAGCGGCGGAATGAAGCAAGTGGAGTGTTTGATGGCACGATATGAAGCCGATGATCTAGAAGGCGCGCTCTCCCCTCACAATAAGGGGGCTTATTCGTAGCGAAGCGCCACAATGGGATCGACGAGTGTTGCACGGCGAGCGGGGATGTAGCACGCCAAGACCGCGACCAGTATGAGCAGGGCAGCAACCGCAACGAACGTCAGCGGGTCGTGCGCTGTAACGCCAAACAGCAGATTGGTCATCAGCCGGGTCAATGCAAAGGCAGCAGCGATTCCGATGACGACGCCCACCAGCGCCAACTTCGTACCCTGCCTCAGAACAATCTTCAGCACGTCTCCGCCCTGCGCTCCGAGCGCCAAACGAATACCAATTTCGCGCTTGCGTTGCGATACCGTGTAAGACATCACGCCATAGATACCGATGATTCCCAGCGTGAGGGCCATTGTTCCCGCAATTCCAAGCATTACCAACGTGAAGGAAGTCTGGGCTACCGATTTGTCGTAAACCTCCTGCATTGTCCTCACGGACGCCAGCGGCAGATCCGAATTCACAGACTGTACGGCGGCACGAAGTTCGTTAAGGAAACTCTCAGTGCCGGCTCGTTGGCTTCGTATCACGAATGTCACCGTGCGTGTCGCCGGATCGAAACGATTCCGTACTAACGGAGCCCAGTAGATGATTTCGGGTGCCTTCTCCTGTACGCCCTTCTCGGGTACGTCTTGGATCACGCCGACCACCTCGTGCCACGGCATCTTTGGAAACTCGCGGAGGCGCTTCCCGATGGCTGCCGACGGTGTCCCCCACATTTCGCGCGCCAGATTCTCGGAAACCATCACTACCGGTCGGAGTCCGTAGACTTCACTCCACGTCATTTCGCGTCCTGCAACCAATCTTGTGCCGGCCGCGTGCAACAAACCGGGCGAGATATGCTTGTACAGCCGCAATGGCGGTATGGTGTTGTCCGGGTAGACCTTGTCTTCAACAAAAATCTCATCCCAGTCCGAATCGAAGCCTTCCATCGGCATCTCGCTTATGAATCCAACGGACCTCACTCCTTGAATCGCTGCCAAGTTGTCGAGGATTGCATTTTGTGTGCGCGTTACGCGCTCGGGGTCGGCAATGAGCGAGTCGGGAATCGAAATTCGCATCGCCTGCAAGTGCTGTGGATCGGCGAACCCCGGATCGACCTTTCGCAACGCTGCGAATGTGCGAATCATCAGGCCAGCGCTCATCAAAAGCACGAGCGCCATCGCAACCTGACCAACCACCAGCAAATTCCGCGCCCGATGCCGCTCACGGCTCACGCTGATCGTCCGCCCCGCGCTTTGGAGAGATGAAATATTGCCCGGACCGGCATATTTCAGAGCCGGAATCAATCCAAACAACAAACCGGACAGCACCGAAAGAATAAAAGTGAACCCCAGCGTTCGCGCATCGATCGCGATTTCGTTTAAGCGAGGCAGATTCGATGGTCCTATCACGACGAGAAAGCGCACGCCCGCATACGCTAAGCCAGCGCCCACCACTCCACCAATGATGCCGAGCATTACGCTTTCAACCAGAATTCCTCGAACGATTCGCGTTCGACCTGCGCCGAGTGCAGTGCGCACCGCCAATTCCTGCTGGCGAGTTTCTACCCTCACCAGCAATAAATTCGTGACATTCGCGCAAGCAATGAGCATTACCAACCCAATCGTCCCCATGACCACCCACAACAGTTCGCCCACGTTGCCGATCACCTGCTGTTTCAAAGGGCGAATCATCGGAGTAATTCTCCACTCTTCGTAAATATGTGGGTTCGATCCGGGGCCGTTCGACCAGGAGTCCATCCATATCGGCAGCAATCGGGTCAGGTCCGCATTCGCTTCCGCAATGGTCGCTCCGGGCTTGAGCCGGGCGATTCCGTGGAAACCGAAGCCAGCGAGGATCACCTTGCCCCGGTTGAACGCGAGTGGAGTGGTCAAATCAAAGTCCGCATCTACAAATCGAAATCCTTGCGGCATTACGCCAACGATTTCCCTGGGCTGCGAATCAACCGTGATGTTTCGTCCAATGACCGTCCGGTCTCCACCGAAACGCCTTTGCCAATACCCGTAGCTCAGCATTACCCTTACCGGACCGTTCGGTACCTGATCCACCTGCGAGAACCAACGCCCGACTGCAGGGGGCACACCAAGTGTCTGGAGCACGCCATCGCTTACAGAAACCGTCCGCACCTGTTCGGGCTCCGCCATGCCCGTGACGTTAGCTGTACCAGTGATCCAGACGCCTAACGATTGAAATGTCTGGTTGTGGTCGGCGTATGTGAAATACATCGACGGCGAGAGAAGAAGACCGTTCTCAAAATCCGCAAGTCCTTCTGCGCCCGGAGCGACCTGATGCAGCGCCACCAACTCCTCGGGGTTCGAGTAATTCAACGGCTTCAGCAGGACGCTGTTTACGACGCTGAAGACCGCTGCGTTCGCTGCGACTCCAATCGCAATGGTCAACAACGCGACGACAGCAAACACCGGACTGTGGGTCAGCGAGCGTAGCGCATAACGGATGTCAAAGAAAACATCTTCCACGGACGGCCATGCCCAAACTTCGCGACAGTCTTCCTCGATGAGTCCCACATTGCCAAACTCCCGCCGTGCCGACCGCATCGCTTCGTCTCTGGACATTCCGTCTGCAACCAATTCTTCAACCTTCTCGTCGAGATGCGCCTGAATCTCTTCCGACAACTCACGGTTCAGCCGCCCCCGCGAAAACAATTGCCTGAGCCAATTCATAATTCACCCGGCGCTAGAACTTGCGTAATGCCCTTAAGCATTCGCTCAAAGCTCGATACCTCACGCTCCAGATGCTTCCCACCAGCCGCCGTTAACTTGTAGATTCGAACGCGGCGGTTGGTAGAAGAGATACCCCATTCCGCCTTCACAAAACCCTCCTTGAGAAGGCGTTGGAGAGCTGGATACAGGGAGCCTTCTTCGATCTGAAGCACGTCGTTCGAGCTTCGTTTAATTTGCTGGACCAGCGCATATCCGTGCATGGGCTGCCGCTTTAGCGTTCGGAGAATCATCATCTCTAGCGCCCCTGGAAAAAGGTCTCGCTGTATCGGTTTGGTCATGCGGGTACGATCGTCCTCTGCATTTCTGGAGGCCTTTCAGCTAAAGGCCTAGACCAAAATAGTATTGGCAGCCGATGAAGTCAAGTGAAACAACGGGAAGAGTATTCATCGAAGGGACATTGCGGATACGGATAGGACGTTCCGAGCGGACGGTCGGCCACCACTTTGGAAGTTGCGGTCGGCGAACCAGTCAAGAGAAGTTCTCTTGTTGGGACTTGCTTAGGTTGCTGCTTATCGGACAGGGCACTGGGAGGACAGTTTCGGAAAGAAGTGTTGAGGCGGGTAGACGGTAGGGCCGTCAGAAGAGGCGGGGAATCAAACGAAACTTCTCAACGGCGATCTTTGCGCTGAAACGCTCGCGCGGAGATTGCATTTCGAAGCGGATCGTCGCCGCATCGAAGCTCTGAATCGCCAATTGGGCCGGCAACCGAAAACTCAACACTTCTGTGACAGGGGGTCTGTCGTCAGCTGGAATCCAGTGGAGACTCGAGTTCACGGGCAAGAACCCGATTGACTGGCTAGGTTGGCCGGGCAGTGTGGTGTTCGTCAAGATTAGTTCCACCCTGACGGTGCCTGGGCGGCGGTCACCGTTGGAAATGACGAGCTCAATTGCGCTGCAGCACGACAATTGGATTAGCGATCCGAAATTCTGGCGCGCCTCCATCGAAATTGGGCTGAAGTCGGTGGTCTTGAACACGATCGAATCCGGGTCGCCAGGCATATCTATCGCCCCGGCAGGCAGGGTTTTATCAGAGGTTTTGAAGATCCAGTACGTGCCATAGAACGGAATTGAGATGGGATCTGTCGTGCGCCAGTTCGGCTTCGCGTCAAATACTCGTCGCATCGGCGACGGGGGCACTATCGTGATGTGAGCCGTCACCTTGGGCCGCAGAATTACTCCCGGCTCTGAACCACCCGCCACGAGTGCTGTTGATTTTCTTGAGTTTGATTCTTTCTTCCACGGATTGGATTCTGATCCGCTCGCCGTGTTGCCTTCTCCGAATAGGGCTTGCAGAGCGGGGTACGGGCGATCTGCAGTTGCTCCGCCGGAACGTTTGCTCTGAGAGCCTGATTGAGAGTTGTGGGGCAGGAAGCTCCGAAACCACGACCTTGCGGATTGAACAAGGCTTGGCTCTGACGATCTCCTTCTCGGCTTTGGAGTCGGAGACCGGGTGGAAGCAACGGAATCTGCACTTGTGTCCTCGGTTGGGAACTCCAGATACGGTGTCAGACTACCTGCAACCAGGATGATCGCTAAACCCAACATGATCGAGAGATGTAGTGCTTTGGGGAATCGTAAGTTCGATTGCGGCTGATTGGCCGACTGGTGAACAAAAGAGAGCCCGACAATCGCGCAGCTGATCAGAATGGTCGCTGGATGCGACATTGACGCCACGATGGAAAGCGCCCCGAACTGCAGTAAGAGGGCCGCAAACGTGAGCGCAATGCGCCGGGTTGCGTGAGGATCTATGCTTGGGGGCTCGGTGTTTGTTGCGAGCCTCTCAGCGGTGCGGCTCGCCGGATAGTAGCGATAAATCAGTCTGGAAACGAGAATCGATAATACGAATCCGGCCAAAACAGCCCACAACGAATCCCGGGCATAAAAGGCAGCTAACGGCGTGATCCAAGCGACCACGCAGCAGAAGAACGGCAACACCCGCCAGATCGAAACTTCAAATTCGCGCTTGGCAATGGTAATCGCGCATGCGGCAAACACGGCTGCACCGATGCCGACTGTTGCAAGAACGTAAGTGGCGGCAAGGAACAGAGCCCCAGCAGCCGATAGGGTCGTGGATCGCGGGACGGGGCAAAGAGCGAGCGCGACGATTGCTGATGCAATCCATCCAAGCAAGATTGGCAACCAGGTCCAAACCAACGACTGATCATTGCGCCGGTATGCAGTGAACAACTCTGGGCCTGCTTCGTTACCACTGACTAGGCCAGTAGTTGGTTCCATACGTCCGAATGACACCGCGCGAACCTTTAAGGTTCCCTTGTTGACGGTTCTGCGTTCCTCCTTCCCCGCGTTTGACAGCGGTTCTCAGCTTCCCTATCCTGCCTGTGTAGGCGACTGCGAGGGGTTCTGCATGAGCGGCTGGCTGCAAAACAAGTTTGAGAAAAATTTTCTGATTTCGACGGTGGACTACGTCTTCAACTGGGCGCGGAAATCGGCGGTTTGGCCGATGACGTTTGGGCTGGCATGTTGTGCGATTGAGATGATCGCGTCATCGACGGCGCGGTTTGATATCGCGCGCTTTGGGTCGGAGGTGTTTCGTCCCAGCCCGCGGCAGAGCGATCTGATGATCGTGGCCGGCACCGTGACGCTGAAGATGGCGCCGGTGGTCAAGCGCATTTACGATCAGATGCCGGACCCGAAATGGGTGATCTCGATGGGCGCCTGCTCGTCGGTGGGGGAGATTGTGCCAGTAGACGTTTATGTGACCGGATGCCCGCCGCGGCCGGAAAATTTGTTCTATGCGCTGTTGAAGCTGCAGGACAAGATTGACACGATGACGCTGGCCAAGAAGCCCACCGAGGTGCGGCTTGATCCGAATATGGTGGAGAATTTCAAGCGCCAGATCATGATCGCGCAGACGTTGCAGCCGAAATAGCTAATAGCTTCTAGCTCGGCGATGAAAGGTCGGCAGAACCTTTCGAAATTGAACTATGGCCTTCACCCGGATCATTTCCCAGGCCCATCTACCCACGACCAACGAAGCGCGAGACTTTCCCTGCAACGGAAAAATGATCTGCATTGCCAACATCTGGGGCAAGCTCAGCGCCATGGACAACGAGTGCCTGCACCAGGGCGGCTCGCTGGGACAGGGCATGGTGGAAGACGGAAAAATTGTCTGCCCGTGGCACGCTTGGAAATGGGATCCGAAGACGGGCGTGGCGGCGAATCATCCTGATCAGAAGTTGAACACGTATCCGATCAAGGTTGAGGACGGGGAAGTGTTCATCGATATCTGACACCGGCGACCCATGAGCCCTATTACTCATTTCCTTACGGGCTGGATGGTCGCAAACCTCGCAAAGCTGGACAGGAAAGATCGCGCGATCATGGCGCTGGCGTGCGTTGTGCCGGACATTGACGGTCTGGGCATCATTCCTGAATTGCTCACGCGGAATTCGTCCCACCCTTTGTTGTGGTTCACCCTCTATCACCATTCCCTGCATACGCTGGCCTTTGCGCTGGTGGTAGCTGTCGTGTCGTTTGCCCTTGCAAGGCAGCGGTGGCGCACCGCATGGCTTGCTCTGTTGAGTTGTCATCTTCACCTATTGGAAGACATAGCGGGATCGCGCGGACCGGATGGCTATCAATGGCCGATTCCCTATCTGGCACCATTCTCTTCGTCAGCGCAATTGGCGTGGCGGGGGCAGTGGGGGCTGAATTCGTGGCCGAACGTGGCGATCACCGGGGTGCTTTTGGCAATCACGTTTTGGCTGGCGTGGCGGCGCGGGTTTTCACCGCTTGAGATGGTTTCCACACGGGCAGACGCAGCCCTGATAACGGCTCTCCGTCAACGATTCCCAGGTTTCTCTGGATGATCGCGACGACCTTTTCCTTCACGAGGCGATGCTCAAATTGACGGAGCCGCGGCTGCATATTTAACTATACAACTTGTATAGTAAATATCTGAGAGCAATTATGGCAGTATCCAAGCGGGCAAGTCGCTTCATCTGGACCGGAGTGATCGTGCTGGCGGTGATCGGGCTGGCAGCGGTGGCGCGCCGGACGCTGGTCTTGCTCTGGCCGGAAGTATTTTCCTCAAAATCCTCGCCTGCGGCGGTTCTCGATGCCGGCTTCGCACGACATCTGGTGCTGACGTTAATCCACATATTGCCCGGAGGCCTGTTTCTGGTCCTGGCTCCGTTGCAGTTCGTACGCGGCATACGGGAAAACCATTTGCGGGTGCATCGCTGGATGGGAAGGGTGCTATTCGGATGCGGACTCGTGATTGGCGTTTCGGCCTTGATCATGAGCTATCGGATGAACATTGGCGGGCCGAATGAGACGGCGGCTACCACGCTATTCGCGATTGTGTTTTTGTATTGTCTGGTGCGGGCTTACCGGCACATCCGGCGCAAGGAAGTGGCACGGCACCGTGAATGGATGATTCGCGCGTACGGGGTTGGGCTGGGAGTGGCCACCACGCGGCCCATTGTCGGAGCCTTTTTCGCGACGCGCAGGCTGACGCCTCACGAGTTCTTTGGAATCGCGTTCTGGCTGGGATTCACGACCACGTTTCTCGCGGCGGAGTGGTGGGTTGATTACACAAGACAGAATGTAGAGAAAGAGTCTCCGGTGAACTCCGTGAGAACAGACAAGTCGGTCGCAGTTTGAGTTGCGGTGTTTCGGAGTTGAGCCCGACAGTTTCCTCCCTTAACGAGCCTTGAGAAAGCACAGCACTCGATCGCGATATTGAGTTTTGACCGGCTGCGCGTTAATAACTCTGCGTTAACCAATGAATTAATACGGCAACTACCTGATTGATCCCCGAAAGTATCACCACGATGATCCTGCGGTTGTGCTCCCGCCCCTGCGACTAGGACAGAAGTTTAGCGGACGCCTGGGCTATTAAGGCGTTGCTGGTGATCCCGAACGTAGATACACGCCCTGCCCCAACCAACCACCGTAATGTCCGAACGTGAAGGAGACTTGAAATGAAGCGAACACATATCAACATGGGTTTGCTGCTCATGGTCGCGCTGGCACTCGGCCTGTTAGGCTTTGCCCCCAGCACTGGCGTGACCACAGACCCGGAAATCAGCAGCATCATCAGCAATGTGGATTCGAACCGTATTCTGAACACTGCCAGCACGCTGCAGAACTTCGGGACCCGGCAATCCTGTTCCGACCAACCGCAACCGGGACGTGGCGTGACTGCCGCGCGCGACTTCCTCTTCAGTCAATACAGCGCGATTCCCGGACTTCAGGTCAGGCTCGACCCGTTCACCCATCCCGTCTGTCCGAGCACCCCAACCTACAATGTGATCGCCTGGCTGCCAGGAAGGAATCCGAATCGTCTCGTGATTATTGGCGGGCATTACGATTCGCGTACAACGAATGTTTTTGACAACACCTCCGATGCGCCGGGCGGCAATGACTCCGGCGCTCAAAGTGCCGTCGTCCTGGAACTGGCGCGGGTGCTCGCCGGACACAGTTTCAGCGGGTCCCGCGAGCGGCAAGGTCATCGTTTCGACGCGACAATCGTTTTTATAGCATTCTCCGGTGAAGAACAAGGGTTGTTCGGATCGGGATCGATCGCAGCCAACCTCACTCGCTACTTCCAGTCGCCAAGCGTAATCGCGATGCTGAACACCGACATACCCGGCGGAGACAACACCGCCAACACAACCGCCGACCTGCAGAACTTCCGGCTGTATTCCTCTGGGATTCCACGGGAGCGGTTTAGTACCGATCCCGACGGCACCACCGACAACACGTCACCTTCGCGTGGCGTGATGCGCTATGTCGGAACCTGGGGTGGAGCGTATGTTCCGGCCTTAACCATGGCTCCAAAGCTGCGCGAGGACCGGCCGGGACGCGCAAGTGACCACGTGTCCTTCATTAATAACGGGTACCCGGCGGTGCGCTTGATGGAAACTTTCGAGTGCTCGCCCTCACCCGTCGACAACAGCTGTGGCGGACCCTTACCCTGTCCTCCGCCCGCCCAGATACCCGCGTTTTGCAAGGACACGTCTTTCATCACGACCCACCAGCATTCTCCCAATGACCAGGTCCAGTTCATCACTCCCACTTACGCGGCCAGCATTGCGCGGGTCATTGGTGCGGTCGCGGCGAGTCTGGCGCGTGCTCCGGATGCTCCGCAGAACGTCACAGTGAGTGGGAACTCCGTGCAAGGCATCAGACCCAGCTTCACCGGCTCGGATAATGTCGACCACTTCGTGATCGCCGCGAGATCCGTCAACGAAAAC
>QIAL01000660.1 GCA_003225535.1 Acidobacteriota bacterium | reverse complement strand
ATGTGATCCCAATGGGTGTGAGTAATGAGGATGGTAAGATGAAGCGGCTTGCCATTGAACTCTGAACTAAGCGCTGCGCCGAGTTGGCGAATGCCCGTTCCGGAATCGAGAATGATAATTTCGCCGCCAGCCCGGACTTCGACACAGGGAGTGTTCCCTCCGAAATGGACAGTTCCCGGACCGGGCGTGGGAATCGATCCGCGAACACCCCAGAACCGAACTAGCATGCGCGCTCCATCATTGGCCGGCCATTATTGCCGCTTTGGGCGCGATAGTCGTTGGACGGGGTTCAACAGACAAGGCAAAATTGCACTGGCGCCATGCCTTCAGTTTTTATGCAAAGTGCCGATATTCACTTGGAGAGGCCTCTCTCCACAAACGTCATGAATCACGATGATGACATGGTCCTGGGCTATTTGCGAAAGTTTCCGAATGCCTTTGTATCCGCGATGGAAGTTTGCAAGCGGGCGGGCGACCGCAGGCGCTTCGCCTCTCAACCCGACTGGGCCAAGCCAGTGCTGGTTCGCCTGACGCAGCAGGGCGTTCTCGAATGCAACGTCACTGGGCAATATCGAATTAAACCAGCGAAAGAGGAAGAGCCCCAAAAGCATGGGCGGCCTTACGAGCCGAGGCCGGAGCCACCTGCACCACCAGCAGCAGCGGTTACGGAGCCGAAGGTGGAGGTGACCGTGAAGCCAGAGACTTCTGTTCAAATCGGCGAAAAGGAGAAGGCTCCGACTATTGAGATGGAAGCGAAGAAGGATTCCGCTCCTCAAGTCGACGACTGCAAAAACGGCAAAGTTCCCACTAGCCCTGCTTCTCACGGGCACTACAGTCCAGAGACTAAAAAGGCGGCTTAGAATTTTCCCGGCCCATCGCCGAAGACTTCTTGACTTCTACCATATTTAGGGTGTAGCTGGAAGAAGCACCACTACATGGTGTAGGTTGCTGGTCTAATGCGTTGCCCAAAGTGTGGCGGTCAAGATGATAAAGTCATTGATTCCCGATCTTCGCGGGAAGGGGCGACGATTCGGCGCCGACGCGAGTGCATCTCTTGCGGACATCGATTCACCACTTACGAGGAAGTCGAGCGCGCGCGACTTATGGTATCCAAACAAGACGGGCGGCGGGAAGAGTTTTCGCGGGAGAAGCTCTTGTCCGGAGTGCAGAAAGCCTGCGAGAAGCGGCCGGTCACGCAGGAGCAGATCGAGGCTTTGGTGGAGCAAATCCTCGATGACCTCTCAAGCACGTTCGAGCGAGAAGTCCCGTGCAATGAAATTGGCGAGCGCGTCATGAGAGGGCTCCGAGGGCTGGACCCGATCGCGTATGTCCGCTACGCGAGCGTCTACCGGCGGTTTGAAGAAGCGACGGAATTCGTGCAGGAAGTCAAAAAACTGGAGAAACGACATGATACTCTTACGGCACGATTGCCTGGTCTTTAAGACCATGGATGGTGAATGCATTCCCTGTTCGAGCGAAGAGGTAACGCTCGAGATCATCGGCGACGCAATTGGAATGCTCGATGAGCATGTAATTAAACAGGCTTCAGCCGGCGTGCTGCATTACTTTAAAGAGGAATTGGGCAAAACGACGGTGACGATCGCTGAATTTGCCGGGGCACTCGAACGGGCGCTGCGCGCGCTTGGATTGAATGTGCAGAATAGCGCGTCGGAACCAGCTCCTGCCGCGAGGCAATCCTGGCGCATCGCACGGTCGAATTTGTCTGAACTGGCGGGAGGCGCGGAACAGGCGATGGAACTGGTCTTTTTCTCACGGTTGCGCGCCGCGTTGCAGGAAGCAATGCGAGAGTCTCCGGATATCGTGCATTTTCGAGGGTTGAAGCCTTGCGTGAAGCAGTTGCTGGGAGCCCAACGGTGGACGCACGGATGCCAATCGTTGAGGGACCAAATCGTAGACTACTTGCGCACCTGCTTTGACAACGAACGGCGCGAGGCCGACTGTGCTCTAGTTGTTTGTTAACGAGCGACCTGGGGTTGTGAGCAAAACTTTATTCGAGAAAATTGCCGCGCGGGAAATCCCGGCGCAGATCGTTTTCGAAGATGATTTGGTGCTGGCCATTCGAGACATCAAGCCGGCTGCGCCCGTTCATGTCCTGATCGTCCCCAAAAAACCAATTCCACGTATTGCGGAGGCGAAGCCCGATGATCACAAGATGCTTGGGCATTTGCTCTTAAAAGCGGCTGAAGTCGCAAAAAGCCTCGGCTTGAATGAAGGCGGCTATCGACTGGTGATTAACAATGGGCCAAATGCCGGCGAGTCGGTGCCGCACTTGCACCTGCACATTCTCGGTGGCCGTCACATGTCCTGGCCGCCGGGTTAAAC
>QIAL01000659.1 GCA_003225535.1 Acidobacteriota bacterium | reverse complement strand
CCTCCTGCTCGGCAACAACCCACTGTTTAAGGTCCCGCAATACCAATTGGTCCATCCGCTGGAATTTGCGATCTATGCGCTACTCGGGATTGCTGGCGGACTGGTCTCAGTGGCCTTCACGAAACTTCTGTTGGGCATGCGGGAACGTTTTCTTCGCTTCCCGCAGGAAACACTCTGGCTTCAACCTCTAGCGGGTGGACTGGTAGTCGGCCTCATGGGATTGGTCGTGCCGCAGGTCTTAGGCGTGGGTTATGGCTATGTCGGCGATGCCTTGAATGGAACGATGGCGCTAAAACTGATGCTTGTTTTGGTTGTGCTGAAGCTTCTAGCTGTCGCCAGGAGTTATGCCTCCGACAATGCGGGAGGTATTTTCGGCCCTCCCTTTTCATTGGCGCCATGCTGGGCGGTGCCGTGGGCACGGGGGCACATCATTTGTCTCCCGCCTACACCGCAACGCCAGGTGCCTACGCGCTAGTAGGGATGGGAGCCGTCTTCGCGGGCATAGTGCGCGCTCCTATTATTGATGACGCTGAGCTTGGTTGTTGGACGTTTACCGAGATCACGCTTCCACAATACTTTCCCCGACTGGGCGGTCGAAGCCATAAAGGATTCCGTTCAACCCCGCGTAGACAACTCGGTCACCCACAACAACGGGAGCAGGCGGCAGAGCGCAATCCGGGTTAGGCGTTCCAGTCGCAAAGTTCCAACGTAAGGTACCGTCTGCGAGGTTCAGTGCACTCAACTCATCAACGAAGCTCGCGGCATAGATCGTGGGACCAATGCGTGCGATATCGGTTGGGGTCCCGGCCGTGCGGTACTTCCAACGGACGGTTCCAGTCGCTCGGTCGAATGCATACACGTGGCCGATCGCGCCGGAGGCGCAGCTTTTGTCTTTACCAATGAGGACTAGTTGATCGGCAATCAGAGGATTGCCGTGAAAGCTGGCCTGGTTCCCGTCTTGGTGGATATCGTAGCTCCACCGCACTTTACCGCTCCGCTTATCGAAAGCATAGAAGGTGCCGGCGCATGATCCGATTAGGAGTACATCCCCCGCGACCGTGGGGGTGGAAAACACTCAACCGCCTGTGTCGTATTGCCACGCAATCGTACCAACGTTCGCTTTCTGGATGTCGTTGCCATCATGCGGTTGCTGTGCTCCAAGCCGACCGACGCTGATAGAAATCAGCACGAGCCCAGGAATGCTTAGCCAAATCGACAGTCGCATGATCTACCTCCAAGAACAGATGCCAATTGCAGCACGTGAGTCTTACTTTCGCATCCCTGGTTGAGCCACACCCCACCAGCAATACGAACCCGACTTTGGAAATGGTGCGAGGTACCCTGCATCCATCCCTTCGATATTGAAGCCGCCCTTGCCGATGAGAGACGGAATGTCACGGGTCACGTGGCAGCCCTCGAATGCCCAACGAAAGATCGGTTCCGATCGCTCTTGCCAGCGACACACTGTGGGATCGGGCGACAGACCATGCTCAAAGAAGATGAGCTTGCCGCCCGGCCTGAGGACTCGGCGTATACCTTGAATCGCCTCCACTACGCCAGGAATCGTGCATAGGGTGAAAGTGCTAACCACAGTATCGATGCTGGCATCCGCAAGAGGAATGCCTTCTCCGGGCAGATCCAGAAATTCGATATCCAGCCGGGTTCAGAAGAGTTGATCCGACGAGCACAGAAGATCGTCGTCGACACGTCTGAGACAAGCAGCGCAATGCGAATAGAGAGCGAGATGATCGCTAACACGGGCAGATGGTCGGAAACGGTTTGTCTCAGACTCTTGCGCGACAATGTCGGGCCCGGCGAAATCTTGGTTGGCTACTACGGCGGCGCTCGCTTTATAGATTATAGGAAGAGCTGGCTGCGCGCGCAGTCACCGGGCAGACCGTTACCGGATTCATCGAAGTGTCGGCGGAGAGCGACGTGGGCACGAATATTCCGGTTGCGGTAATTCGTGGCCAAAGCCCGGGCCGACGCTCGCCCTGGGGGCTGGTGCGCATGGCACCGAGTATGCGTCCATCATTGTGCTCGAAAAGCTTATACAGGAACTCAATCCCACGGAGATTTCCGGGACGGTCATCATCGTCCCATTGGTGAACATCGCGTCATTTGAACAAAAGGTGCCGCATGTGAACCAGGTGAACGGCAAGAACATGAACCGTTTCTATCCGGGCAATCCCAACGGAACGCAGACCGAGCGCGCGTCGTGGGCGATAACGAAGCAGGTCGTGG
>QIAL01000532.1 GCA_003225535.1 Acidobacteriota bacterium | reverse complement strand
AGTCGATGCGCAGATGCGCAGCAGCCTGCGCCGCGTAAGCATCCGGCCGCAACGGAATGGCGAAGTATGATTTCAGATTCTCTACCGGAATCGACTCGTGATACTCGATCTCGAGCCGCTTCGTCCCGAAGGCGGGTATCGGCACAATGCGCGCGCTGAAAATCGAAGTTCTTTTTGCTTCTTCGGAACCGCGTTCTCCCATCTGCAGCAACCCGGGATCGATTGCCTGCTGCTTCAGTTGGTTGTAGATCTCTTCGGCACGTTTGCGTTCCAGAATGACCGCGGGCAGGCGAACCGGACCGTCCCAAGTCGCAAAATCAGAAATCGTCGCATGACTGGGAAGCGCAAAGATGTAGTTTCCTTCCTCGATGCGGCCGGTATGATTCGCGAACACTTGCCGCACGAAGACCCGCGCGTCACCATTGTCGATGCGTATGGTAATTTCCATCTCCTCGAGCGAGAGGATCGCCGGATTCGGCTGTTGTTTGTCGCGCGGGATCAACACTCCCGCATCGGAGAACAGCAGAGTGGGACCGAGCATTGCAACTACGAGGGATAGCAGCAGGTTCTTCATGAGTGCAGCTTCTGCTCTGATATGCGGACCAGGCCATTGTCCGTGCCAATAAAGATGTAGCCGTTGGAGGCGGCGAATGCGGTGACGTTGAGCGATGGCAAGCCGTTGCGGATCACTGACCAGCGGCTGGATTGCCGGTCGTAAATGTACAAGCCCTTTCCGAGGCTCCCCGCCAGCACATAGTTCTGCGTGACCAGCATAGCGTTGGGATTAATCTCAAGAGGCCCCGACGCGGTTTCGAAGGAATGAAAATTCCCGAAAGAATCCAGCCCAAGCACGCCGGCGCCGTAGGTGCCGACCATCCACTCCGATCCGACCGGAACAACGGCTGTAATCCAGTTGTGCTTCAGGTTGGAAGAGGAGGTCGTGTAGTTCACCTTCACGTCGCCCTGGTCGAGACGTGACAGTCCACCCAGAGTTCCGGCCATCATTTCGTCGCCGGACACAGCGAGCGCGTAGACGTGATTGTTCACTAGTCCATGGAAGGCGTACATGCTGTGCGCGCCGCTGGCATCGAGAAACGTAAGACCCGCTGGAGTGGCGAGCGCGAGGCCTCCACGGTAGGCAGCGACGTCGGTGACATGATCGGCGATCAGACCGTCACTCCGCGTCAGAATTTGCTGTTCACCACCCGAATCGTTGAAGCGCACCAGTCCATTTGCGGTCGCGACATTGATCGCGCCCGTCTTATCGTCGGGGAGAATTCGATTTACGCAAAACACATGCTCGTCTTCCACATGTCGGACGCGGCGTTCATCGGAGGCGAGCAGATCAAGGCCACGATCGAAGTAGCCAATCCAAAGTTGCCCGCTCGCATCGGCAGCCAGCGCGGAGATGTTCCGGTCGCTCAATACAGACGTCCCGGATGCGAGGACTCGCTCCCAACCAAACCCATGCGGTTTCATTCGGTAGAGTCCGTTCCGGGCGACGGCAAACACCGAACCTGCTGAGTTAAGGAGTTGGTGCACTTCTACCAATTCACTTCCCTGACCTAAGCCGGGATTCGGACGCCGTCCCTCAAGCGGAATCACAAGCATGCCTTGATCTTCGGATCCGACATAAAGATCTGTGGACGTCGGAAGCAGAGCAGTAGCAAAAACACCGGGAGCCAGCACGCGAGAGAAGCGCCCGCCATCGAATACAGCCACACCGGAAACCGTACCCACGTACGTCCTCTCGCCCGTGATCGCGAGTGACTGCACGTCTGTGTCGGGCAGTCCTTGATCTTCAGTGAAGGTCTCGGCCTGGCCTCCGTGAAAGTGGATGACGCCGCGATCCAGAGTTCCGATCCACAGGTCCGACTCGTTGCCGGCGAGGACGGTTACATGCATCCCGTCCAGCGCGGGATGCAGGACGCTGATCTTCTTTCCGTCATAAACCAGCACGCCCCTCTTCCTGGTTCCAATCAGAAGATGCCCGGAAGGAACTGGCAGAATGGCATTGATGGCACGAGCCTCGGCATTCGCGGGTAATATCTGACGGAATGCCCGTCCGTTGAACGCGAGAATCCCGTCACTTGCAGTCGCAACCAGCAACTCCGGTTCGTGTGCATCTGAGAGGACGCCCGACGCAAGAGCAACCAGCGGGGAACCCGGCAGATCGCTGCCAACGGAATACTCTCGCAGCAAGACGCCGTCAGGTTCGTACTCCAGCAACCCTGTGGGTCCGGCGATGAAAAGATGATCCTGAAAACGTGCCGCCTGCAGGAATATCTGGGGAGAGCTGACGACCTCGAAGCCAAGGTTGGTCGCTGGGACATAGGGCTGAACCGTAACCGCGAATTCGTGTTCTGCGCGAACCTGCTCAGTGGCGCTTCGAATCGCCTGCGAACTGCGCCACATCACTGCCACTCCAAAAAGAACAGCAGCACTCACGGCAGCGGCAATTGCCGCACGCAATCCGACGACTGACGCCCGCTTCATAGCTCCTCGCGGCTGGGACAGTGAACTATAAACCCTGAACCCGGTACTGCAAATTGAGAAGCACGGCACTAACCAAACGAATCTCCCACCTGCGAGGTGTGACCGCTCAAAGCAGTCTCCGAGTGCATTTGTCCCGTATTCCGCAAGGGCCCGGCATAATCACGTTCCGCATACAAACGGAACGGCTTTAGCTTGTTCGGCTTCGAAAGGGCGCGGCTTTAGCCGCGCCGCACAGGCCAGCAAATAGACGCGCCTTTAGGCGCTGAGGGCGGATTTACCATTTGAGAAGCTGCTCGGACCATTTCGTGCCTGCGATCCGTGTGTCGGAGTAGACAGCGCGTCCCGCGGAACACACCTCGACGAGAACGGTTGCGCTTGATGCGGCGGACACGCCGTACCTCACACCTAGAATTTCCCGAGCTTGATTCGCACGACTGCCGGATCGTCGCCATGCAACTGTAAGCCGCGATCCGTTTCGTCGCCGTTCCACAGTCGCACAGGCTTCCAGACACCGTCCTGATACGAACCCTCTTCTGCCGAGAGGATCTGCATACGCATTCCCGGCAGGCGTCCCGGAACATGAAAACTAACGCTCACATCGACGCCCGTAACCAGAAATTCATCCGGCGCGAGTTGTGCGACCAGGGCGACACCGTGCGCGTCATTGGTCCCCGGCGGACGGCGGCCATCATGTTGAGGAAATCCGTAGGCGATGGTCGCCTGCCAGGGGCCAAAATCCAGTTCCTGCTGCGCTCGACCAACCTCTTCCATCGAAGTTTTCAATTTGCCTTCAAAGTTCAGTTTCGCGATCTCTCTCATCATCGGAGCCAACAACGCAAAGTTCCTCGGGTGCCCGGCGGCCGGCACATCGCCGAGGATATTCCAGCCGCGTGGATCGACGCCGAACGGCGCTATTCCGATCGCACCTTCGCCTAGCGCCAGGAAGTCATAGCGTGCGAAAGCGTCAGGCCTTCCGATCTCAGGAACGAGCAGAGGATTGTCCGGACGGTGATAGGCGGCGAGGACGTCGCGAACGAAACCTGCATCGTCCCCATAAATATCCGGAGCAATCGCGCCGATGGACGGAGCCAGCGTGCGCCACAGGCCCACCCAACGCTGCACCGCCCCTCCGCTCGGATATTGAATGCCGGGAATCGCCAACCGCCGTTCCGGCAATTCCGCCGGAGGATAGCTCAACCACACGTTCATATAGAGCGGAATATCGAACTCGGCCTTCCCCGCCGCTGCGATTTCATTGAGGTAGTGCGCCTGATGATAAAGCTGAAACAACTCGTCAGCGTCACCACCGAATACTTCACTCCAGGTACCAGGCTGCTTATGGGCTGCGGCCAGCATGTCCGCCGGAACCTGTCCAGCAAAATCCTTGTTTGAGTCCGGAGAGAAATTGCGCACGCTGCCGACGATGCCAGATTCGTTTTCCACCTGAACCATCAGCACCGTGTGCTCGGTTCCATCGAGGGCCTTGAGGTGGCGCATCAGGGCGACGAACGCCGCTTTGTCGGCTTCGAGATTGGAACGAGAACTGGCCGAGAGCACATCAATCAGTTCTCCGTCGACACGAATCACGCGTGGAAACCGCTTGGGATCGGTCTTCACCCATTGGGGGACGTAATGCATGTTGCCGTTCTTCCACGTCCCAAACCAAAGCAGCACCACATGCAGATTGTGCTCGCGCGCGCCCTTCACCAGCAGATCGACATTGTCCCAATCGAATTTGCCCGACTGTGGCTCGATCTGCTCCCAATAGACCGGCGCCTCGACCGTGTTGGCGTGCAACTCCGCGAGCGCCTTCCAGACCTTCGGCAGTTCCGAAGGCCAGGCGCTCGAATTGTGGACCTGTCCTCCGAGCATCAAATAGGGTTGGCCATCGACGAGGAGAGCCCAGCGCCCGTCCTTTTCAACCAACTTGGGAGCTTCGGCAGCGCCCGAGGAAATGCAGGCCGCGGTCACGAACAGCAGGAGAGTCAAAGCACGGCGCAGTCGCACGAGAACAGAAGTCATTTTTCCGTGGTCCCTTCTCAATTGCTATCGCACAAGGAATGATGCTCTCTTCGTTGCGGGATCACAAATGGGAATCTTGTGTAATCGTTCAGTTTGAGAATTTCGCCATCCGGTTCGGTTACCGATCTATAGCGATGGCAGCCAGCCACGGCTTCCCATTTCCCTTCAGGTAGTTTTCATATTCACCCGGTAGCATTAAACCGAGTAGTTTCCGAAACAACTGGAGGATCTCAATGTACTCTCGGAATGTATCGGCTGGCTTTCTCATCGCGTTGTTCGCCTTTGCGCTTTGCATCCCGGCTGCTGCGCAGGGCACATGGACGGTGGAGAAGACCTTTCATATCGGCGGCGAAGGCGGCATGGACTACATCACCTTGGACGCCAAGACGAACCGGCTCTACGTTCCCAGAAGCACTCACACCATGGTGATCGACGCCGATTCCGGCAAGGTTGTTGCCGACGTTCCCGGCCAGAAGCACAATCATGGTGTCGCCGTGGTTCCCGAGGCCGGACGAGGATTCATCAGCGACGGAGAGGGCGCAGTCGTAATTTTCGATCTTAAGACGAATGCTGTCCTGGGAACGCTCAAGGCGCACCCCGATGCGGACGGCATCATTTACGACAAGGCCAGCGGCCTGGTACTCGTCGTTTCAGGCGACGACGGCGTCCTGATGACGCTTAAGCCCGATGTCGATCCGAAAACCGGATCCCTCGATCCTGATATTGCATTGGGCGGCAAACCCGAATTCCTCGCCGCCGACGGCGCCGGCAAGGTCTACATCAATTTGGAAGATAAGAACCAGGTCGCAGTCGTGGACCTCAAAACAAGAAAAGTATTGGCGCACTGGCCGGTCGCTCCCGGCGGCGCACCAGTAGGGCTATCGATCGACCCAGAGAAGCATCGGCTTTTTGTCGGATGTCGCAATCCGCAGAAGCTGATCGTGATGAGCACGGACGATGGCAAGGTGATCGCTGACCTGCCGATCAGTGCCGGGGTCGATGCCACCAGGTTCGACGGTCATCAGGCCTTCGCGAGCTGCCGCGACGGCAAGCTCCACGTTGCAGGCGAGACTGCGCCCGGCAAATTCGACATCCAGCAAGTAGTAACGACTGCGGTAGGCGCCAAAACAATGGACGCTGACCCGGAGAAGCACAAAATCTATTTGCCCACCGCCGAGTTTGAGGAAGCGAAACCAGGAACGCGCCCGGCAGCGAAACCCGGCACCTTCATGATCATCGTTGTCGGGCGCCAGTAGGAGGGCGCACCCCACAAAATATCGAGAAATCCGCATGAACAGCGGACAAAAGAATGGTAGGCCCGAATGGATTCGAACCATCGACCTCTTCCGTGTCAAGGAAGCGCTCTAGACCAACTGAGCTACGGGCCTGCTGAATCCTACCGTTGAGTGATCGAAGGCCAGAAGCAATCGTCCCAACCTTAAGAAGTTTATCACGCGTTCGATCTACTTCCGCACTGCCCAGGCCATCCCGTCGGGACCCTTGCCGGTTGTGATTCGGCCAGTTACTGAAAACGTCTTCAAATCAACGATCGCAACCTGGCCGTCCGTGCTCACCGCAACATAAGCCCGGGAGCCGTCGGGCACGATCAGGATGCCCGCAACCCCGCGTCCAAGATTCAGGCGCTTGATCTCTTTACGGGCGGCAGCATCGAGCGCGATCAGATCTCCCATGCCGAGATCAGAAATCAGAACGAGTTTCCCGTCGGGCGAGAACTTCAGCCGGTTAGCGAACTTCGTATGCAGGTCAAGAGTCTGCACTACCTTCCTGCTCGCCAGGTCGATGATCGAAAGCGTTCCATCATGCGAGTTCGCCGCCCACGCCTCTTTGCCGTCCGGAGAAACGTCGAAACCCTCAGGCCCCTTGCCAACGGAGATGGGTGTTTGAATCCATCCGGAAGCATCTCCGTTCTTGTCACGATCAAGAATGCTGATCGTGTCGGAGTTGACGTTCGCGGTGAAAATTCGGCTTTCATCGCGGCTGACGACCAGCATATGAGTGCGATTTTGCCCGATACCCAAGGTCCAATCTACCTGGTGCGTGGAGGGATCGTATCGCCCGATCACCTTGCTTCCTTCCGCCGTGAAGTAGACCTTGCCGTTCACCATTTCCAGTCCGTGAGGCGCGCGCAAGGCGCCGAGGTCTACAGCCGGCAGAGCCTTCTGCGCTGACAAGTCAGCGATCGAGATCGTGTGCTGTGGGTTCTGGAAGGCGCCATAGTTCGAAATGTAGGCATACTTTCCGTCCTCGGACGCTACGATCTCGTGCGGATCCTCCCCAGCAGGAACCCGCCCAACGACCTTCAACGTGCCGGGATCCACGATCGCCATCGACTTATCATTTTTCTCGAGCACCAGCAAGGCCGGAGACGGAATCTGGGCAAGCAGAGAATTGCCCACGAAAAATAGAAGACACCCTAGCGATGACGCCCACACTTTTCTCAACATTTCGTCACCTCGCAATAAGTATCAGGGAATGCGCCGATCAACCGAGTGGTACCGCCGCAGCACCGGACTGCACCTTGGCCGAAACGCGTCGATACAAATCTTTGGCTCTGAGACGCTCACAGCTTTGCTCGAAATTGTCGCGGGGCCCATTCCACCTGAGATCGTCGACGGAATCAAATACAGGAACATCGAGCCGCAAAGTGGCCAGCGTACGATACAACAACGCCTCATCCCAGGCGGCAAATAATGATTCAGCCAGGGGCCGCGCCCGGCGGATCGAGGGATCCCAGCCCTGCCAATCTTTCGGAATGTTTTCGAGATGGCCATACTTCGACAGCGCGAGGGACGCCGCCTTCGCTCCCCATCCCGCAATACCGGGATATCCGTCTGCGGTGTCGCCCGTCACTGCCAGGTAATCTGGCATCGACTCGGGCTTCACCCCGAACTTTTCTTCCACTCCAGCCTCATTGCGAACGATGTTGCGCCTGCGATCCAGTTGCACCACGCGATCTCCGACCACACATTGCGCAAGATCTTTATCAGGCGTGCAGATCAAGACCTGCGTTACCCGCTCGTCGACCGCAGCCTTGGCCGCCGCCGCAGCCAGTGCATCGTCCGCCTCAAAATAAGTCATCGGCCACACGAGCACACCCATCGATTCGAGAGCTTCTTCGAGGATGGGAAACTGCGAGAGCAGTTCGGGAGCAACACCCTCTGCGGTCTTGTAGCCGGGATAAAGATCGTTGCGAAACGATTCCACCACGTGATCGGTCGCCACGCCGAGGTGGGTCGCGCCCGCCTCGATCATGGAGAAGACGGAGGTGAGCACGCCACGAACCGCGCCGATCTCCTGCCCGCTCTCATTTTTCGAGGACGGCACAGCAAAGAAATGACGAAACAGTTCGTACGTCCCGTCAATGGCGTAAACATTCATGCGGATGCGACCGGCCCTCTGAAAGCCGAAGATGATATTAAACGAGATGGGGCGCTACATGTTGTCCATGGCCATAAAGAGATTATTCAGCGATTCGCTCAATGTGGGATGAGCATAGGTGGCATCTCGCAGCGCGCTGTACGGTAACTTGCCCATCATCGCGGTTTCCAGCACGGACATGACTTCTCCGCCCTCGATGCCGAGCACCGCCGCCCCGAGAATCTGATTCGTATCGGCATCTACGACGGCTTTCATGAATCCACGCGTTTCATCGACTTCCAGCGCGCGGGCAACCGACGTCATTGGAAGTTTCGCGACGCGAATATTGCGTCCTTGCGCGCGGGCTTCATTCTCCGTTATCCCTATCCGGCCCAGTTGTGGATCGATGAAGACGCAGTACGGTACCTGGCGATCTTTGGTGGATGCCGCTTTCCCTTCCAGCAGATTGGCGAGAATAATCCGAAAGTCGTCGTACGAAATGTGCGTGAATGCGGGCCCGCCCTTGATGTCGCCGAGCGCGTAGATTCCCTCAGCGGAAGTTTCCAACCGATCGTTGACTTGAATGAATCCA
>QIAL01000658.1 GCA_003225535.1 Acidobacteriota bacterium | reverse complement strand
CTTCTCCGCGCGTGCCGAAGGTAGTCAACCCAATGACCTGTCCCGCGGCGTTGAACAGCGGGCCGCCGGAACTGCCGGGGTTAATGTTGATATCGGACATGATGGTGTGTTGCTCGACTTTGCTGACGATGCCGGTGGTGATGATCTTATCGAGGCTGAGGGGGCTGCCGATGGTGAACACCCGCTCGCCTTCCTGGACAGGGGTTCGGCCGCTCGCAGCCCGATACAGCGGCGCGGGTGAAGCGTTTGGCAAGACGGTCATGTTTACCGACAGCAATGCGATGTCCTTCTG
This sequence comes from Acidobacteriota bacterium, assembly GCA_003225535.1. Taxonomy (GTDB): domain Bacteria; phylum Acidobacteriota; class Terriglobia; order Terriglobales; family Acidobacteriaceae; genus Sulfotelmatobacter. The sequence goes on along the minus strand of QIAL01000658.1, from coordinate 1,560 downwards.
GGGGTCGGCGGCAATCAGCTTGGCCGCGATTTTGTGCGTGCGGTCAAACTGCACAGCCAAATACTCCGAATTACCTACGACGTGCTGGTTCGTCAGGATGAGGCCCTTCGCGTCCACGAAGAATCCCGTGCCGTGCCCCGATTCGCTCCTCACGCTAACTACGGTGTTTTTCAGCCGCTTGAACTGCTCGGTGAGGTCGTTCGTGGCGGACTTTGCCGAGGATGCGGGAGCAGCAAGCTCCTCCACTTTGGCGTTGTCATTGGTTAGGTCAATATTCTGCTCTCCGCCCGAAAGTGATACCTGCATGTTCCAAGAAAAGCGCTTACCTCCCAGCTCGGCGGGCTTTGGCGACGAAACCGTGTAGCGCCCAGGCGGAAGCTGTGCTTCCGCGGTTCCCTCGAGGCTGGTCTTCACCTCCGCGGCCTTTCCGCCGCTTTTGAGAGAAACCAAGAAGAATGGCACCGGCTTCTGACTGAGTTCCTGGTCCACGAGGATCACCCGGACGCGAACTCTTACCAAATTGGGCTGTGCGAACGTTGCGTAAGCAGACAAGAGTCCGAACAAGACCACCGATAGGTAGCGTTTCATGACCTGCCTTTCGACGTAGGAGTGATTCTTCTATGATCGGCCCGGATCGGCTGCATTTCAACAGCGGCAGAGAGCTCGGATTCCAATGAGTTAATCTGAGGCCTGTGTAAAACCTGGCTAGAACGTTGTCTAAGAAGGGGGCCGCGGCCTAGTTCCGGTATCAGCGGACGAACGGATAAATTTCGTCGACGATCCAGTAATTTTCGAAAAGAATGGCAAAGAGCGTTCCCATCACCCACAGTCCCCAGCGCTGACGTCGCAAGGCACGGCCAACAGACAGACTCTGCATGGGAATGTCCACAAAGTAGGCGGCGCAGTAGCAAACATTGGCCAGCACGGCAAGGACGGAGAGGAGCAGAAGCGAATGCAGCGTAAACGCCGGGTGGAAATGGGGCCAACTCGCCACAATCCAGACCACAACGACCACGGCGAGGACAAAGTTATAGACAAGCCGACGTGGCTCCCAGAACCGGATGGCGTCAGTTAAGAACGCCCGAAACGGGCCAGATGGGGATTGGCCAAGATCCTGAGATTGACTTGGGAGTGCGGTATCCATCGAGAGACCTCCGGCCGCCCAAGGGAGGCGGATGGGAGTAGGATACGCCTGTACTTCTTGCTGTCAAGTACTTTGTTACGTGAAGTGGATTTCTTTGCGACCACGGGCGGCCACTAAAGATGCGGACAGGAAGAAAGATGGCGGTCCGCGCAAAAGCATCATGCTAAAGCCCGGCCACTACACAAGACTAGCTTCGACAGCTGAAGCCTGTGGGCCTTAAAGGGACGGCGCTAGGCGGCCCCAACAAGAAACGTTGCGCAAGATTGTGACATCGCCCTTAGTGGGTGGCGGAGGCGGCCGCTTTGGATTTTCCGTTTTTCGATTTGGGCGCTTTGGTCCAGCCGCCGAGATCGAGGGCGACGGACATGCAGGCGTCACGCAGTTCATCGGCGAGATTGCGATCGACGAGGGCGCGA
>QIAL01000657.1 GCA_003225535.1 Acidobacteriota bacterium | reverse complement strand
TTGGCCTCGGCTTCCGTCGCGAACGTTGCAGGCGAAGTCAGGGCTGCCATTCCATCGCTGCGAAGGATTACGTAGCGAAAACGCCCGTTCGCTTCCGGGGCCGTGCTGAGCCGTAGCGGCAGGTCACTCCTGCGGACGGGCCGTTGGCGGGGTTCGTCCATGATCCGGGTAACGTGCTGAAGGCTTTGCGCGGGACAGCGCGTTCCAATGTAGCTTCTATCGAATAAGTTCGGTGTCCAAGAACTTCAGGAACTCACGGAGGGCGGCCGTTCCGGCTGCTATCGCGGCCCGCTCGGACCTGAACAGACCCTCCCGCAGCCTGATCTCCAATGGACGATTATGACGCACGATCTCCCATTCCCACTGACCTGGCGCCACTTCGCTCGTGATGACGCGGTATGAATGTCTGCTTGGGACGGTCATGGTCTGGACGTTTGGTGAAATGTGGTCTGATAGGGGTTCAATCACTCCCCGGCAAGGCGGCCATTCGCCGCTCAGCCTCCACGCCGAGCCGCCAGTTCGTTGACCACCTTGAGCCAGAACTTGGCCCCCTCGGACTGCTCGATCCACAGCCGAGGACATCCTTCTCGCCGTCCGGATTGAGGGCGAGCGCCACGTAGACGGCTTTGTTTTTGACCAGACCCTCGTCACGGATTTTGACCCTCAGGGCGTCGAAAAACACCACCGGATAGACCGGGTCGAGCGGCCGGTTCTGCCATTCCCGGACCTCGTCGAGGACCGCATCGGTGACCCGGCTGATGAGGTCGGGGGAGACCTCGGTCCCGTAGAGCTCGGCCAGGTGGCCCTGGATCTCGCGCACCGTCATGCCGCGGGCATAGAGGCTTAGAATCTTGTCGTCGAAGCCGTCGAACCGGGTCTGGCCCTTGGCGATGAGCTGCGGCTCGAAGCTGCCGGCACGATCGCGCGGCACCGCAATGTCGATCTCGCCATCCTCGGTCAGGATCGTCTTCCCGCTCGTCCCGTTGCGGCTGTTGCCGCTGCCGCGACCGCCAGGATCGCCCTTTTCGTAGCCCAGGTGCTCGGTCAGCTCGGCCCCGAGGGCACGCTCGATCAGCGCCTTCTTGAGCTGCTTGAAAAGCCCGTCCTCTCTCGTCAGGTCTTCGGGCTTCTCATAGTTAGCAAGCAGTTGATCCAGCAGTTCCGGTGTAATCATCGAATTGGTCGCCATGTGAGTCTCCCTCGTAAGGTAAACTCACAGAAACCTGCTTACACATTCTTTCTGACACCCTCCTGGCTACGTCCGCTATGGGGTGAACTAAAGGATATGTGCTGGGTTGAACGTTTTGCTCATGGTTGTTTCGGATATTGGGTCTTACGCAAGGTCGAGCACCATCGGATCGATGCGCGCCGTTGCTGGATTTCGTTTACGTCGCCGTTGGTGCTTCCCCTGATCCGCCTTACGGGCGGCTCATACGGTTTGCATACCTGCGAACGCGCTCGTCGCTATCGCCTTGCATTTCTTAACGTATATTAACGAGCGATCTTGAAGCGTTTTAATCAAAATGCAGCGGGGGCTGCGTAGCCTCAATCAGGCCCGAGTAGAGGGTTGCAAGCAGAGGTGTCGTATGCAAGCTTTCGCACGCTTCCTGAAAGATCAGTCAGCCGCCACGGCAATCGAATATGGCCTGATTGCCGCCGGCATATCAGTTGCGATTATCGCAGTCGTCAACGGCCTCGGGACAAACCTGAACGGCGTCTTCACCAACGTGAACACCCAGCTTCGCTAAACTACTCCCTTGGATCACTTTAGGCTCCGGTCATCGGCCGGAGCCTTTTGTTTGCGCGAAGGTCGCCTCAGTTGGCGGCGTCGTACTCGTTGCCCTTGTTGCAGCGCATGAGTGCGTTGTTGGCACGACTGTATGGACCGGCCGTGTGTTGCAAGTCAGATTTGACGATTTGGAGGCGATTGGTCTTGCGCTTCTGTATCCGGCTGTGAATCGGCGTCGAACTTTGACCCCACCTCAATTTGGTGACAAGTGACTGCAGTGCTTGCGGAATTATAGGTTCGTGGAGGAAACCAGCGGCGTCCAACCGTGACCCCGCCTATTTCTGACAAAGAGCTGGTTCATCAATGCTTTGCGACGTCTTCAACGGGGATCAAAGTTCGACGCCGATTCACAATCGTGGGTGTTACTCTCAGCAGCTCCTCGCTGCTTCGCGCTGCGGGATG
>QIAL01000656.1 GCA_003225535.1 Acidobacteriota bacterium | reverse complement strand
CCTAGGCTCGCCGCAGAGGCGCGGCAGGGGTTAGGTTTGTGAGTAAATGGGAGAACACGATCGTCACAGCGCTAATCGTGCTGGGTCCCGTGGGGATACTGTATGGTTGGTTCTTTTGTGCGACGCGGGTGAGGCGAGAAGGTTCCAGCTGGAGGAATCGTATCAGCGTATTTTCGCTTTCTCTGGTCTCGCTCGTCGCTGCGTCTTGGCCGATCATGCTGGGGCTCATGCCTCATGCTGATTGGGGGACCGGAGCTGGTGTAGGACATCAGATGGATTGGGTGGAGGCCTGGCACAAGCCGGTTCTGAGGACTCTGCTGTCAGGGATGATAGTGGGGTTGTTGGGGCGCGGGCGATTGATAATTCCGATTGTGATGGGAGGCGTCGGAATTGGATTGTTCTGGGTGGTGAGCACGATGCCTTAGAGGGCTTTCAGAGGTCTTTGTCGCTAATGATTAGGGAGCTCCGCTGTGGCGGGGCTTTTTTGTTGGATTCGTGACACGCACCACAGAGGGCACTGAGGAGCACAGAGGAAGTCAAAATCCCCACCCTGTCGCCAAAAAACGGCGACAAGGGTGGGGCACCTTCGGGTCTGGGTTTGGGACTAGCGGCTCGGTTCCCCCTCGGCTGCGCTCGGGGCGGACAGGCGAGGCGCCTGTCGCTACGTGAGTTGGACGGGTACAAAAACTTATGAAAATTACAGAGGCGGTACGCGGCGCCTGGCGCCGGGTGGCGGGAGTGTCTTCGGCGGCGTCGCCGCAGGGGATCGAGAAGAAGCGGCGGACTTCGGGGCTGCCGTCGATTTTTAATTCGTACGGGCCGCTGACGGAGGCGATGCCCAAACCTACTCCTTATAACTTGCGGAGATTTTCGGAGACTCCGATTGCGCGGCGGGCGATCAACTGTATTAAGGATCGGATTGCCGGGATGCGGTGGAGGATTCAGCCACGGCAGGGATACACGCTTGACACGATTCCTGACGGGGCTGCGCGGGTGCGGACTCTTACTTCGAATTTTGAGGCGCCGAATCCGGATGATTCGTTCCGGTCGCTGGCGGAGCAGGTTCTCGAGGACATCATTGTTGGAGGGTACGGAGCGATTGAGGTGCAGGTGAATCCGGGGTGGGAGGGAGCCTTGGCTGGGGCAGGGGAAAATCCCCACTTCGGGCAAAATCGGCCAGAAGCGGGGTACCCAGGGCACAGTATGCTCCCCGGCGCTCGGCTACGCCTTCGCGGGGCGGGCGAGGCGCCCGCCCCTACACAAGCACTGCCTTTGGCTTTGTGGCCTGTGGATGGGGCTTCCATACGGATGAATCTGGAGTGGGATGGGTCGCCGGAGTCGTTGCGGTATCTGCAAGTGGTCGACCAGGCGAATACGAAGATCGAGTTGGATGATAACGAGCTGATTTATATCCGGCTGAATCCGCGGACGCATACGCCGTTTGGGTTGGGGCGACTTGAAGTCGCGTTTGAGACTATCAACTCTTTTCTCGGAGCGCATCGGTATGCGTCGCGGCTGGCTTCGAATTCCGTGGTGCAGTATGCGCTGTGGTTGCAGGATCTGACACCGGAACATCATGAGCGACTGATCCGATGGTGGCAGGACGAGATTGAGGGCACGGGGAAGGTGCCCATCTTATCGGTCGAGAGCAAACCGGAGGTGCTGAGGTTCGGTGGAGGCACCGATGCAGACTTGCGACTGCAGTGGCAGGAGTTCCTGCTGCGAGTCGTCGCTTCCGCGTTCGACCTTCCTCCGTTTTACCTGGGGGTGGAGCGGGACGTGAACCGCTCCACCGCGGGGGAAATGAATGACATGGCATTCCGGCAGGCGATTGTGCCGACGGCGCGACTGCTGGCGGAGTCTCTGACTCG
>QIAL01000655.1 GCA_003225535.1 Acidobacteriota bacterium | reverse complement strand
GCGAGCGCCTGCACCCCCAGGATCCTCGGTCCGTCGACGATTGCTTGGGACCACGCCGGATCGGCGCGAAGTTCGGCCGACGCTGCCTCGAGCGCCGCGAGCGGCTGATCGAGCGCAATCTCCGGCGCGAGTGCAACGTCTACGAACGTTTGCGACCAGTCGCGGCTCAGATTTGCGACAGTTCGAATGTCGCCGTTCGCAATAGTCACTAACGCGCCGCGCGCATCGCGAATCACCGTGCGCCGCAACGTCAAATGTTCCACCCGGCCGGTTGCCTCGCCAAACTGAATGGTATCGCCCACGGCATATTGATCTTCAAGAACGATGTAAAAACCAGTGATCAAATCGCGCACGAGGTTCTGCGCGCCAAAGCCCACGGCTACGCTCGCGAGCCCTGCGAGCGTCAAAGCGGGAATCGGGTTAATGCCGAAAAGATCAAGTGCAGTGATGAGAGCCACCACCCAGACAACTTTGCTGATCGCGCTGTAAAGAACTCCTGCAAGCGTGCGCGTTTGCTGCTCTCGGGCCTGCGCTGCCCGAGCCTGGCTGGTTGCGGGTTTAATGATTAGCTTCGTTAGAATCTTCAGGAAGCGGTTGACCAATAGAGCGAGAAGAATGATGCCAAGAAGGTGGAGAGCCGTCGATAGAGTGATGCTCGACAGAAAATTGAGAACACTGGACATAGGAAATTTGCAAGGCGAGTATAGCATTGAGAATATGGAAATCGCGCGTTTGTCGGCCGGACGGTTGGGGGGGATATGAAGGAGTCCAGAAGAGAAGCTCTGAAGTGGGCGGCTGGTGCCGTCGGAATAGCCACGCTTGGTGCATGGGCCGTACCTGCACAGGATCCCACTCAACGAACCCCACCTACCGCCAGCGGCGAAGCGCAGCCCGATCCCGGCGTCGACGCCAAGCGCGCAAAGGCGCTACTCGAGCAAAATCAGAAAGACATCAAGAAAAATATAGAGAAACTCTTTCAACTTGCCTCGGAGCTGAAGGACGAAATCGAAAAAACCGATGCGGTAACCATATTGTCGGTGGGTATGCTTCGGAAAACGGATGAGATTGAAAAGCTCGCCCGGCAAATCCGCGAAAAGGCCAAAGGGTGAGGCGTCGATTTTTCTGCGCCGAGGAATTCGCAGCAAATCAACGCTGAACACGTTAGAATAGGAGTCTCGCTGCAATTTTACGCAGCACGCCGGCGCGCCCGTAGCTCAGCTGGATAGAGCGTGTGCCTCCGAAGCACAAGGTCGGGCGTTCGAATCGCCCCGGGCGCGCCATTTTTTCTTCAACCGTTTCTCTCCAATAACTTCCGAGTCAATTCGTATCTCCCCGTCCCTCTTCTTGCTTCTTCGTGATAGCTTGTGTGCATCAAAAAAGGGGCGGGTTCTCAACGCGGTGAAGCTTTTTGTGTGTCGTCGTAAGCGAAAGATTTGGTCTGCGCGAGCAACTGCGCCGATTTTCTGCGCACTGGTATCGGTGTGCGTGCCTGAAATCTCATTTTTATTTCCGGCGCACGCGCAGCAGACGGAGTCCGCCAAAACGCCTGTCGTAGTCCAGCCCGGTGCGCCGGGACAACCGAGCAAGACTCTCCCGCCTGCAACCCGCGCGACCCTTCCGCAGCGCTCGCCTGCCGACGTCGCCTTCATGCAGGGCATGATCATGCATCACTCGCAAGCGATTGAGATGACCGCGCTCATTGTCTCGCATACGGGAAACAAAGAATTGCGATTGCTCGGTGCGCGAATCAGCAGCTCGCAAGAAGATGAAATCAAATTCATGAAGCGCTGGCTCGCGGCACGCGGCGAACGAATTTCCATGGCGCCGCCGGAAATGCCGGGCATGGACATGTCGCACGCAGCCATGCCGTTCATGCCCGGCATGCTTACGCCGGAACAGATGGACGCGCTGCGGAAATCGAACGGCGCGGATTTTGACCGGCTCTTTTTGGCAGGTATGATTCAACATCACAATGGCGCGCTCACGATGGTGAAAGATTTGTTTGATACCGCTGGCGCCGGGCAGGACGCTGAACTATTCAATTTTGCGACCGACGCAGACAATTCGCAACGTGCCGAGATTCGGATTATGGATTCGATGCTCGAGAAGAATACGAAAGAGGAGAAACGATGAATCGAACTTCAGTTATTGGTCTTCGCTTTGCCGCGACAGCGTTGATTTTCTTTTCCGGCACAAGCCGCTTGTATGCACAGGCGCAGGCGCCCGCAACGCCGCCACCGGCGCAGCAACCAGCGGCGAAGGATAGCGACGAAGACGAGAACCCCTTCGCTCCTGAGCCAGCACCGGCACTTTTACTGGGAATGAAAGGTTCGGACGCGAACGATCCGCGCGCAAAATTGGTACCAGGTCTTTATGACGCTGGTGAAACGTCGATGGGGATCAAGCATCTCTTGCTGCTCAAAAAGCCCGATGCCTTCCAGCTAGGTTCCACCGACCCG
>QIAL01000654.1 GCA_003225535.1 Acidobacteriota bacterium | reverse complement strand
TTATTCAGGCCGATAGTCGGGGCGGTAATCGGAGGCAAATGGAAAATCCTTGGCGTGACAAGCTCCGGTCCACGCGAGGTTTTTGTGGACGTCGAGGATGTGAACAACAAGCCGTAGCTTGAGGTTCGGTCGATCAAAACCGAAAGTTATCCGAGTTGCTGCCGCTAGGGCTGTCTCAAGTGGCGAAAAATCCCCATCTCTAACAATGTCGGCGGTGTCAGGCAGTTTTCAAGCACACTTCTGTATGCACTCATAGACTGGCGGTTTTTCGATCTCTGCTCAGCCCTCGCCAAAAATGGAAACAGGGCGGTTAAGGGATTACACTTGTCAGTAATGAGTCACCGCTATTCGCGCAAACTCTAATAGGAGGGTGAGAATATGTCGCCCTTGGTTCGGCGCTCGGTCCTGAAGAAATTCCTCATTGTTTTCTGGACGCTCGCAATTTGTGTCTCCCCCACGCTAGTTTTGGCACAGCACCCGGTCGGCCATCCGTCTGCAGGAGCAGTTCACACCTACGCCCCACCAATTTCTCACGTCCCGATTTCTTCGCCGCCGATGATCCACACACCGATGATCCACGCACCCATGATCCGCGCACCTATTATCTACGCGCCTTCCAGTCCTCGAATCCCGGTAACTCCGTTGGCCGGTTCACTCGGCAGGACGGGTTTTTACCTTCCTCGGCGTCCCATCCACCGATTTCCGCCGGTGTTGATCATTTTCGAACCTCCCGCTCTTCTTGGAGGACCATTCTGGGGATTGAACTCCTGTTGGTGGGCGACCTGCGACTCCTTCTGGTCTTGGCCCCTTGGTTACACGACTGTCTCCTCCCCGGGTCCGACAAACTATATTTCGCAGACGTATGAGACTACGGTGAATGTCTACGGCGAAGAGAGATCGGACCTGCCGCAGCTCTTTTTGAAAGACGGCACGATTCTCAACGTGACGGATTACTGGCTCGTCGACGGCCAACTTCATTTCACTATGAGTGAGGAGAACAGCGCGAAACCAGCGGAACACGTGATTCCTTTCGACGCGCTGGATTTGCAGACCACCGTGGATGCCAACACGCGAAGAGGCTTCCACTTCATGCTGCGCAACGAACCAGTCGACCAGTATTTGCGCGACCACCCCGACGCCCCGCCATCAACCGCAACGCCCCCTCGTTGAGTAGAGTCGGTCGTCCAGCCAAATTGATTTGCTTTTCTGTTGACACCATTCCTCAAAAGCCACGAAGAAAACGCGGGTGCCCCACCCTTGTCGCGCTTTGTACGAACACAACCGACTGCCTCCCGAAGTGAAACAACCTCACCCCACCGACTCCCCAATTTCCCCCATCCACCCGCCCAAATCCGCGATTCAATTCACCCTCAGCCACTTAGAGCCAATTCCATTGCCCTCCCGTCCCCGCTCAGCTATCCTTTTTGGCAGGACTTCCTCCCAGTATGCCGCGCCATTCGCGGCCTGTTGGATTTCCGCCGGCCCGCCGATCATCGTTTCTTCGGACCGCGATGCGGGCTCCGCGCGAGATCGCGCAATGAGATCGCGCAATATAATCGCGCAATATAAAGGAGACACACAACTTGCCATCCAAGACTCGTTACTTATTCACTTCCGAATCCGTGACCGAAGGCCATCCCGATAAAATCGCCGACCAGATTTCTGACGCCATCCTCGACGCCTGCCTCACCGACGACACCATGAGCCGCGTCGCCTGCGAAACTCTCACTGCCACCGGCCTCGTCGTGATCGCCGGCGAGATCACCACGAAGGCCTATGTCGATTTCCAGCAGGTCGTCCGCGGCACCGTCCAGTCCATCGGATACGATAACGCCCTGCACGGCTTCGACTGCAATACCTGCGCCGTCATCTCCAGCATCAACAAACAATCCGGCGACATCGCCATGGGCGTAGACACCGGCGGCGCCGGCGACCAGGGAATGATGTTTGGGTATGCGGTGAATGAGAATGAGGAACTGATGCCGACTCCCATCTCACTGGCGCACAAGCTGACCATGCGGCTCTCGCAGGTTCGCAAGAACGGCAAGCTTCCCTTCCTCCGGCCCGACGGCAAATCCCAAGTCACAGTTGAATATGATGCGAACGGCAAGGTTCTCCGTGTCGACGCCGTGGTCATCTCTACCCAGCACTCGGAGACCGTCGCCAACGACGAACTGCGCGCCGGCATTTTGAAGCATGTCATCCAGGCCGTGATCCCGCCGCAGCTTCTCGATGAAGACACGAAGTACCACATCAATCCCACGGGACGCTTCGTCATCGGCGGGCCCATGGGCGATACCGGACTCACCGGCCGCAAGATCATCGTCGACACCTACGGCGGCATGGGACGTCACGGCGGCGGCGCGTTCAGCGGAAAAGATCCGACCAAGGTCGATCGCTCCGCGGCTTACATGGCGCGCCACATCGCGAAGAACGTCGTCGCGGGTGGACTCGCGGATCGCTGCGAAGTGCAGCTTGCGTACGCCATCGGCGTCGCTGATCCAGTCAGCGTGCTCGTCGAAACCTTCGGCACGGAGAAAGTTGATCCCACGATTATTCCCGACATCATCCGTGCGCACTTCAAGCTGACGCCTCGGGGAATCATCGACTCGCTGAACCTGCGCCGTCCGATCTATAAGAAGACTGCCGCTTACGGGCATTTCGGTCGCAACGATCCAGACTTCACGTGGGAACTGACCGACAAAGCCGCCAAGCTGGCGAGCGATGCCGGTCTGCGGGAGCCCGTGGGCGCCCGCAAGTAAACCATTCACCACAGAGGACACTGAGGAACACAGAGAAAATGATTTCTCTCTGCGAACCTCAGTGACCTCTGTGGTTTAGGCTTTTACCGAATCAGAAGTGCAATGGAGCCGTAGTCCCAAAGCCGGATAGCCAGCAGGAATTTGGCATCCTGACCATTTCCCCAAACTCGGGTATTCTGCGAAAATGCTATTGGAACTCAATCACTTTCTATTCATCAAACGTTAATTTTTCTCCCGCTTTCCGCGCGCCACGAAGCCAAGCAACGAAGCGAAGAAGTAAAAAGAAAAGGAAAAAGTATGTCGACCGCCGCAATTAACTGCGATATTAAGAATATCGAACTGGCCGATCTGGGCAAGAAACGCATCGAGTGGGCGAACCAGTCCATGAAGGTGCTGCAGATCATTCGAAAAGAATTCATCAAAAATCAGCCGCTAAAGGGTATACGCATATCGGCGTGCCTGCACGTCACCGCCGAGACCGCA
>QIAL01000531.1 GCA_003225535.1 Acidobacteriota bacterium | reverse complement strand
GCATGCTGGTTCGTGCCGCGGTGCTGCGGCGCGGCCGTGCTGCGTCAGCGTTGTTCGCCATGGTGGTCGCGGCTGCAGTCGCGACGGCCATGCTCAATCTATATGTCGACGTGCAGGCCAAGCTGCAACGCGAATTTCGCAACTACGGAGCGAATATCATTCTGGTTGGCAAAGACGGCGCTTCCCTTCCCGTCGGAACTCTCGCTCAAGTCGATAACGCGCTCGCAGGGCGCGGTATCGCAGCGCCCTTCGGATTAGTCGTCGCGCGAACCAGCGATGGACAACCGATCGTGGTAGCCGGCGCCGACTTTGATCGCGTGAAGCAATTGGATCGCTGGTGGTCGGTGAGCGCGTGGCCTGCGACAGAAAATCCCCACCTCTCCCAAAATCAGGGAGAAGTGGGGCACCCAGTATTAGTCGGCGTCCGAGCTTTGCCTTTGGTCTCACCGAAGAACCAGCCATTCGATCTGAGTTTTCAAGGCAGGACGTTGCACGTCACTCCGGCCGGTACTGTGCAAACTGGTGCGGCCGAAGATAGCCGCATTTACATTTCGCTCGCCGACTTCATCTCTTGGACTGGCGTGCAACCATCCACCATTGAAGTCGCCGCCAGCGGTTCTGCAACCGAAGTTGTGGCCGTCATGACTCAATTGGCGCAGGCCATTCCTGCCGCTGAAGTCCGACCGGTGCGCCAGATCATGGAAGGCGAAGCGCGCGTTCTCGGCAAAACGCGCGCGACTCTGCTGGCAGCGGCCGCGCTGATCATTCTCACCGCGGCACTCTGCGTGCTTTCCACGCTCATGGGATGGGTCTTCGACCGCCGCCGCGATTTTGCCATCATGAAAGCCCTGGGCGCCTCCGAACGCCTGCTCAACGGATTCTTCGCGGCTGAGGCCGCCGCTCTGGGCGCGACCGGCGCGATGATTGGATTTCTGGTCGGGATCGGCATCGCCGCCTGGATCGGCCGTGCGAACTTCCACGCTCCGGTCGTGCCGCGCCTGGGCGTGCTGCCGATCGTTCTGGCGGGTAGCATGGCAGTAACCCTGATTTCGGCGATTCTTCCGATCTCTCTGTTGCGACGCGTGCAGCCTGCAGTCATACTGAGGGGCGAGTGAAATGATTCAGATCAAGGACGTCACCAAACTCTATCCCGCCAAAGAGTCGGGCAATGGCACGGGCAAGGACAACAACGGCAGCTCGATTCACGCCCTCGACCACATCTCCCTGCACGTGGCGCAGGGCGAGTGGCTCTCGATCATGGGACCGTCAGGCTCCGGGAAATCGACGCTGGTCAACCTGATCGGATGCCTCGACCGCCCCTCCTCGGGAGAGATCTGGCTCGACGGCCAGAACGTCGCGGGCATTTCCGCAGCCGAATTGAATCGCGTGCGCTGCGAAAAGATCGGATTCATCTTCCAGCAGTTTCACCTGATCCCCTTCCTCACCGCCGTCGAAAACGTCATGCTGGCGCAGTATTTTCACAGCATGACCGACCAGAAGGAAGCCGCCGAAGCGCTGACCCGCGTAGGACTCGGAGATCGAGCCCATCATTTGCCGTCCCAGCTTTCCGGCGGCGAGCAGCAGCGAGTGTGCATCGCGCGTGCCCTGATCAACGATCCGCGAATTATTCTGGCCGACGAGCCGACGGGTAATCTCGATGCGCAGAATGAAGAAATCGTTCTCCGCCTGCTGCGCGAATTCCATCTGCAAGGCCGGACGATCGTCATGGTGACGCACGATCCCGTAGTGGCCCGGCTCGCCGACCGCCGCATTGAGCTTCATCATGGCAAGATCGCCTCGCAAGAAATCTTTTCGATGGCGGATGAAGAACAATTGGATGAGGTTCTGGAAGAGCTCTGGGTACTCGCGGAAAACGGAGAAATCGCCGAAGCGCACGATCACAAGCCGTTTGTGAATCCCTGCCACGAGGCGTTGAAGCCGGTAGCAGTGTCGTCCGGAGACGGCACGCTGATCGTCGAACTGACTCCACGCGGACGCGAGCGCGCCGGCAGCATCATCCGCCGTCACCGCCTCGCCGAGCGCCTCTTCACCGACAGCCTCGCCATGGACAGCGAGACCGAGATCGAGCAGCAGGCCTGCAAGTTCGAACACATCCTCTCCCCCGAGGCAACCGACAAGATCTGCACCTTCCTCGGCCATCCCCGGACGTGCCCTCACGGAGCGCCGATTCCACCCGGCCCCTGCTGCGGAATATCCAGCGCGTCGGGCGCGAGGCTGATCGAAGCCACGCGATCAAAATAGCCTCTGTGAACCTCTGCGCCCTCTGTGGTAAACCGATTTCAACTCCAGCAGCCTCATAGGCACAGGGTATGATGGACACCCATGAGCCCTCGTCGTCCCATAATCGGTGTATTCGATTCTGGTTTTGGCGGCCTCACTGTACTTAAAGCTTTACTTGAACTCGTGCCCGACGCCGAATATGCCTATTTCGGCGACACCGCCCGCCTTCCCTACGGTTCCAAATCAGTCGAGACCGTTGCGCGTTACGCAGTCGAGGCGTCCCACTTTCTCGAGTCCCAAGGCGCAAAGATGCTGGTCATCGCCTGCAACACCGCCACCGCCCTGGCGCTCGACAGAATCTGCGCCGCAGCGCACGTTCCGGTGGTCGGAGTCGTCAATCCCGGAGCGGAGGCCGCATCCTCCGCCACCAGGAATCGCAAAGTTGTCGTCATAGGAACCGAGGCCACCGTCAGCAGCCACGCCTATCGCAAGGCTCTTGAGGAACGAGGACTGCAGGCGCGCGAGAAAGCCTGCCCCTTGCTCGTTCCGCTAGTCGAAGAGGGATGGGTCGAGCACTCCGTCACCGAGCAGGTGGCGCGCATCTATCTGGGGGAAGCCTTCGCCGACGGCTTTCATGACGCCGACACGATGGTGCTCGGCTGCACGCACTATCCGTTGTTGAAGCCTCTGCTGCGCCGCGTGGCCCCCGATCACGTCAGCATCGTCGATTCCGCCGAATCAACGGCCCGGGCAGTTTCCGCCCACTTTCAAGAACTGCTGCCGGATTCAAATTCCGTGGAAGAGCGCCGTTCCGCGCCCCGCCTGAAGTTCTTCGCCACCGACTCCACCGAAAAGTTCCGCCGCCTCGGACAACGATTCCTCGGCCTGCCCATCGAGAACGTCGAGCACGTCGACCTGAAGGAATAATCGAGATTGAATTAGCTTGTGTAGGGGCGGACGCCTTCGTCCGCCCCGCGACCCTGAGCGTAGCGAAGGGGAGCGTTCCTGGCGCGTGAAGAATTTCCCCGCAAGATTCGGATAGCTTTCTCGCAATCGCCGAAATTAATGTGTCTTTGTCAAAGGCAGCGAAATCCAAGCAGCAGTACTTCAACATGCATCCACTCGAAAACGTCATCTGGCAAGCCTTGACCACGCGGCAGGCTCACTTCGCGGAGTCGTGCGATACCGCTCGGAGATTCGTTCAGGAAGTGACTTCCCTCTGCGCCTTCGATCAGCCCAACGATGAAGGCTATGCATCTCTGGCCAGACTGGCTGGTTCGTGCGGAACTGCCGCCGTGTTCCTCGATCAACCGTGCGAGCCGCGAGACGGGTGGGATTACATCGCGGGTGCTCCTCTGTTGCAAATGGTCTGTGAGAACGGCCATGCCAGCCCAAATTATTCCGCTCCGGCAATAGTCGAACTCGGAGCCAACGACTCTCCCGAAATGCTCGAACTCACTGCTCTGACGAAGCCCGGCCCCTTCGGCCCACGCACTCACGAGCTGGGTTATTACGTCGGAATTCGCGACGCCGGGAAGCTGGTCGCAATGGCCGGAGAACGCATGAAGGTCCCCGGCTACACCGAGGTCAGCGCCGTGTGTACCCATCCCGACCACCTCGGCAAAGGCTATGCTGCCGCGCTGATGACAGAGATCATGCGCTCGATCCGCGCGCACGGGGAAAAGCCTTTCCTACACGTCAGAAGCGACAACGCACGCGCCATCGCGATCTATGAGCGACTGGGCTTCTACAAGAGATGGGAAGGACACTACGCCGTCCTGCGCAGAAAAGACTCCTGGTGAGCCCCTCTCCGAGATCCGATCTGAAGAATTTTGTGGAGACAGCCGCCTTCGGCTGTCCGGCCGCGCGAGCGGGCGTCTTGCCCCTGAAATTCAGTGCGGAGCTAGCGGACGTATCGACTACGAAGGAACTGCTTTCATAGCAGCCGCGCCAGCAAAAAATAGTCGCCCTTTGGGCGACGGACAGCCGAAGGCGGCTGTCCCCACATAATCCAGCGATCAGCTATTTCCCCAGTGGTTTGGGTACGAATGGTTTTGGGCTGGCACGAATGGTTTTGGCTAGGACGGGAGCTTCAGCCCCTGAGCGATCGACCTTCTCAGTACAGGTGGAAGTCGACCTCAACCGCAATCGCAACCGGCACCGGATGCCCGTCTTTCATCGCCGGCTCAAACTTCCAATTCTTCACGGCCTCAATCGCTTTTTCGTCGAGGCCCATGCCCAGGCTGGACTGAACACGAATCTGGCTGGGCCGTCCATCGGCGCCCACGACCAGCGCCAGCGTGCAGATTCCCTGGAACTTTGCCTTGCGCGCTTCTTCCGAGAATTCCGGCTCAGGCTGATAAATCACTCTCGGCGGGGAGACTCCAGCACCGACGCGGAATATGCCTCCGCCGGTGCCGCCGCCTTCTCCCGGACCAAATCCCGGACCTTTGCCTTTCCCTACGCCGCCACCTTCACCCTCGCCGATGCCGCTGCCCGATCCCGTTCCGTTCGAGGGCAGCACTGCGTGCGACATGGGGTCGCCGAGGTTCGGCAGATTGTTCGACGCCAGTTGCACCTGAGGCGGAATAACGATCGTGGGTTCGACCGCCAGTTTCGGATTCTGAATCCGAATCACGGCTGCTGGTGGCGTGATCTGCTGCATGGAGAACTTAGGCAGCTTGCCCTTGCTCGCCTGCAATACGTCGCGATCGCCGCCGCCGCCACCGCCTCCCACCTGCGTCTTCGCCGGCTTGAGCGCGGGCAATTCGTCAGGAGCAATCAGCGTCACGGTAACTTGCGGCCTCGTGCCGGCCACCACAACGTGGCGTCCAATCAGCGTTCCTCCCACAATGATTCCCGCCAGCAGGATGTGAACTCCGGTGGAACCGAGCGCGCCATTCTTTTTGTAATTGTAGAAACCCCAGATGTCTTTAACCGGAGCAGGCTTCGACTCGAGCTTGAGTGGCGGCAGTTTTTTCGGAAAGAAGAATTCATCGAGCTCGCGAAACAGCGAGCGGTACAAAGGCTCTTCGAACTGCTTGTCGGAGATGAGCAGGTGAAGCTCCGGCTCAGGTCCGGGGCCAGTCGGATTCAATTGTTCGGATCCCATATTCCCAGTTCGAAGTACTTGCTGCCTTGTGCGGAAAAATCTTACTAAACTATTCTAAAACCTGCTCCTTACAACAGATGAGCGCGGCCTGTCACAAGTTGCTTCCAATCCGACCAGATTTTAGAAGCCAGGGCCTCCGCGAATATTTTCCCCGGAGTCTGTTCTTGCTCATCCGATTGTAACTCTACTCGGCCGGTTCTTACAGTGCATTTCCTTGTGCAGTTTCGCTGCCGAATAGACATGTACTTCCTGCGTAGGTTCAAAGTTGGGTTACGTCTGTTCCGGCCGCGTGGACGTTCCCCGCCGCGCTCCCTATAATGAAAGGATTCAATCATTTGGGAGATGTTACTGAGTGCCACTCGATCTCAAGAAGACGATTAATCTGCCGAAAACTGCCTTCCCCATGAAGGCCAACCTGCCCCAGAACGAGCCCAAAACACTGGAGCGCTGGGAGCAGATGCGGATCTATGACCGCATCCGGCAGGCGCGCCACGGCGCACCACTGTACATTCTGCACGACGGACCGCCCTATACCAGCGGCCCCATCCACATGGGCACGGCGATGAATAAATGCCTCAAGGATTTCATCGTCAAATCGAAAACCATGGCCGGATTCGACGCTCCCTACGTGCCGGGCTGGGATTGCCACGGACTGCCCATCGAAATCAAGGTCGACAAGGAACTCGGAGGCAAGAAACTCCAGATGGCGCCTACGGCAGTGCGCGCCGAGTGCCGCAAGTACGCGCAGAAATATCTCGATCTGCAGCGCACCCAGTTCAAACGCATCGGCGTGTTCGGAAGATTCGACCGGCCTTACGCCACCATGAATCCGCAGTACGAGTCGGTCGTGCTCTCGACGTTTTTTTCGTTTTATGAAAACGGATTCGTCTACAAAGGACTGCGCGCGGTCTATTGGTGCATGCACGACGATACCGCACTGGCCGAGGCCGAAGTCGAATACCACAACCACACCAGCAGCACGGTCTGGGTGAAGTATCGTCTGCTCGACGATCCGGGCGCGATCGACCCCGCGCTTGCAGGAAAGAAAGTTTCAACCATCATCTGGACGACGACTCCATGGACGCTGCCCGCTTCCATGGCCGTCGCGTTTCATCCCGACGAAGAGTATGTCGCGCTCGAATCCGCAGGCGAGGTCTACATTGTCGCGTCGAAGCTGGCGAATGAAGTCGCTTCCCGGTGCAACCTGGCTGATCCGAAAACGCTGGCGCACTTTGCCGGACGCAAACTCGAGCGCCTCAACTTTCAGCATCCGTTTCTTGATCGCAAAGTTCTCGGCGTGCTGGCCGACTACGTCACCATGGACACTGGAACGGGCGTCGTTCACACCGCTCCCTCGCACGGCGCCGAGGACTTCATCACCGGCATGAAGTACGGACTGGATGCGACCAGCAACGTGGACGAAAAAGGCATCCTGCGCAACGGCCTGCCGGAGTACACCGGCAAACGCGTATGGGACGCGAACCAGCCGATCATCGATCTAGTGAGATCGCGCGGCGCCCTGCTGCACACGGAAAAGACCGAGCACTCTTATCCGCATTGCTGGCGCTGCCACAATCCCGTGATCTTCCGCGCCACCGAGCAGTGGTTCATCTCCATGGAGACGCCCATGCCTGGAGGCACGGGCAAGAACGATACGCTGCGCACGCGCACGCTCGAAGAGATCAAGAAGGTGAAGTGGGATCCCGCGTGGGGCGAAGAGCGTCTCTCGAACATGATCCAGACGCGTCCCGACTGGTGCATCTCGCGGCAGCGCGTCTGGGGCGTGCCCATCGCCGTCTTTCTCTGCGAAAGTTGCGGCAAGCCGCTCAACGACAAGGCAGTCAACAAGAAAGTTGTCGAACTGTTCCGCAAGTCCGGCGCCGATGCATGGTTCACGCCAGAGCCCGACACGATTCTTTCCACGGGAACGAAGTGTCCGCACTGCGGCGGCACGAAGTTCGAGAAAGAAACCGACATCTTCGACGTGTGGCTCGAGTCGGGCGCGAGCTATCTCGCGCTGATGGATGACGAACCCAGCTATCCCTGGCCTTCCGATCTGTACCTCGAAGGCGGCGACCAGTATCGCGGATGGTTTCAGTCTTCCCTGCTCTGCGGAATGGGCGCGCGCCAAACGCCTCCGTACAAAGGCGTGGTCACGCCTGGATGGACGCTCGATGAAAAAGGCCAGGCCATGTCGAAATCCCGCGGCAACGACGTGGATCCGGTCGACATCTCAGACCGCCTCGGCGGCGAAGTTGTGCGGCTGTGGGTCGCGTCCGTCGATTTCCGTGAAGACGTGGTCGGCTCCGAAGCGCTGATGCAGCGCGTGGGCGAGAACTACAAGAAGATTCGTAACACGTTCCGCTACATCCTCGGGAACTTGGGAGATTTCGACCCTGCGAACGACGCAGTTTCTTTCGACGAGATGGAAGCGCTCGACCAATACATGCTGCGCCAGACTGTCTCGTTCGCGTCTGATGTGCGGAATGCCTACGAAGAGTTCGCCTTCCACAAGATCTACCACCGGCTGAATCACTTCTGCATCGTGGACCTGAGCGCGTTTTACTTCGATGTATTGAAGGATCGGCTGTACATCTTTGCGCCGAAGTCCAAAGCCCGACGCAGTGCGCAGACAGCCATCTGGCACATCGGTGAAGCGCTCACGCGATTGCTCGCCCCCGTCATGACGTTCACCTGCGAAGAGTTCTGGCAGTATCTGCCGAAAGTCGCGTCGCGGGAAGAAAGCGTGCACCTGGCGCACTTCCCGAGAGCGGCGGACATTCTAGGCGGCGGCGTGGCTTCCACCGACGCCAAAACAGACGAAGACTGGACCACGCTACGGTCGGTTCGCGATCAAGTGTTGAAGGTCCTGGAAGAAGCGCGCAATAACAAGCTGATTGGCACGGGACTCGAAGCGCAGGTCTCCATCACTGCGTCTGATCCCGTGTACTCGCTCCTGCAGCGCTATGCAGATCAACTTCGATACCTGTTTATCGTCTCGCAGGTGCACCTGTCGCAAGGTTCGGGCAACGGCACCAGCGGACTGCACGTGGAAGTGAAGAAGGCCGACGGCGCGAAGTGCGAACGCTGCTGGAATTACTCCACGCACGTCGGCGAGGACAAGAACTATCCCACAATCTGCGAGCGCTGCAGCGCGGTGCTGCGGGAACTCGAATCGGGATCATCCCGGTGAACTCATCCGCGATGACCCTGCGAAGACCGGCTCCGCGGGCGATCATCTGGGGCGGGCTGCTCTGTGGTGTGCTCGACATTACCGCTGCATTCCTGGTCTACGGCATGTTTGGCGCGAAGCCGATTCCTCTGCTGCAAGGAATTGCGGCGGGACTTCTGGGCCGTCGTGCCTCCAGCGGCGGGCTCGCCACTGCCGCGCTCGGATTGCTATGTCACTTCGTCATCGCGTTCTTGGCGGCCACGGTTTACTACGGGATCAGCCGGGCGTTGCCTTGGGTCTTGCAATATGCGGTTGCGGCCGGCGTTATCTATGGCGTGATTGTGTATTTCTTCATGAACCGCGTCGTGGTGCCGTTGTCCGCTGCCCGCAAATTTCCGTTCTCGCTGAAGATGATGATCATTGGAGTCACCATTCATATCTTCTGCGTCGGCCTGCCCATCGCGATCATGGCGCGGCGCTTTTCGGCGAGGACGCCCTGATCGATTGGATATGCACCCAAATTTCGAATCGCCCACACATTACGACTAAGATGCTGTCAGGCAAATTTCCAGAATGACCAACTCCTCCGCGCGCGCCACACATTTTCTCCTCGCCCTCTTCGTCGTGCTTCTCGACCGCTGGACGAAGCGACTCGTCGCAGCGCATATCGCTATGTACACCCACATTCAGGTCATCCCGGGCTTCTTCCGAATTACGCACACCGAAAATACCGGCGCCGCTTTCAGCCTGTTCGCCGATTCGCCTTCGCACTGGAAGACAGCGATGCTGATCAGCTTCTCGGTGGTAGCCATGATCGTGGTGTCGGTCTTGCTGTGGAAGCAGTCGCGCGCGCTGACCATGACCGGGATTGCGCTCTCGCTGATCCTCGGCGGGGCTGTCGGGAACCTTTGGGACCGCGTGGCCAGCGGCCGCGTCGTCGACTTCCTGCTGTTCTATGTGAAGACTTATCAGTGGCCGGTGTTCAATCTCGCCGATAGCGCGATCGTGGTTGGCGCAAGCCTGCTGGTGCTCGAGATCATTTTCGGCCAGTCGAAGACCACAAGCGCAACCTAGAGCAGTTCATCGTATGCTTGATTTTGTGGGGACAGCCGCCTTCGGCTGTCCGTCGCCCGAAGGGCGACTATTTCTGCCTGCAGCGCCCCAAAAGCCGTTCCTTCTCTACTTGATATATCCATCCTCTGAGCTTTAACTTTCGGTGCGAGCGAAAAGACGGCCGCTGGCGCGGCGGGACAGCCGAAGGCGGCTGTCTCCACAAAATTCTTCGAATCTTTGGGAGTTGTCGCGAAAAGTTTTTCTCTAACGCAAATCCACTTGGCCCGCTCCCACGTGCGCATGCAGCCGGTATTTCCCCGGCCCTCGCTGATCGAACGAGCGGAACAGCCCTCCCTTGGAAACAGCAAAGGCCGAGGCTTCGAGTTGGCCGCTGTTCACCGATGCATCCACGTGCGCGTACTGCTCGGCCCTGCCGACATCCAGATCAAGCTGCCCGAAGCTCAGTTCGACGTCCTTGTCGCCCGTGACATCCCGCACATCAAGTTGCCCGGCAAGCATCCGCACGTACAGGGCGGAAGATTTCGGGATCTCGATGCGCGCCTGGAAATTGTTATGCGGACATCCGGTCAGCCTGAGGTCGGCGTGATCGCCGGAAATTTCGAGGCGCACTCGCACGCTATCGCGCTCCGGATGGTAGGACACTCGCACGGCGGAGTCGTCTGTACCCACGATCTCAATCCCGCTCGAGCAAAGATCCATGCGGATATGGCCGCCGGAGACAAACTTGGTCTCGACCGGGCTCTTTCCGAGTTCGTTGATTTTCGTGTCCTGCGCTGATACGAAAGCGGTGCTGAGCAGCAGAAGGGTAAACAGGCTTCTCATGGGCACACCTTCCTCAAAGGGAGGTACGCCAAAGAGTTGGAGTTCGTTCCATCGGAAGCGCAGAAAATTAAATGCGCGAAGGAAGCTCTGCCCGCTCCCGGAAATGCCTCGCGCGGTGGATACAGAACCGGCCTTGGAACGACTAGCGGTCAAGCCAAATAAGGGCTCGTTCGCTACGCCCGCCTCTCTACGGGCAAGTTAAATCGGTTTAACTGTTAAATGTATACCGCTGATTACATGACACTTATTGGCTTTATTTTGCACAGTCTCTAAGGCCGCAACCATTGCGCAATCAGCAGCTTGTGAAGGGTGCACTAGAAATGGTGCACCAGCCTCCCGGAACCCCTTAACTTCGTCCTCCAAGAGTCCCCCACCCCAGTTTTAGATCGGAAAAGATCAAGAAGAAAATCCGCGTGAATCCGCGTAAATCCGCGGCAGAAGTTCGTGCCCGGAAGTTAAGGCGTCCCGTAAAGCTGCCGGTACACGCTCGCGTTCCGCATGATGGCCTGCACGTATTCGCGCGTCTCGGTGAATGGAATCGACTCGACGAACTCCGCCGCGTCGCGATACTTGCCCTGCCCCATCCACTCCTCGACGCGATTGTCCCCTGCGTTGTAGGCGGCCAGCGCCTGCTCGAACGATCCGCCGAACTTGTCGACCATGCCGCGGAAATAGCGTGTGCCGAGTTCCAGATTCACGGGCGCGGTATAGAGCTGGCTCGGGCTGTAGCGCTTCATTGCCACCTGATGCGCAACCAGTTTGCCGGTCCGAGGAAGCAGTTGCATGAGCCCAACGGCGTTCGCGCGCGAAACGGCAACGGGATTGAATTCCGATTCCTGCCGAATCAGCGACGCCACCAGGTACGGATCGAGTCCGTTGGCGACGGAGAATCTCTTCAAATCCGACCAGTACGGACGCGGAAAGACGCTTCATCACTTCGATGGCGCGGTCGTAGTGGCCAGTGTCGGT
Organism: Acidobacteriota bacterium; assembly: GCA_003225535.1. Classification (GTDB taxonomy): domain Bacteria; phylum Acidobacteriota; class Terriglobia; order Terriglobales; family Acidobacteriaceae; genus Sulfotelmatobacter. The sequence goes on along the minus strand of QIAL01000531.1, from coordinate 4,715 downwards.
GTAGAGCTGCGCAGTTTCTGCCGGAGCCCAGCTTTTGTCCTGATCATCGCTGGCGGCTTTATCGAGTTCGCGCACGGCAAGATCGATCAGACCTCCGTTGCCGAGAAGCTTGGCCTTCTGGTAATGCAGATCGTCGGGCGGCGCCTCCGCCAACGTGATCTTCTCCCCGTGTTCAAGCGGTGGAATCCGGTCGAGCAAGGGATACTCTCCCGGCGGATCCGTCCCTGCGGGAAGCTTTTTCAGTCTCTGTCGCGCCAGTTCTGCGTAGTAGTAGTTGCGATACCGGTCCGACAGCTTTTGATAAAACGCCCGCGCCATGGCCGGATCGTTGTCCTCTTCGGCGAGCCGTGCACGCCAGTAAATTGCTGCGTTCGCCTCATTGCCCCCGGGGTAGGCCGCGATCTGTTCCTCAAACAGCTTCTTGGCCTCGTCGTTTCGGCCCATGCGCAATGTCAGCCACGCCGCCTTCCAGTGAGCATAAGAAGCTTTGGATCCCTTCGGAAAACGCTGCTGCAATTCGCGGAAGGCATCGAGCGCCTGATCGTATTCGTGATGGACCAGGCGAAGATTCGCGACCGACAGCAGCGCAGACTCGAGCCACGAACTCGTGGGCGCCATCTGCCGAAGCTCATCGACCAGTTGATAGAACAGCTCGTTCTGATCGGAGGCCCATGCGACCTCGCCGAGAATGTAAAGGCGCTGCGCATTCTGCTCGGGCGTCGCTCCCGCCAGAGTCGACAGCTCGGCCTTGGCTTCACGGTTGCGACCGCTGCGATGCAAGGCATCGGCCAGCGCGAGCTCGGCCGCGGGACGATCCGCGGGCGTAGCGTGGCTGGCAAGCTCGCGATATTCGTCGGACGCATCGTTGTAACGCCGCGCCTTCATCAGCAGATCAGCACGCGTCTTGCGTTGCACCGGCGTCGGCTGGATAGCGATCGAAAGCTTTTTCAATTCCGTGTAAGCCGTATCGGCTTCCGCCGAAGTCGGCATGTTGTAGTAGACATTCCCCAGCGCCTCGGAGGCTTTCGGGCTCTTCCCTAAGGCGGCGTAGGCCTTGCCGATCGCGAGTTCGATATCGGAGCGCGCCGGCAAACGATTCTTCTCAAGAAGTTCGGCGGCTTCGGCGGCCCGTCCTTCGCTCAGCAATGCATTCGCATAGCTCAGACGCGCATCGCGGATCAGCAGCGAATCGGGATAGGTTGTCTCGAAGTTTGCCAGCGCTGCCATCCCTTCGGCCTGGTGTCCGGTCTGGAGATAGCAGGTGCCGAGATAGTACGCGATGTAGTCGCCCAGGTCCCCCGCCATAGGCCTGGCACGGTTCAGTGGCTCGATGGCTTGGGCGTAGTCCTTGTCTATGAAGTGAGCGTATCCCACGACGAGCCAGGCCAGCGCTCCGGCGTCTTCTTTGGAATGGGCGCGCGCATAGGCTTCAACCCCGGCATAGGCAGCAGGCGTGCGGTCCTGGATCAGTTGCTGCGCCATCGGTCGCAAAGTGGTGGAAGCGACGAAGGCCTGCCGGATGCGGCGCACCCGTGGAGAAATCGGCCTTCTCTTCCTTCTTGCGGCGGTAGCCCTTGAAGAGCCGGGCTTCTTGGCGGCAGGCTTGCCCGTGGACTTCTTCGGCGGATTCTTGGCTCCCGATTGATCCGGCTCGGTTTTCGGCGGCGGAGTTTTCGGCGCAGTGGGAGACTGCTTGTCAGGAGAGTCGGACGCTGCGGGATTGGTCGATTGCTGGGGATTGTCCAGCGCGACAGGATGCGCATTCCCCGGAAGCCCGCATACGCCGGCCAGAGCCAGTACCCACCACAGCTTGAGACCCATTCGAAACACTTTTATTTGATGCGCGGAGACGCGCCAACCAGAACCTGTACTTTTTAAGAGCTTCGAGCCTCGAGCTGCGAGAGAACTAGGTTTTGTTTGCTCGTAACTCGCAGCTCATGGCTCGCAGCTCAAATGCTACTTCCTGAAGTTCGCGCCCATCACTGAAAAATCGTCTTCTGCCAGGCTACGAACTACTTCCTTCTGGAAATAATCGCCGCTTGCCGCCACCGTGCTGCCGTAGCGCTTCTGGAACGTCGTGCGGCTCTTATCGATGTCTTCCTTCAGGCGATCGTACAAATCCTTGTTGCGGCGGCCTTCATTGACCTTCGCCTGATTGTAGAGCTTGATCTCATCCACCAGCAGCCGCGCGAAACGCTGCGCCTTGCGATGCGTGTCTGCGTCTTCCGCGGACAATCCGGCGAAGGGATCAGTCGCCGGTGCTGCGGCGGCGCTCGCCGCTGCCGCGGAAGCCGCCACTTCGACCACCTCGGCGGCTGGCTCTGGTTCCGGCTCAGGCGCCCTGGCAATGTGTTTCGGACTATGAGCGGCAAACGGATCTGAAAATGAGCTGACCGCCTGCACCGGCGCGGGTGGCGGAGCCGGGCGTTCCATGCTGGGCATGGCTTCAATCGTTTCCCTCTGTTGCGCCTGCTTGCGGAGTGAAGCCACTTCGAGCCAGGCGCTGGTCGCCATCACCAGAACTTCGAGCGAACCGGCGTCGAGCAGGTTCTCCGCGCCACCATCGGCATAGAGCAGTGCGGCGACTTTGTCTTTCAGCACGAGCGGCAGGATCACAATCTGCTCGTTCGACGGACCACCAAACTGTTTCACGAAGCGGCGATCCATCTCCGCGATATTGGCCGGAGTCGCAACGCGATTCTGATAGGCATGCGACGCGGGGCCAGCCGTCATATCGAGCGGAAAATCTTTGATCTGATCGTCCTCAACAAGGCCGCGAGCCTGCCATCCGCTGGCGGCTCCTCCCTTCACCACGAACAGAGCGATCCGAGAGGCGTACGACGTGCCCGCATCGAGCAGGGCTCTGAGGATTTCCTTTTGCGTGCTGCCCGCATGAATGCCGGCAACCGCCTGTACCAGGCCGCCGGGCATGGCACTGGCAGTCGCGCCTTCCGCAGCCGCAGCAGGAGGCGGAAGTTCCGCCAGTACGCACTTGACTAACTCCGCTTGCAGCTTGGGGATCTGCCGTTCCAGTGCCTGTGCTACGGCACGCTCAACGATTTCTTGGAGTTCCTTACTCATGCTCAGAGAACCATTTTTAATCTCAACGACTCGAGCGTTACCCTATCGACCGAAAGGACACTGCCCTGATTGCAAATTATAGGGGTACTTTCACGCCCGCAGCAGGGTACCGAAGTACCCTGTTCGCCCGGGTACAGCGACTCAAAGTTCGATTCTATAGCAATCCCCTGAGGATCAACGGCAGGATCGCAGGTGCCAGGATTGTTTATCTTGACACCGGGTTCGTCCGGGAAGATGTTTCATCTCGAACTCGGGATGCGCAACGAGCGCCCTGAGCCTCTGTTCTTTCCTCTGTGTTTCCTCTATGTTCCTCTGTGGTGAAAAAACGCCTCCTGATCACAGAGGGCCACTGAGGATCGCCCGCTCGATTCGCCAGATTCCCCCTGCAACAGATAGAATAAGAGTTACCTTCAATTGGGGAACTTTGCGGCAAAATACTGAATCGCCTGAACCATGGGAGCCATCCAAAATAAACTGACGGGGCCTGTTAGCGAGGAATTAACACTCGTTCAGGCGGCCAAGCGGGGCGACGACTCAGCCTTTGAAGAGCTGGTTCGCCGTTACGACCGCAACGTTTTCCGGATCGCGCAGCACATCACGCAAAACCGCGAGGATGCGGAGGATGTGGTGCAGGAAGCGTTCCTGAAAGCCTATGGCAACCTGGCGCAGTTCCAGGAACAGTCGAAGTTTTATACATGGCTGGTCCGGATTGCCGTCAACGAAGCATTGATGAAGTTGCGCCGGCGCAAGCCCGAGCGTACGGTATCGCTCGACGAAGACATCAAGACGGAGGACGACTCCCTGCCCCGAGAGATCGCGGACTGGAGCCCGAATCCGGAACAGCAGTACACGCAAGCGGAATTGCGCGAGATCTTAAGCAAGACCATCCAGGGATTGCCTCCGGGCTTCCGGACGGTCTTTGTGTTGAGAGATGTAGAAGGGCTTTCGACCGAGGAAACAGCAGCGGCGCTCGAATTGAGCGTTCCTGCGGTAAAATCTCGGCTGTTGCGGGCACGGCTGCAACTGCGAGAGAGGTTGTCGCGCTACTTCCAGCGGCGCGAGCCGGGCGATGGCAAGACCGGTGCGAGAGGTGAAGATGTCAAAAACGACAAAGATGTGGCGAGTGGAGATGGCAACCAGTGAAATGCTCTGAATTCCTGAGTGAGCTGACCAGTTATCTGGACGGCGTCCTCGACGAAAAAACCAAAAGCGAGTTGGAAAATCATCTTTCGTGGTGCCACAACTGCTACGTTGTTTGCGACACAACCAAGAAGACCATCGAGATCTACCGCGATTCCCAGCTCTACGAACTTCCTGAAGACCTCCGCAGCCGGCTCCGTTCCGCTATCATGACCAAGTGCCAGCAGCAACGGAAACGCGGGCCGCAGAGCGTGTGACAGCTGATTTTTCGATTGAAGATTTCAGATTGCAGATTTGTTGCACACGGAAGCGTCGGAACGGGAAATCTGCAATCCCGTCGTGACTCCGATCACCCCTTCTTCTTTTTGCCACACGATATCATCACGTCATGGCCCACCGTGTTTGTCCCTGGTGGATCGGTTATCCGCCTCGTCGGTCCCTCGGGACGAGTAATCGCTGTCGACCTGCAGCCGAAAATGATTGAGAGCCTGAAG
>QIAL01000653.1 GCA_003225535.1 Acidobacteriota bacterium | reverse complement strand
CTGGAAAGATCACAACTTTCGCAAGTGAAGGAACCACCTCGGATTCGGTCAAGTCTCTGCCGATTTACGAAATGCAGTGCGTAGATTGTCACAACCGCCCCACGCACACCTTCGAATCGGCTTCTCAAGGCTTGGACGAGGCCCTGATCTTGGGTGACGTCCCGGCTGGCCTGCCTTTTATCAAAAAGAAGGGGGTGGAACTCTTAACTGCAAATTACAAATCAAGCGGAGAGGCGGCCGAAAAACTGCCATCGGCCCTCGTCAGTTTTTACCAGCAAAACTATGCCGACCTTTTTGCGAAACGATCTCAGGATGTCGAACAGGCGGCCCGGGCTCTTTTGGCGATTTACAACCGAAATGTATTTCCCGAGCTAAAAGTGACGTGGGGCACCTATCTGAACCACCTCGGCCATACAGAGTTCCCAGGATGCTTTCGATGTCATGACGGCTCACACGTGAATACAGGAGGCGAGTCCATTACCCAAGATTGCAGCGCCTGCCACGAACTCTTGGCCACAGACGATGCTTCACCGGAAATTCTGAGAACCCTGGGATTGGAGGAGCGGCTAGCGAAGCCTCAAAAGCAATAGCGCATGGCGCGCCGCAGGACCGAAACAAGCATTAATTTGGCTCCCCTCAACTTCAGGGAGGGGGACTCAAGGGCCGCTGTTTTCGGATTCTATTGCAGGCCATCCCGAGTCGGGCTTTACGGCAGTTCATGCGAGTACAAATCGCGAGGAAAGAGGAGGAAAGCTATGAAGTGTAAATTGTTTCTGGCGATTACAGTTGTTGCTACATCATTGGGGTCTTTGCCCAAGCCTTTAGTGGCCGCTGATGACGGAGCGGCACTCTACAAATCAAAATGTGCTGGATGCCACGGGGCGAAGGGCGAAGGGAAGCCGGCGGTAAAAGCGCCCGCGCTGAAAGGAACCGCGCTTACGACAGACCAAATCGCCGAACACATAACAAAAGGCGAAGCTTCCTCAAAAGCTCCTCACAAGAAGGGCATCGCTGGTGTGAGCGCGACGCAAGCTAATGCGATTGCCGAGTTCATCAAAACCTTGAAGTAGCTCGATGCTGCTAGAAATTTATGGTCCGCTCCGCAGTTGGGGCGGCCGCCTCCTTTCGTGGAATAACGTCTGTGGACTATCCTGGACGCGCTAGAATCGTCCTCGCGCGCCGAGTTTCACTAGCTCGTCAGGGACTCTTCGCGCCTCTTAGAAGGTCGCCCGAGCGGAGCCTGACTATGCCTTCCATTGAAAAACCCGACACTCACCACAAAGCGCTTACCCTGAATCTTGATACATCCACCTTCGGTTCCTTCGCCGAAATCGGCGCCGGACAGGAAGTCGCGCGCTGGTTCCTTGTAGTTGGAGGCGCGTCCGGCACGGTGGCCAAAACCATTTCGGCCTACGACAAAGAAGTCAGCGACGATCTCTACGGTTCCGGCTCGCGCTACGTATCGAAGCAACGCCTCGAAGCCATGCTGGACAACGAGTGGGCTGCTCACCCAATTAGAAAAGACGCGCGGGCCGCGGACTCGGTTCTTCTCCTTTGTGGATACCGTCTCCGCGCGCAACTTCGCCGGGACCAACGATTCTCATGGTTGGATCGGTCTCCGCTTTCAGTCGCAGCCCGGCGGCCCTCCCAACGATGT
>QIAL01000530.1 GCA_003225535.1 Acidobacteriota bacterium | reverse complement strand
AATTGTTTTTCCACCTTGCTCTGAAAGGCATGATAGTAGCTATTACCGTTCGTAGTCGCATAGCTTGATCCTTGCCCGAAATCCGGGAAGGGTAGGCCGCCCGACGATGCGGCGATGCCGCAACCTCCGGTGTTGCCATTAATCTCCACGCCATTCAAGCAGCCAGGAAGACCGCCGGTACCGGCGCCGTTGTTGAGTTGTGTACCCGTGGGCTGGATTTGCGTAACGTGGTTAGAGTTGGGGAACACCTCCAAGTGTCGCGCCAGCGACGTCACATAGCCAGCCTGAACGCTCAGAGTGGGTCGAAGCTGATACTGAACGGTGAAGTTGCCAGCCATCGAGTAAGGCGTGGAGTAGTTAAACTGAATTCCGCGCAACGCCAAGCCGTTGGCTTGCACCACTGTGGGGCTGAGCGGCGTGCAGGTAAAACCGGTCTCTAGAGTCGCGCTCCCTATAGGCGTAGCGTTGGGACTGCTGCATCCCGAATAGGTGACCGGAGTATTGTCATTGGCCGGCGCAAAAGAGAAGTTGAACTGGAATGGATAGTTTTCTCCAAGGTTCGGCGAAAAACCTCGGTTCTCAAATCCGTTGTAGAACATTCCGAAGCCGCCGCGAGCCACCAACTTGGGAGTGACTTGGTAGGCAAAGCCTACGCGGGGCGCGAAATTCGACTTCTGCGAGTTGCCCAAGCCCTTTCCGTAGCCGCCAACCTTAAGAGCGATGCTATCGGCCGCCAGCAACGCATTGAAACTTGAGGAGAGATTGGAGGTGCTTGCCCCAGGTGGGAGCAAGTACATGGCGCCCCCAGTGGGCGCACCACCGGGAACGAAGTTCGCCTGGGCACCGTGGTGTTCAAAGACAAGCCCGAAGAAGTCCCACCGCAAGCCGAGGTTCACGGTTAGCTTGGGAGTCACTTTCCAGTCGTCATTGATATAGGTGCCGTAGTAGTTCTTGCCATTGTCCGTCAAGGAGATGTTGGACACGAATACGCTGGTGCCGGAGTTCTGCACACCGGGGCCACCGACGTAATTCGGTCCACCAACGGACGAGAGAGTCGGGGTCAACAGGAATTGCGCGATGCCCGTGTTCTCGGACGAAGGACTCGCACCCGGGATATTGGTGTAGACGCCGTCAAAGTTGAATTGTCCGCGGGACCACGGTGGTTGCAGGGTCGAAAACTTGACGTGCTGCCACTCAAAGCCCATCTTGAAAGTGTGCTTGCCATAAATCTTGGTGAAGTCATCGGTCACCTGGAAGGTGGAACTGACTTCATCGGAAGGCAGGAAGGCATTGCTGCCCAGGGTCTGCAAACCCTGGATGCCGAAGGCGGGGAGCCCACCATTTTCGTGCAGTTGAGGGATACCCTGAATGCCAAAGTCCGCCGGAAGCCCGGCTCCTCCCGTGCCCTTCAAATTGTTAGCCTCTGGTGAAACGCGCGTCGTGTGGAGATAGTTCAGCCCTGCCCGGGCGACGTTAACCGTGGTCGGAGAGAATACATGAGTCCACGCTAACGCACTCTGTTGAGCCAATGCGGTCTGAGGTCCCTCTTGGAAGCCGCCGCCGTCCGCTATGCCCCCGAAAATTGCCGGGATGAACTGCGGATCGTCCACATAGCTGAAGCGGTAGAAGAGCTGATTCTTATCGCTAAGATTCAGATCCAAGCGTGTGTCAAACGCGTTGCGGTTTTCACTGAGAGCTGGGGAAGCTTGGAAGTTAGAGGTAAGCGACCCGTTCTGCGGCCCAGGATAGAGGTTCAATAGCGCGATTGCATTTGGGTCCAAACGGCCTGCTGGCAGAATATTCAGATTTGGGCAGAGGGCAAGAGTGTATGAAGTAGTGCCAGGCCCGCAAGTGGCTGTGCCTTGGAAAGGGTCTCGGACAAATCCGGAGACAGCGGCCGCCAGACCCGTTACCGGGTCTATCTGACCTGCAGTAAGTGAGCGAGTGGTCGCGGGATCAAGGATGGTTCCTGTTGAGAGACTTCGGCGAGGCGATATCTTCGGGTCCGGGTTGCAGGGGGATGTCGAAGCACACAGGATGTCCGTTTGCGTGCCTGTCTGCCCAGTGATAATGTCCTGGAGATTGGTGAATCCGCTGCTGCGCTCCAAGGCCGTGGGCACGGTTCCCTGATGCGGCGATCCCTGCCGCCGGCGCAGTCCTTCGAAGTCACCGAAGAAGAAGACCTTGTTCTTGATGACCGGCCCACCCCCCGATACTCCGAACTGGTTCAGGCGAAGCTCGCCTTTTCGAGTTGTGTTGCCCACACGCTCAAAATAGTCGGCAGCGTCAAGCTTATCGTTGCGGAAAAATTCCCAGGCGGAACCGTGAAACTCGTTGGTTCCGGACTTGATCGTCGCGTTGAGAACAGCGGCTCCGGAGCGACCATACTCGGCACTAAAGTCGGACGTCTGAACCTTGAACTCCTGGATAGCATCCACCGGAGGAAGAACGACAAAATTCGTACCGTTGAGGAAATCGACGGTATCGGAATTGTTATCGATGCCGTCGAGCATGTAGTTGTTCTGCGCCGGCCGATTGCCATTGGCGGCAAAGGCACCGCTGGCAGCATTGCCTCGAGTATCCGCCTGGGGAGAGTTCACTCCGGCGGAGAGTTGCGCGAGGAAAGTGAAATTTCTTCCGTTCAGAGGAAGGTTGTTGACGTTGCGACTGTCCATCACCTGGCCGACAGAGGCGTCCTGAGTTTGAAGAACTGGAACGGAACTGGTGACTTCCACCGTCTCTGTCACACTCCCCGTCTGCAGTTTGAGATTCACCAATACGTTCGCGCTGACGTTCACCACGATATTGGACTGGGTGATGGTTTTAAATCCTTGGGCGGTGGCCTCGATCTTATAACTGCCGATCTTCACTGGGCTGAACGTATAACTCCCGTCACTTCCCGTGGTAACAGCCAAGGCTGCAGCCGTGCCCTCGTTCGTCAGCGTGACCTTCGCACCACTGACCACTGCACCAGAGGGATCGGTGACGGTGCCTGTGATGGAACCCGTGTCTACCTGGGCTTGGAGTGGGAGAACGCTGAGAATGACGCCAACTGCGAGAACGAAGGAACTGCGCAGAATCCAGGAACAGGCCGGTCGATTCATGAGCTCTCCTTTGAGCTATCCAGACTCGCCACAGAGCGAGCCACCTGACACACCCACCCACAAGATCGCCGCGCAAAAACCGCTCGTGGCGAACCAAATCTGTTGAAGGACCCCAAGTCCTGCGGCGTATCCGATCAGTTGCGCTTTTCGGATTAACCGCTTAACCTACCCTGACACTAATGCAAACGCATTAGTATCGTGTGTGTGGGAAATATCATGGCGTTCGTTTCGTTGTCAAGAATTTTCTTGTCGTCTATACTCCGCGCAGTCGTAACGGGTTCGGCACATTGGGGCGCGCGGAGCTGAAAAACTCGTCATGAGTGTAACGATTCACGACGTTGCGAAAGCCGCAAAAGTGTCGACGGCAACCGTCTCGAACGTCCTGAACAATACCGGCAAAGTGGGCCGCGAGACTCGGCGGCTCGTGCTCTCCACCGTCCGAAAGCTGGGATACATACGCGACGTCCACGCTCGCCATCTGGCTTCGCATGATCGACGGACTCTGGGAATTATCGTCTCCGACATCGAGAATCCATTTTTTCCGGAGGTGATCAAGAGTTTCGAAATTCGCGCCCGCCAGCTTGGATACGATGCGATTCTGAGCGACACCAACTACGATCCGCGAAGAACGCGCCAGGCTGCGGAACGCATGATGGAACACAAGGTTCGGGGCGTTGCCATCATGACGTCAGAGATCAGCCTTCGGCTTGTACACGAACTCGCTCGCCGAAAAATTGCGGTGACGTTTCTCGATCTGGCTCCGGTCCAGGGCTACATGAGTAATCTGCGGATCGATTACCTGTCGGGTGTGGAACAGATTGTGAATTACTTGCACGAGAACGGCCATCGTCACATCGCTTTCGTAGCCGGTCGCCCCGGGCTTAAGTCCAACGTAGAGCGCTTGCAGGCGTATGAGAGCTCGATGCGAAAGTTAGGATTGGAGTCCGGGCCGGTTCTGCGAGGCGACCTGCGTTTCGAGGGCGGATTCGCCGCGGGAGCAGCGATTGCAAAGTTGTCGCCCCGCCCCACTGCGGTTGTGGCCGTGAACGATCTGACAGCGGTTGGAGTGATCAAGGGCTTGCTCAATGCCGGGTGCCGCGTGCCTCAGGATATTTCTGTGACTGGATTCGACAAGACGCGTCTGGCCGAATACTGCAACCCATCAATCACTACCGTGGACATTCATCGCGAGACGCTGGGTCGCCTGGCCGCTGACGCCTTACATGAGCTGTCGAGCACGGTGAGTCCGCAGGGCAAAGAATATCGAATCTCCTCGGAATTGGTGATTGGAGAGTCGTCTGGGCCTTCTCCGCAATGATCGGAACCCGTGAAGCGGCTCGCAAGCGTGCGTTGCACAAGATCGCTCGGCAGTTGCCGCAACTGCTATATTGGTGGCTCCAGCGTTAGCATTCTGTCGGGGACCGCTTCAATGCAACCACCAAGCCTACGTTACAGAACTCAGTGGCTTGCTGTATTTGTCGTATTGCTGCTTTGCAGTTCGGGTCACGCGCAACAGAAACCTTCCGAAAATAAGAACGCGGAACGACCCCAGGCCGATTCCAAGCTGATTCAAGCCCGGGAACTGATCGAGCATGGACAGTTTGAGCAGGCAAGGAACCTCGTCGAAGATCAACTGAAGGTGGACTCGAGCGATGTCGAGGCATACAACCTGCTCGGAATTGTCGATACCAACCAGAAGAACTACAACCAGGCCGAAGCAGCCTTCCAGCAGGCGTTGCGGCTCGATCCTGGATCGAAGACGACTCACAACAACCTTGGCAATTTCTATGTAGCCCAGCAGAAACTCGATTTGGCGGAGAAGGAATTCAATACCGTCCTGAAGGCTTCTCCTGGCAATCGCGACGCCAATTACAATCTCGGTCTCCTCTTGATGGCCAAAGGTTCACCACTTCAGGCCGTATCGCGCTTTCAGCGAATCCATCCGCAGACAGTGGAAACGCGATTCAATATCGTCCGTGCATATTTCGCCGCAGGAAAAAACACGGAGGCACTAACGCAGGCGCGTGAACTTTCTGCCGCGCATAAGCAGGACATGCAACTGCATTTCACACTCGGCGTAGTGCTAGCCTCGGCCAAGCAGTACAAAGCGGCGCAACTTGAGTTGGAGCAGGCTAATGCGCTGCATCCGGAGACATTTGAGATCCTTCACAATCTCGGGCAGGCGTACTTGCGCGGACATGAATATGCCAAGGCGGATCTTGCATTGAACCGCGCGCTGAAGCTGAAGCCTGATTCGGTCGAGACACTTTACTTGTTGGCGCAAGTTTATTCCGAGCAGAACCGTCCGGTAGATGCTCTTGAACTGCTCGCACGCGCACACAAGGCCGCTCCGGACAATGCGGACGTCATTTTCCTGATGGCCCGCCTCAGCATGAGCCAGAACTACTTCGAAGACGCGATCCCGCTGCTCGAGTCGGGCCTGAAAATCGCTCCGCAACGCGCGGACCTGCGTGCTGCGCTGGGGGAAAGCTACTTCATGTCGGGCAAGGCGGAGAAGGCGATCGATGAGTTCAAAACGCTGATTGCCATCGATCCGTCTGCGCGCTCTTATGCGTTCATGGGGCTCTCGTACCGGCACCTGGGGCGTTTCGAAGAAGCCACAAAATATTTCAGCGAAGGTCTGAAGCTGGATCCGCACAACGCCTCCTGCCTTTACAATCTCGGTTACATTGAAGAGCGTCAAGGCAACTCGCTGCGAGCCAATGAATTGTTTCAGCAGGCGCTCCGCTCCAACCCAGATTTTTCCGATGCTCTGCTTGAGTTGGCCAACCTTCGCATGAAAGACAAGAAGTATGCCGAGGCCGCGGAACTACTACGCCACTATGTGAAGGTTGGCCACGATATTGCCACCGGCTACTACAAGCTTGCGATGGCGGAGAGGAGCCTTCATCAGACAGCAGCAGCGCAGCGCGATCTGAGCGTCTTTCAGACGCTCTCGAAGAACTCCTCGACCGGGCCCATGCCGTATCAACATCTCTTCGACTACCTGAACAACCGGTCGCAACTTTCGGCACAGCATCGCACCGAACTCGATGTCGCTGAACTGAATGAACAGATCAGGAAACATCCCGGTCAGTCCCAAGATCTTTACCTGCTCGCGGAAACTTACCTCAAACTGGGCGATGTCAATAAAGCGCGAGAGGCGGTTGCGCAGCTTGATCAGATAAGCGCGGACGACTATCGCACACAAACCGGAACGGGAGTGCTGCTGGCACGATACCGATTGTACGATGACGCGATCCAGCACTTTCAAAATGCTCTGCGTGCAAATCCGGATTCTGATGATGTGAAGTTTGATTTGGCGAACGCGTATTTTCGCAAGGGGCAGTACAAGGATGCCCTGGCCGCCACGCAGAATATTTCTACCGCTGGCCAGCAGGACGACGCCTTCCTCGCTCTGCTTGGGGATATCGAGGCTCACCTGGACAACGCTCCCAAAGCGACGGAAATTTTCCGGTCCGCCATCGCCCGAAATCCGGACAACGACCAGTACTATCTTTCGCTGACTCTGGTTCAGCTCCGCAACAACGATCTCACAAGCGCGGAGCAAACCCTGCAGAAAGGGCTGGCACGGATTCCAGGCTCGGGAAAACTCATTTGGGGGCAAGGCCTGATCTCCGTCATGAAAGGCAATACAAAACAGGCGGCGGAGCGATTGGAACGCGCTGTCGATTTGTTGCCGGAATGGGCCGGGAGTTATTCCACGCTTGGCGTTTTCTACTATCAGACGGGACAGATTGAAAAAGCTCGTGAAGTACTCAACCGTTTCAAGGGCAGCAATGCGGGAGGATTGGACATCAGCCGTATCGAAGAGGCATTGTCCAAGGCTCCTGCAAAATCGTCTACGTCCGAACAACAAATGCCATTGGTAGCCCGCCAACAGATGCTTCAATTTGCATTGCTGATTGCGGACCGCAGCTTGTGAGAATGGGGCATAGAGTTACATACCAACAAACTTTTCGAAGGCTGATCAGGCCTATGGGAGCGATTCTCATCCTCGCTTTTTCAAGCGGCTTCGCACTGCACAGCCGCGTTGTTGCTGCCCAATCGTCCAAGGCGTCCGAACCTGGTATCCCGGTGCACTACACCGACGTTCGTGAGAGCGCGAAGATCACTTTCCAGCAGGACTCCACGCAAACCGAGGAAAAGTATTATCTCGAAACTATGGGAACCGGTGTCGCATGGATCGATTACGATCAGGACGGCCTGATGGATCTTTACTTCGTTCAGTCGGCGGCGACGGATCTCTACAAGCCAACGCATCCGATTCGCAGTGCGCTTTATCACAACAACGGCGATGGAACCTTCACCGATGTCACGGAAAAAGCCGGCGTCGGCGGTGAAGGTCACTACGGCCAGGGCGTTGCGGTTGGCGACTTTGACAACGACGGCTCTCCCGATCTTTACGTCACGGGATACGGGCGCGGGATCCTTTACCACAACAATGGGAACGGCACTTTCACCGCCGTTACGGCAAAGGCTGGTGTTGCTGATGAGGGAGGATGGTCGACCAGCGCGGGGTGGTTCGATTACGACAAAGACGGGTGGCTTGATCTGGTCGTGACGAACTACATTGAGTGGAGTCCCAAGAATAATCTCTGGTGCGGCGAACGGCGACCGGGATATCGCTCCTACTGCCATCCGGGAAACTACAAGGGGCAGCGCATCAAGCTCTTTCACAACAATCACGACGGAACCTTCACCGACGTGAGCGATGCGTCCGGAGTAGGCAAGCCCGAGGCCAAAGGAATGGGCGTGGTGCTGGCGGATTTCAATAACGACGGCTGGACCGACATTGCCATCGCCAACGATTCCTGGCCAAACTTTCTCTTCATCAACAAACATAACGGAACTTTCGAGGACGTCTCACTCGTCTCCGGTTTGGCGGCCAGCGAAGACGGACGCTACGAAGCGGGCATGGGCATCGATGCCGCCGACGTTGACGGCGACGGGTGGATGGATGTCTACATCACGCATCTCGACTTCGAACTCAATCGCCTGTATCGGAACAGTCAGGACGGCACGTTTACGGACGAAACATTCCGCTCGCGGATCGGGAACAAAGCCGTTCTGCTTAGCGGTGTCGCGGCTAAGTTCCTCGACTACGATAACGATGGCTGGAACGACATCCTGCAACTGAATGGCGCCATGCTCGATAATGTCTCGTTGTATCACGGCGAGGTCTCTTACAAAGAACCTCTGCTGATGTACCGCAATCTGGGCAAAGGTGAGTTCGACAAAGTCTCGGATTCGTTGGGAACGGACTTCATGCGTCCGATTGTCGGGCGTGGACTTGCGACTGCGGACTACGACAATGATGGCGATATCGACATCGTCACCAATAATCGTGGCGACTTCCCTTCCCTGCTGCGGAATGACGGAGGCAATGCGAACAACTGGCTTACCGTGCAATTGGTAGGAACAAAGTCGAATCGCGACGGCATCGGTGCTTCGCTGAAGCTCACTTCCGAAGGCTTTGTGGAAGTCGAACAGGCCAAGGGTGGGATGAGTTATATGTCAGCAAGCGATCCGCGGATTCATTTTGGACTGGGCAAGCGCACGAAAATCGCGTCGCTTGAAATCGCGTGGCCCAGCGGACAGGTCGATCGATTGACAAACGTGCCGATCAACCAGATCATCACTGTAAAAGAGGGCGCAGGCCTT
>QIAL01000670.1:1661-2723 GCA_003225535.1 Acidobacteriota bacterium | reverse complement strand
TCCAGTTATGGATTCGACTGCTCCGGGTTCACGCAGATGCTAGTCAGGGCGCGCGGGATCAATATGCCACGCGATGCGGATCAGCAGGCGGCCTGGAAGGGAGTCACTCGCGTGCAGCGCAAGGATCTGCAGGCGGGGGATCTTGTTTTTTTTGGTTCTTCCGAGAAGGACATCACGCATACAGGGATGTACATTGGCGACGGTCAATTCATTCACGACACCACCAATGGACATCCCGTCGTTCAAATCAGCCGATTGGACGACGAGCCGTGGACGCACCTGCTCGTCGCCTGCCGAAGAGTGAAGATGACTACACCTTAGGTCCACTAAGGAGTGGGGGCTTCGTGGTGCTAGTGGCATCACGGGGCGCGGAGACCGATTGCTCTGAGCTTCCAGTTCCAGCGGCGGCGGCCATAGCGTGGCTGCTGCGCTCAGGTGCCGGTTGCTTGCCGCACAGTTCAATGACTTCGGTGATGCGTTGTGTCTCATGCTGCATGGCCATCTGCCAGTTGCGGAGCGCTTCTTTTTCCTTCGCTACCTGATCGAGATTCGCTTGCACGCGCTGGGCGTAGTGAATTCGGATCTTTTCCATTTCTTCCTCGATGCGGGTGTTCTCCTTCGCTTTGTGGGCCTCGAAGTCTTCTAGTTGTTTGCTCTGGGCGGTCTCGTAGGATGTCAGCGCATTCTGCCGGCGGGTGGCGTCGGTGAGCATCTCGTCGGCGGAGATCCCGGCGGCATCGAGCGCCATCAGAACGGACGCTCGCTTCGCGTCGTTGGAAAGGTCTCGAATGCGATCATTGTTCAGCATGTCGACGACCTTGTGGATGCCGTATCCCGAGCCGGGACTCATGATTCCGGCGGCGCGGTAAATGTCTTCATAATTCAGTAGCTCGCCGCGCGGGCCGCTTGGCGTTGGTTCTTGCGTGTTGGGCTTGTTCACTGGAGCCTCCGTGATCTTGGATTTTGCGGGCGCGTCTTCGTCCTGCTTACGGCGCCAAAAATGCGGAAACATCGTCTTGGGTTGCATAACTGTCCTTTCGGGACGAGGGGGCGTGCCCTGAG
>QIAL01000670.1:0-1519 GCA_003225535.1 Acidobacteriota bacterium | reverse complement strand
GGATTTTCCAGGGTGCGCTCTGCTTTGGCGTCGGGAGCGGCCGGATGGCTGGCGGACTTGGTGGCGGGCACGATTCCTGCCTCTCGCCGTACGCCTAACAAGAAGTCTCCCCCATCCGTGCGGCAGTTCCGGGCTATTGCCGGAAACTGCTCGCGGTGCCACTTGATCGTGATCCGCGAACCCACGGCCAGTGGCCGCTTGAGCCGGACGCATGCCCCGGAGCTGGAGGTGTCTTCCAGGACGGCGGGTACGCGAAAGGACGTACCACCGTCGTCCTCCCAACTGATCTCCGCCACCGCCCACATCACCTTCCGTGGTTCGATGTTGCGCCCGTCCATGCCATTTGTATCGGCAATCGAACGTAGGAGTTTAGTTACTTGCAGGAATGACGCAGGAAGCTATTTCACGAAGAGGCGCATGAGGCCGCTGGCGGGCATATCGGGGGCGAGAAAACGCGCACCTTTTTTTCCGGAGGCGTCGGCCAGGGCTTCGGCGGCAAGGTATCCGCTACGGACCGCGCCCTCCATCGTGGCGGGCCATCCGGTGGCGGTCCAGTCGCCAGCGAGGAACACGCGCGGCCAAGGAGTGACCGGCGTGGGGCGATGGGCATCGATGCCAGGACGCGGCGAGTATGTCGCGTTCACTTCCTTGATTACGGTGGATTTGACCAGATTGGCGTCGCGCGCGGCGGGGAAGAATTCGCGGACTTCGTTGAGGGCGAGTTCGACGATTTCGGCACGCGATTTGTCGATCAGGGCCTTCGACGAACTGACCACGAGTTCGACGTAGCTGCCTGAACTGCCTCCATTTTCGCCTTGCGCGCGCATCGGTTGAAGGCGGGATTTGTGGAACATCCACTGGATGGTGCGGTCCAGTAACACGGCATGATCGAGATCGGAAATCTGCTTGTCGAACCAGAGATGGATGCCAGTAATAGGCGAGTTCTCGAAGTGGCTGATCTTCTCACGAATTGCCTTGCTCTGAGTCTCTGCGGGCAGAAGGGACTCAAGCGCATCAAAGGGGAGCGCGAGGACGAGATAGTCGAAAGGCTCTTCCGCTCCTTCCTTTCCTCGCATTCGCACTCGGACTTGAGGGTCGTCGACGCTAAATCCTTCCACGGGACAACGGAAATGCAGCGTGCCGCCATGGGATCGAACGTATTCTCCCGCGGCGTTATACAAGTCAGTGAGCGGGAGAGTGGGCACGCCCATGTGACGAGCGGCGGGGGTCTTCATGGATTCGCGCACGACCTGGGCTGCTGCGGAGACGGAGATCCGGTCTAGTTCCTCGCTAAGAGCGCTGATCAGGATGGGATGCCAGAAGCGCGCGACAGCATTCTTGGTCTGACCGTGCGCATCGAGCCATTGCTGGAACGACTGCCCGTTGTCGCGTTGTACGGTTAGCGTTAAGGGAACCAGTGCGCGCGAAATCGCCAGCTTGTCGGCAGTGCTCAAAAAGGGGAAGTGGAGAAACGATGGCGCGGTGTGCAGCGGCGCAGGAAGCGGAGAAGACTTCATCA
>QIAL01000529.1 GCA_003225535.1 Acidobacteriota bacterium | reverse complement strand
CCAGCCCGGCGGCTCGCAGCGCGATCCGGAGGTGATTGAAGCCGCCGACCGCCTCGGGCTGGCAATGGTATTTACGGGCGTAAGGCACTTCAGACACTGAGAGCGGAATTCAGACCTCAGCAACCCCCATCCGCCAAACTGCAACCCATTCTCAAGACTCTTCTAATGGGAGCGTTCCCACGGCCCTGGTCACTCGATTTCGCGGGTTCCGCGCGGTCCTAGCTGTGTGTGTGCTCTTTTGGAGCCTCAGTTCGTTCGGGGCGCTAGGTGGCGATGTATCTTCCGTACAAGCCGATGTCGCGCATTTGCAAGGCACGCTTCGCGTGAACCCGGCTGCCTCTTATACAGTTCACGAGATCCAAACTCCCGATGGGATAAGAGTGCGAGAGTACCTTTCGCCCGCCGGAAAAGTTTTCGCAGTCGCATGGCAGGGGCCATGGCTTCCGGATCTCCAGCAACTGCTCGGCTCGTATTTCACGCAGTATCAGCAGACCGCACACTCTCTCAAAGAGCGCGTCGCTCGTACCCCCGTATCAGTTCACAATGCCAACCTGGTCGTCGAGCAGTCGGGTCACATGCGCTCGTTCGTCGGACGAGCGTACCTGGTGGACCAGCTTCCGTCAGGCGCGACTCCGGAGTCCATGCAGTGACACGCGCTGCATCATCGCGGCTCGTTTCCCTTGCCGGTCTTCTGGCCACTGCACTCGTTCTCGCGCATTGCGGCGGAAGCAGCCACCACAATTCGATTGCCACCTCCGGCTCTAACGTCCAACCCATTGTGGTCAACGCTGGACCCGCTGGTAATTATGCCAACGGCCTGTTCGTCACCATCACGGTGTGCGTTCCATCGACCTCGAATTGCCAGGCAATCGACGGCGTTCTCGTGGACACGGGATCTTACGGTCTCCGAATCCTGTCGTCTAATGGCGGCGGCGAACTCACCCTGCCGCTCCCTCCGCAAACCGACTCGAATGGTAACCCGATCGGCGAGTGCGGTGAATTCGTCAGCAGCTTGACTTG
This sequence comes from Acidobacteriota bacterium, assembly GCA_003225535.1. GTDB lineage: Bacteria > Acidobacteriota > Terriglobia > Terriglobales > Acidobacteriaceae > Sulfotelmatobacter. Next base: position 12,201 of record QIAL01000529.1, on the reverse strand, counting down.
GGGCCGGGTAGCCACGGCGGATGTCCAAATCTCCGGCGAGAGTGCCAGCGCTGTGCCGCTTCAAATCATCAAGACAGTCTGCAGGCCTTGGGAGCCAATGCGATTCTCGGCATCGGCCCCTTTGTGCGGGACTGCGGCGACGCCTGCGCGCTGCCCAGCAACGACTCCGGGAATCCGGGGCTTTATTACAGCTGCGTTTCCACTTCGTGCCAGATCACTTCGGAGCCTGTCGCTCAGCAGATAGCCAACCCGGTGGCACTCTTTGCCAAGGACAATAACGGCGTAATCGTTGAATTGCCCGCCGTTTCTGCCGCCACGGCCAGCGTGAGCGGATCGCTCGTCTTCGGCATCGGAACTCAGTCCAACAACGGCATCAACGCGAAGGACGTTTTCCCGCTGAACTCGAATGCCGAATTCAGTACGACATTCCATGGCCAGTCGTATCCTGGATTTATCGACAGTGGGTCGAACGGCCTGTTCTTTTTGAACAGCAGCACGTCTTCGCTCCCAGTTTGCCCTGACACCTCAAGTTTCTATTGCCCGACTTCGCCGGCAAATCTATCGGCTACAACGACCTCGAACGGGGTGTCGGCCACGGTGAACTTTATGGTGCAAAATGCGGATTCTCTCTTTTCGAATACCTCCGCTTCTGTTTTTCCGGGGCTCGCCGGTCCCAATGCTGGAACGTTCGACTGGGGATTGCCCTTCTTCTTCGGCCGCAGCGTATTCACCGCGATCGAATCCCGCAGCACTCCGGCAGGTACCGGTCCATACTGGGCGTTTTGACAGGTTGCTGAAGGAAACATTGCAGGACCCGCCGTTACCTCAGCGGCTGAGGCCACGGGTTTAAACCCGCACAAAACAGGAGCTTTCCGTATGGACGATTACCGGGTCGTTGTACTTCTGGAATGTCGATTTACTTTCCTTTACACCAACTTTGTTTTCAACCCCTGAAAAACCGGGTTAGAATAAAAGCACCTTCCCCTCGACGGCTTTGCATCCAACAAGCTGAGGTAATCCGGAAGCGCGCTTTGAGCGCAGTCAGGTCCAGAATGATGAGAATTTTTCGTCTTTTCTTAATCTTGGGAGTGGCATCTGTTGCTGTCGCTCAAACCAGCCAATCCACGCCCGCCACGGCGAACTCCAGCCAGTCCTCGCCGCGCAAAGTCGACAAAGCCGCCGCGTACTACCACTACACGCTGGCGCACATGTACGAGGAAATGGTTACAGCGTACGGCCGCAGCGACCTGGCCGTGAAGGCGACCGAAGAGTACCGGTTGGCCATTGAAGCGGATCCGTCATCCGAATTCCTGACCTCAAGCCTCGCCGAACTCTACGTCAAGACTGGACGCATTGCCGATGCCGTAAGAGAGGCCCAAGACATTATCAAGCGTGACCCGACGAATCTGGAAGCGCACAAGCTTCTGGGACGAATCTACCTGCGTTCTCTAGGCGACATGCCGGGCGGAAACGGGTCAGACAACATTTTGAAGCTCGCGATCGAACAATATCAGGAGATCGTGAAGCTCGATCCGCAGAGCGTAGACGATCACCTGCTGCTCGGACGCCTGTACCGTTTGAGCAACGACATGCAGAAGGCGGAAGCCGAGCTGAACACCGCGATCAAGATCGACCCCAATTCGGAAGAGGCGGTCACCACGCTGGCGATGCTCTATACCGATGAGGGCGATACGGCGCATGCGCTCAAGGTTCTGAGCTCGATTCCCGACTCGGCGCGCTCGGCCAAGTTGTATTCCGCACTCGGGGCCGCGTACGAACAGCGCAAGGAATACAAAAACGCGATTGATTCGTACAAGCACGCGATCATGCTCGACCGCGACAATCTGGACGCAATCCGCGGTCTGGCCGAAAATTATCTGAATGATGGCCAGCTCGAGGCTGCGCTCGAACAGTACAAAGTCATCTCCGATTCGAATCCTGAAGACGCGCAGACTTACGTTCGCATTGCAGAAATCTACCGGCGGCAGGCGAAGTACGATCTGGCGCTGGAAAATCTGAAGCACGCTGATACCTTGATTCCTGACACCGCCGAAGTTCCCTACAGCATGGCTGCCGTCTACCAGGCGCAGGGACGCTATGACGAAGCGGCCAAACTGCTGCAGGATCTTCTGAAGAAAACCGAGAAGAGCAGCGAAATCGGTACCAGCCAGACCGATCGTAACAATCGCGCGATCTTCATCGAGCGGCTGGGCATGGTCTACCGCGAGCAGGAAAACTACACCGCGGCGGTCGAGACATTCCGCAAGATGCTGCCGCTTGGGGACGAGAACGCCCGCAGCGGCTATCAAGAGATTATCGACACCTACCGCGACTCCAAGCAGTGGCCACAAGCCACGGCCGCGGCGAAGGAAGCCGTGCAGAAGCTGCCGAACGATCGCGACCTTCGCATGGTGCTGGATGCGCAACTCGCCGATATGGGCGAGTTCGATCAGGCTGTCGCAGACATTAAGGGCATGCTCAAGGGCGGCCCGGAAGACCGCGATGTGCATCTCCGGTTGGCGATCATTTACACCCGCGCCAAGCGCTGGAGCGATGCCGAACAGTCGCTCGCCAAGGCGGAGCAACTATCAGGCAAGCCAGACGAGAAGGCATACGTCAGTTTCCTGCGCGGCGATCTCTACCAGCGGCAGAAGATGTTTGACCAGGCGGACAGCGAGTTCCGCAAGGTGCTGGCCGTGACTCCGCCGACGGATCCGCAGGCGGCAGCGACCCTGAATTATCTCGGATACATGAATGCCGATCGCGGCGTGAAGGTTGAGGAATCGCTCAACTACATCAAGCAGGCACTTACCTTCGAACCGAATAACGGAGCGTACCTCGATTCGCTAGGCTGGGCTTACTTCAAGCTGGGCAAGTACGACTTGGCGGAAGAAAACCTGAACAAAGCCGCGGTGCATATGGGATCAGATCCCACGGTGCAGGAACATCTGGGCGATCTTTATCAGAAGACGGGACGCTTGAAACTAGCCGCTTCGCACTGGGATCGCGCGGTGCAGGAATGGAATAAGACCGTCCCCGCCGAGCAGGATTCGGAAGCCTTCGCCAAGGTGCAGCAAAAGCTTGACGCTGCCAAGGTGAGGCTGGCAAAAGAAGACTCCAACAAGTAGCAACTTGAGGGTGCCCCATCCTAACGTCGCGTCTTTTGCGACATTAGGGTGGGGATTTTGACTTTCGCACCGGGCCCCATCCCGCGTCTCGCGATAAACTTCTCTGATGATGCAGACAGCCCTGAGCATCACCATCCGCGAAGGTACCACCGCCGACATTCCGGAAATCGCCCGCCAGCGCCGCCGCATGTGCGAGGACATGAACTACACCGACGCCGACGTCCTGTCGGCGATGGTAAACGCGACTGTCGACTATCTGGAGAAGGCGATTTCCGAAGGATCCTTCCGCTCGTGGCTGGCATGCGACAACGGCCGCGTCGTGGCAGGAGGCGCCGTCGTCATCAGCGCCTGGCCCGCGCACGCCTACGATCTCGAATGTCGGAGAGCAACCATCCTCAATGTCTATACCGAACCGGAGTACCGCCGGCGCGGCATTGCTCGTCAGATCATGGATGCCATGATTGCCTGGTGTAAGCAGGAAGGCTTCGCCCGCGTCAGCCTGCACGCCAGCAATCAAGGGCGGCATTTGTATGAGTCGCTCGGCTTCGAAGACAGCAACGAGATGCGGCTGAACCTGCGGTGACAAGCAATTAGCAATTGGCAGTTAGCACTTAGCCGATTTCGTTGCCCGGTACCAGGTGCTCGGTACTTTGGTAGACTTCCCCCATGCTGGCGACTTACGCGGTGCAGGTGACGCAATCCCGCGGACGGCGCTTTGCTGAGTCGCCGCACCCCTACCGCAACGATTTCCAGCGCGACCGCGATCGCGTGATTCACGCCCGCGCCTTTCGCCGGCTTGAGGCCAAGACGCAGGTCTTCACCCGGCGCTACTCCGATCACTTCCGCAACCGCCTGACGCATACCCTCGAAGTGACGCAGATTTCACGCACCATTGCCGGAGCACTCGGGCTCAACGCTGACCTGGCCGAAGTACTAGCGCTGGTGCACGACATCGGGCATCCACCATTCGGACATGCCGGAGAAAAAGCTCTCAACGCCGCAATGCACGAGCACGGGCTCTTCTTCGACCACAATCTCCATGCCTTGCGTATTGTGGAAGACTTTGAGCAGCGCTACGCCGCGTTTCGCGGCTTGAACCTGACGTTCGAAGTGCGCGAAGGAATCATCAAGCATTCGCACGATTACGATGCGAAGGAGCATCCGGAACTGGCGGAGTATGTTCTGGACCAGCGTCCGCCGCTGGAAGCGCAACTGATCGACCTCACGGATGAAATCGCCTACAACACCGCCGATCTCGATGACGGCTACGAATCGCACCTGTTGCCGCTGAAAGAGATCCGGGAAGGCGTTGGAATTTTCGAGCGCTTCTATCGCGAGGTCGCTCAGCTTTACCCCCAGGCTCCGGAGAAGCTGAAGTTTAATGAGACCCTGAAACGCGTGCTCAATCGCCTTGTGGACGATCTGATCCGGACCACGCAGAAGCGGGTGAATGAAGCCAGGATTCAGAGCGTGGAGGGAATACGCACCCATCCGCAACGACTGGCGGCGTTCAGTCCGGAAGTCGAAGCCGAGCGCAAACAGAACAAAGATTTCCTTTACGAGAATCTCTATTACAGCCCGTCGCTCGCGGACGAGAAAGATGATGCGGAACGCGTGGTCTCAGAGTTGTTCGCCTTCTGGATGTCTCATCCACAGTCTCTTCCTCACCAATATCAGGATAAGGCGAAAGACGAGGGATTGCCGCGCGTCGTCTGCGACTACATCGCCGGCATGACCGATCCGTTCATCTTCGAGCAATACGAGAATCACTGCGGCGCCTGAACTGTGGCGCCTGAGAAGAGATTATGTGGCGACAGCCGCCTTCGGCTGTCGGTCGAGCGAAGCTCGACTCTAGATGACCTGGCCGAACCGCCGAATCCCCTCCCGAATCTGCGCCTCGCCCATCCGCGAGTAGCCCAGCATGACACCGATTCGTTTCGGCCTGCCTAAACAGTGGGCGGACATCCCATAGACGCGCACGCCCTGAGCCGCCACTTTCGAAATCATCGACGCCTCGCTATTCGCCGTCTCGGCTACCGCACGTTACTTCCACGCGATTGCAGAGGTGTTCGTTTCATCTTTTCCGATGTGACTCCAACGTCGATCCGGACCGGACAAGCCTTCTCCGCGGATAGCGGCAAGCACTGCGAACCCAACTGGACGGCGACTCTACGCGCACGAAAGAATGAAACTTTTTCGCCCCCGACACGCTCTTACGATGATGAGGGATATTCTCGCCCTGCTTGCGATGACGGCCTGTCTCGCAGCAGCACAGGAAGTAAGTTCGCCGCAAAGCGCTCGTCAATCGCTCGACAATGCTTGGTGGACGGGGCCGCTGCTGGCACCATCGGCAAACACTTTGCCCCGCGGTCATGTGCTGATCGAGCCTTATCTCTACGACGTGATCTCCCAAAGCTCCTACGATTCGAGCGGAGTTCGCCACAGCGCTCCGCATATCGACGGATTCGGCTCCCTTACCTACATCAATTACGGCCTCGCCAACAAGTTCACTGTAGGCCTGATTCCTGTCTTCGGCTACAACCAGGTCAGCCAGGGGCTCGGAAGCTCCGGCGTTGGCGCCGGCGATCTCACGGTGCAGGCGCAGTACCGAGTTCATCTTTTTCGCGAGGGCAGCTGGGTTCCCACCACGTCCTTTGCCGTACAGGAGACTCTTCCGACCGGCAAGTACGACAGTCTCGGCGACCGCGCCAGCGACGGAATTGGCAGCGGCTCTTACACGACCACCCTATGCTTCTATACGCAGACCTTCTTCTGGATGCCGAACGGACGAATTCTGCGTACGCGTTTCAACGTCACGCAAGCATTTTCTCGGGAGGCGCGGGTGCAGGACCTCAGCGTGTACGGCACCTCCCAAGGATTTCGCGGCCACGCCGACCCCGGCGCGGCACTCTTCGTGGACTTAGCCGGGGAATACAGCATCACTCGAAGCTGGGTGCTTGCCTTCGACGCGACGTACCGACATCAATACAACACCGCTGTGACGGGATACAACATTTCTAGTCCAGCCGAGCTCGTGTCGCTCAATTCCGGCTCCAGTCAAGCCTTCGGACTGGCGCCGGCGATCGAATACAACTTCACCAGCAAAGTCGGCGTAATCGCAGGCATGCGCGTGTTCCCGGCGGGCAAGAACACGAGCAACTCGATCACTCCCGCGATTGCGATTAACATCGTGCATTGATTGGGATGCATCGAGTGGACTTTCCTCGATTGTCTAACGGGCGAAGCCTGACCCTGCCCAGCTTGATTTCGTAGGCTTTTGCATCTCCGGCAGCGGGTCTGCGACCCGCGGACAGCCGAAGGCGGCTGTCCCCACACTTTGACTATTCCCCTGCGACTTTAACTACGACGTCGAACAGCACTCGCGGACCCCGACGAACTTCCTCTACACGGATGCGCTCGTCGTTGCCGTGCTCGGTGTTGCCTTCTTCCTCGGTCGCCGTGTAGGGATTGAATCCGTAAGCAACGATGCCCAGCGGGCGGTAGCGCTGGTTCTCGGTGTAACCGCTGGTGATGTGCGGGACCACTGGCGTCCCAGGGAAATACTTCGCCGAGGCCTCGCGAATGGCTGCGAACAAGGCATTGTCGGTGCCAGAGTAGTTCGCCACCCGGAATTCCGTCTCGATCGGCTCAATGGTCACATCGGGATCATTCACCACCCGATGCAGTGCCTCAACCACAGCCTTTGGATCCCCTCCCGGCAGGATGCGCAGGTCGAGATTGGCCCAGGCTTCGGGAGGAATGACGTTGGTCTGCCCCGAGCCTCCCATCATGGTGAGGGAGATCGTATCGCGCAGCAGGAAGTTCAGCGACTCATCGCGCTCGACTTCCTGCTGAAACTTCTTGTCTTCGATGGCCTTCTTCACGTTCCGGTAGTAAAGAGCCCGCTCTGGTGGCTCGTAGGGCGCCATATCACGCAAGAATTCATCGACGACCGGAAGCACTCGCAGGGGCGTCTTATATGCCAGGATCTTGGTCAACGCGTGCACCAGGCGGTTCGGGGCGGAGTCGGGATTCGGCCTCGATCCGTGGCCGGGCCGTCCGTGCGCCACCACATGCAGCCAGTATGAGGTCTTCTCACCCACATCCACGCCGACGTATTTGACCTTCCCATTCTCCAGCAGGTTCTCGCCACCCTCATTGATCAGGAACTCGGCATTCCCCAGCAGATCGCGCTCGTTCTTGGTGAACCAATCGGTACCCTGCCCTTCGGCTTCTTCATCGGCTACCGCAAGGAAGATCACATCACGGTCCAGGGCAACGTTCTCGCGCTTCAGCATGACCATGACGACGAGTTGGGCAAGGCCTTCGTCCTTCATATCCTGCGCACCGCGGCCCCAGATATAGCCGTCGCGGAGTTCTCCGCTGAACGGAGGGACTTTCCAATGGGACGCGTCGCTGGTCACGACGTCCATGTGGTTCAGCAGGATGATGGGACGCTTTGACTCAGCGGTGGTATGCGGGATGCGAGCCCAAAAATCCCCGCGCCCGGGTGCAACCTCAAACACCCGGTTCTCGATTCCTTCGTCGTCGAAGATCTTCTTGAAGAATTCGGCTGCGCGCATTTCATTTCCGGGAGGATTAGTGGTATCGACGCGCAGATACTGCTGCATCCAGTCTTCGGCAAGATCGGAGTACTGCCGAAGGTGCTCGTCCGAGATGCGAGAAGACGGCATTCCAGACTCTGCGGCATAAGTCAGACCGCACAGAATGGCCCCGGTTACCAGTAACCGGATTACCAGTAACCTCGAAAATGCGCTGCCCAGGTTGCGATTCGGTCCCAAATCCCCTCCCGCGGTTCTGCCCGCAAATCAGTAGTTTGGCAAACGAAGATCGACCAACGAAGAACGTAGGTCTCCACGCACTTTTTATATCAGCTTTCCCAAAATTACCCTGCGCTTGCAGTTGCCGCTGCCGCTGCCGCGCGGGGGCCGCCACAATGGGCATAGATATCAACTATTTAGCCGCTGAACCCTGAAGCCCGATTTGGCATCCGACATGTATTAGAACAGACGGCGCCAGTGCTGTGCGGCGCCCGAGATCCCAGGCCATGCGTAGCGTCAGCGCTGGCCCGGCCCCAGCGAATCTGCTGGTTCCTTTTTGCTCTCAGGGACGCGATTAAATTTCAAGCACGCCCCAGGCGTGCCGGAGTGGAGCTAAACGCTCCCCCAACTTGGAGGAAGTCAATATGAACCACCGTCTCGTAATCGCCCTGCCCTTGGCCGCCGTTCTTGCTATCCCGGCCCTTGCGCAGACCACCTCGTCTGACCAGAGCCAGCCTGCTGCGGCGCAGCAGTCGACGTCGAGCGACACTGGCAACGCCACCGGCAAAGCGCCTCTGGCCGCTCCGTCGCGCGAAGGCTTCTGGGGACGCGTCAATCCCTTTGCCCGCAAAAAGTATGTACAGCGGCAGACCGAACCGATCCGCGACCGCGTCAACGAACTCGATGAGCTGACCTCGCAGAACAGCAAGCAGATCAAAGACGTTGATTCGCGCGCCACGCAGGGCATCAAGCTGGCCTCGGACAAGGCGAACCAGGCCGACGAGCACGCTGTCGATGCCGGCAACAAGGCCACCGCCGCGCAGCAATCAGCGCAGCAGGTGACCGCTCGCGTGCAGACGGTCGAGACCGTGGTCAGCAACATCGACCAGTACAAGGCCTCGAACCAGACCGAAATCCGCTTCCGCCCCGGACAGACCGTCCTCAGCAAGAACGCCAAGGACGCCCTTGACACGATGGCTGGCAACTTGAAGGGTCAACGCGGCTACATCATCGAGGTTCAGGGCTTCTCGTCGGGCAAGGGCCAGAGCGCCATCACGACCTCGCAGAAGATGGCCGAGTCGGTGGTCCGCTACCTGGTTCTCAACCATGACATCCCGGTCTACCGGATCTATCTGGTCGGCATGGGCAATGGCCTGCTGAAGAATGATCTGGAGCAGCTCTCGTCTAACAGCGGGGCTCCCATGACCAGCGATCAGCAGCAGCAACCGAAGTAAGATTTTTCCCCCGTTCGTTTGGGACCCAATGGGCGCCTCGCCCGAAAGTCCCTCCCCCAGAAAAGCCCTCGCGCAAGCGAGGGCTTTTTGCTTAGAGGACCACGTAGGGACAGCCGCCTCGGCTGTCCGCCGAAGCGAAGCGAGGCCCCCGCAGATTTCAGATTTCAGATTTTCACATCTCGCCACGACGGGCCTTCCAATCTGAAATCTAAAATCTGCCATCTGCAATTCCGATTCTGCCTTCTGAAATCATCCTTCTGCATTCCCGTTGCTTTCCCTTCGCTGACTGCCCCGTCCATCCAATATGACCGACATCAGATTCGCCCTCCGCCAGTTCGCCAAGGCTCCCGGATTCGCCGCGACGGTCATCCTCACGATTGCCCTGGGCATCGGCGCGAATACGGCAATTTTCACGCTGGTCCACGCCATCCTCCTGAAATCGCTACCGGTGGCGAATCCTGCCAGCCTCTACCGCGTAGGCGACCTTGACGACTGCTGCGTAAACGGCGGCTTCATCAACGACAACGGCGACTTCGATCTCTTCTCCTACGACCTCTACCGTGAATTCCAGAACAACACACCCGAATTCGAGCAGCTCGCTGCCTTCCAGTCCGGCCAGAATATGATGAACGTCCGCGTCGGCAACAATCTGGCTAAATCTGAGCGCACCGAATATGTTTCCGGGAATTATTTCTCCACCTTTGGCATCGGAGCCTACGCCGGCCGCATGCTTCAGTCCTCCGACGACGTCCCTGGCGCCGCACCCGTAGCCGTTCTCAGCTACGCCGCATGGCAATCAGCCCATGCCGCCGATCCAAACGTAGTCGGCTCAACGTTCTACCTCCAAAGCCATCCCGTGACCGTCATCGGTATCGCTCCTCCGGGATTCTTCGGGGACCGCGTCAACGACAATCCTCCCGCCTTCTGGATTCCACTGAACGCCGAACCCGTACTCGAGGGCGAGACCTCCATTCTGAAGGTAGCCGAATCGAACTGGCTCTATGCTCTCGGTCGCGTGAAACCGGGAGTTGCTCCCAAAGCGCTCGAAGCCAAGATCTCCAACACGCTGCGCCAGTGGCTTAACACTCAACCCGCCTACACCCTGAACGGCAACGACAAAGAGATTCCCAAGCAGCACGTTGTCTGGTTCTGCTCGTAGCCTGTGCCAACATCGCCAATCTGCTGCTGGCCCGCGGCGCCGCTCGTCGCGCCGAGACTTCGATTCGCACCGCCCTCGGCGCTGCCCGCACCGCCCTGATCGGCCAGGCTCTTACCGAGAGTGTTCTCCTGGCTCTCGCGGGAGGCCTTATCGGCATCGGCATCGCGTATCTCGGCGCGCACATGATTCTCAACCTCGCCTTTCCCGAAGCTACTCAAATGCCGATACAAGCCAGCCCATCGCCGGTGATCCTGGGCTTTGCCTTTCTGCTGTCTCTGATCACTGGAGTCATCTTCGGGATCGTGCCTGCCTGGATCTCCTCACACGCCGATCCCGCCGAAGCTTTGCGCGGATTGAATCGCTCCACCGGTGATCGCTCGCTTCTTCCGCAAAAGGCGTTGATCGTTCTTCAGGGCGCGCTCTCTCTGGTCCTGCTGGTCGGCGCGGGCCTGATGACGCAGACTCTGCGCAATCTCGAGCGTCAGAACTTCGGCATCAGGACTGCCAAACGCTACGTCATCCACATCGACCCCATGGGCGCCGGATATAACCTCGAAACGATCGGCGCCGTCAATCAGCGGATCGAGGACGAATTCAAGGCTCTGCCTGGCGTCAAGAGCGCGGGCCTGGCGCTCTACAGCACGCTCGAAGGCAACAACTGGGGTGAGAGGGTTTTTGTGGAAGGCCGCCCCGCGCCCGGACCCGAGGAGAACCACGGCTCATCCTGGGATCGCGTCAGCCCGCAATTCTTCCAAACGGTCGGCCAGCCCATCATCCGCGGCCGCGGTTTCACCGATCAGGACACGGCCACGTCGCAGATGGTCGCCATCGTGAATCAAGCCTTCGTGAAGAAGTTCTTCCCCAAGGAAGACCCTATCGGACGTCACTTCGGAGTCTTCGATCAGAAGTACGCGAGCAACTTCGAAATCGTCGGCATCGTCGCCGACGCCAAATACAACAGCCCGCGCGAACCATACCGCTCCATGTATTTCCGCCCCATGACGCAGTTCAATCGCAATGTAACCGGGCGCCAGTTCTTCATGGCTGAAAGCCGGTCTGTCTATCCCAATTCGATTACTGTGCAATACGCCGGCGACGCCGCATCTCTCGAATCCATGGCCCGCCGCACGCTCGCCAATATCAATCCCGATCTAACGGTCGTGAGTTTCAAATCGCTCGACTACCAGGTCGCCGACAACTTCAACGGGGAACGCCTGATCTCCCGCCTGACCGGACTCTTCGGCCTGCTGGCGCTGGTCCTGGCCTCAGTCGGCCTTTATGGCATCACCGCGTACTCGGTGGCCCGCCGCACGAATGAAATCGGAGTGCGCATGGCCCTCGGCGCGAATCGCAGCCATGTAGTCGTGATGGTAATGCGCCGCGCGTTAGTATTGGTCGCGATAGGCTTGGCCATAGGCATCCCGGTAGCCCTGCTAGGCGGCCGCCTGATGCGCACCCAACTCTACGGAGTTCGCACCTACGATCCAGTGACGCTGGCGGGCGCTGTCCTGGTGTTGGCAGCGTGTGCTGTGCTGGCAGGCTTCATTCCGGCCAAGCGCGCCGCGAGCATTGAGCCGATGAACGCCCTGCGCCAGGAATAGCTCGATCACAAAAGAAACACGGCGGGACAGCCGCCTTCGGCTGCAGCTGCAAATGGATGGTGGCCCACTCAAGCCAGATTTTGGCTTGAGTGGGATTTCCCAAAAGCCGGGTGCGCCACGAACCTCAAACTCCGAAAACCTAGCCCGATCGGATGTTCAATACTATTCGCACGTGTGTGAAATCACAGTCTGCTGTGACACCCGCCCTTGCTCACAAAGATTGTGAGAGCAGATCATAGCCAAGGCGAAAGCGGTACAAGCAGGATTCACCCGACAGGACTTAAGTCCTTGCGGCTC
>QIAL01000669.1 GCA_003225535.1 Acidobacteriota bacterium | reverse complement strand
GTGGCGCTGACGAAGATTCTGTTTGAGAAATGGCTGGGCGGCGGCAGAACGTTCACGCCGATGGAGCCCGATGTCGAGAAGATGCTCGAGACGTGCGATGCCGGATTGGTCATTGGAGATCCGGCATTGCAGGTCGACCGCCGGCTGTATCACACGCTCGACCTGGCGGAGGAGTGGATTCGATACACGGGCAAGCCGTTTGTGTTCGCGTTCTGGGCGGTGCGTGGAGATGCGTTGCGCGAAGCCGATCCCGGGCTGCGGGTGGGATTGGATGAGTCAGATGTCCGCAGCTATTTGACCGAAAATATTCATTACCAACTCGATCCGGGGTGCCTGGCAGGACTGCAGCTTTTCTATCACTACGCTGCCGAACTCGGAGCGCTTCCTGTGGCGCCTGAGCTGCGGTTCGTACAGGGGTCGCGGGTGTTCGCGGACTAAAGCTAAACCCAATAACCACGAAGGACACGAAGGTTCACGAAGGAAATCTCTGTGCCTTATGCGTTAAGCTGAGGAGTAGAGCTCCCATGAGCCTGTTTCAGCCCATGCCGAATGCCGGGGCGGCCGACACTACGCGGCCACTGGCAGATCGCATGCGTCCGCGCACTTTGGACGAGTATGTGGGGCAGGAGCATCTGATTGGGCCGGGAAAGCCGCTGCGGGTTTCGATTGAGCGCGACGATGCGGGGTCAATCCTCTTCTGGGGGCCGCCGGGAACTGGCAAGACTACTCTCGCCAAAATCATCGCCAACATGACCAAGGCGGAGTTCATTGAATTCTCCGCGGTTCTGGCCGGGATCAAAGAGATCAAGCAGGTCATGGCCGATGCGGAGCGCGCGCGACAGTACGGCACGCGGACGATCGTCTTTATTGACGAGATTCATCGCTTCAACAAGGCGCAGCAGGATGCGTTCCTTCCGCATGTGGAGAAGGGGAATATCCGGCTGATTGGAGCGACTACCGAGAATCCCTCGTTTGAGATCAACTCAGCGCTGCTTTCGCGATGCCGGGTTTACGTGCTGCAACCGCTCACGGAGGAACAGATCGTGGTGCTGCTCCGACGGGCTCTCTCCGATCGTGAACGTGGGCTGGGCGACATAAATCTGAATGCGTCCGACGATGTGCTCAAGAAGATTGCCAGCTACACCAGTGGGGACGCTCGCAGCGCTTACAACGTTTTGGAAGTTGCCGCTGGGCTCGCAAAATCCCCACTTCTCCCAACATCAGGGAGAACTGGGGCACCCGACTCGCCGGAGATTACCGATGAGATCGTCCACGATGCGCTGCAGAGGCGCGTTCTGCTGTACGACAAGACTGGTGAAGAGCATTACAACCTGATTTCTGCGCTGCACAAGTCGGTGCGCAACAGCGATCCGGATGCGGCGTTGTACTGGCTGGGACGGATGCTCGAAGCCGGGGAAGATCCTCTTTATGTTGCGCGGCGGGTGGTGCGGATGGCAGTAGAAGACATCGGACTGGCAGATCCGAACGCACTCTCGTTATGCATGGCGGCGCGCGATGCCGTGGATTTCATAGGCATGCCGGAAGGCAACCTGGCGCTGGCGCAAGCCGTCGTGTATCTGTCGGTGGCGCCGAAATCGAATGCGCTCTACACCGCGTACAGCGATGTTCAAGGGGATGTCGAGCGCACGGCAGCGGAGCCGGTGCCGTTGCATTTGCGAAATGCTCCTACCCGTTTGATGAAAGGGCTGGGTTACGGCAAGGGCTACCAGTACGCCCACGACCTCGAATCCAAAGTCGCCGATATGCAGTGCCTGCCTGATAACCTGCGCGGTCGTGTGTACTATCAGCCGACAAATGAAGGCATCGAGAAGCGCATTCGTGAGCGCATGGAAGAGATCAAACGCCAGCGTTTGCAGGCGAATCCGAACGCTTCTGGCGGGCAAAAGAAAGAATCTTAGCGCCTGCCTCGGTCATCTTTTAGGCAGTGTTGTTCGTGTAATCAACATTCCCATAAGGACAGGTCGCTATGGCTGCGTTACCCAGTCTCGCCGGCAACGAATTTGCAATTCGGCCTGTACCCGACGATCTTGTCGAAGAACTCCAGCGTGTGCAGAAGATCGCGCAGACCATCACTTCGATACTCGACCTTGATCAAGTTATCGACAGCATTGTGAACGATGTCGCAACCTGGTTTGGATGCCTGGAAGCCAGCGTGTTCCTGCATGATGAAGAGCGACATGAGATGGTCATGGCCTCGGTGCGCGGCTGCACGCTGCATGGCAAGGGGCATCGCCTGAAGATCGGCCAGGAAGGCATCGTCGGACATGTCGCCGCCACGGGGCGGATGCACTACGCTCCCGATGTTCGCAAGGACAAGTACTACATTGGCTGCGAAAACGATACTCTCTCTGAAGTTGGCATTCCTCTTTGCGTGGGCGACCGGTTGGTAGGAGTGTTCACGGCGTCTCACCCGGATCCGGATGCGTTCCCGCGTCCGAAACTCAGAATTCTCCAGGCACTCTGCGATCACGTTGCGATCGCCATTCACAATGCGCGGCGATTTCAAATGGAACGCGCCGAGCGTGCAGCCATGGATCGTGACGCGCAGGAAGCGCGGGCGATTCAGCAGGCGCTGTTGCCGAAGAGTTCACCGTACATTCCCGGGTTCGCAATTTCGGGACTCAGTGTGCCGGCTCGCGCCGTGGGCGGCGACTGGTACGACTTCATTCCGTTTCCAGATGGTCGATGGGGCATCGTGCTCGCGGATGTCTCAGGCAAAGGAA
>QIAL01000668.1:1683-3966 GCA_003225535.1 Acidobacteriota bacterium | reverse complement strand
AAAAGACGGGTACAAACCCGGATGCCATGGTGGAGTGCCGTAAGCGTCAGGCAAAGCGAGGGAAACGAAAAACGTAAAGCGCGGGGACCGCAATTCTCAGATTTGTCACTCGAATTCACGTGCCGCAATTCAAGGCCCGCAACTCAGGATCGCTCTCCTGCTGTCCGCACTTAATCGCAATGGAGGCACTCATGGAGTACATATTCCGTCCCTTCCTGTTCTCACCCTCTTAATGCTAATGCAGAATGATTCAACCCTGATATTCATTCGTCAAATCTGGATCAGACTTCACGAGAAAAGCCGAACGCAGGCCATCCAGCAACGGAGGGTGCGTGTGAGGCTATTTGGAGCATTGAGATTCAATAGGGAATTAGCCTGCTATCAGATTGGGCATCCGCCGGATTGCGCGGTCAGAATCGACGTGCTAATTTCCTCGCTGCGACCTGATAAATCAGGTTTGCCGGGAGTCTAGTCCGAGCGCCGCGTTCCTGACGGATTCAACTCTAGGAGGGAGTAATGCCAAGCGGTCAATTGTTCAAACGAATAGGTGCGCCCTCGTACTTGCTGATCAGCCTATCGCTGTTTTGTCCGCGCGCCGTGACGGCGGCTGGGCAAGAAACCACGGCCAGCGTGAATACCTATAGCGGCGAAGCTGCGGCCGTACGCGCAGACGTTGTGGGAATCAAAACGTCCGTCTCCGATACCGGATCTGTTGGGGCTTCGGGCGGGGAACGGCACTCGTCGGCTCTTACCTTTGGCCTTCCCAACCTGGTCCGGGGCGAAGTCGCACACGCCACGGCGTTCGCTAAGGGCAACGTGAGCGCTTCAGAAGCCTCGATGGCTCATCTGCACGTGACCGTGGGGGGCAACATTATCACGTCAGCTTTTCTCGCGGCCCACGCCCACGCCAGGTGTACCGGAACAGGAGTAATCGTAAGCGCGGACCCGAACATCATCGGCCTGACGGTGAATGGGCAGCCCGTCCAGATTTCCGGCAAGCCCAATCAAACCATCCCTTTGCCCAACGGAAGAATCATCATTAACGAGCAGGCGAAGGCATCGACTAAGACCTCGGGGCACATCAGCGTTAGCGCCCTCCACATCGTCATCGACGGGATCGCTGACGTTGCCCTGTCGGAGGCGAATGCGGGAATTTCGTGCCCCTCAGGACCAGAGACGTGCGGCAATGACGACTTCAGCACCGGCGGCGGGTTCATCGTACGCTCCGGAGCCAACGCCAACTTTGGCGTCGCAGGCGGAATCGGGGTGAATGGCAACTTCATCGGACACCTGGAATATATCGATCATAGCCCGAACGGTACCAGGGTCCACGGCACTTCAGTGACAGGGTACACGCGGGTCAACGCGACAACCCGGGCGATCGATGGCACCGCCAGAGTCAACGGCCAGGCTGGCTTTACGTTCCATCTCGTTGTCACCGACGATGACTCCTCCGGGATTGACTCCTTCTCGATTCAGTTATCGAACGGCTATTCCGCGAGTGGCAATCTGATGGGAGGTCATATCGAGATTCACGGAGATTGCGATAGCGACGACGATTAGCCGACTTTGTCGCAGGAAAGAAGCCATGCTTAGCATCGAACAGGCTCGAAGTAACCACACAAAAGTGGGTAGTAATGGCGCGTAGTGGATAGTAGGAACAAAAGGCGGATCAGGTTAGGTTGTGCGAATGAGGTGGAACTGAAAATGAAGACTTTTCTGGTTCTCGCTGCCGTTATCGCTCTAGCAGGGCTAAGCGCCTCGCAAACCATGAAAGCGGCGAGCACTCACCATCGCCGAGCGGACGATTCCCGTTGTTCCCAGCTACGGTTTCAATCGAATAGTGCTATGCCTTCGTACAATGGGCAGGGGTTCAGTACAGTCTCGTATTCAGATCCCGACGAACCGTTTATCGTCCCTGCGGGATGTTTTCAGTTTTCCTGTGCACAGCACGGAGAGATGTACCGAGTACTGAGCTGTCCCAATCTGACTCTGAAGAGCTTTTCGCGCACAATGGATACCAGCGAATCACTAGGCTCTACGCGCACGGTCAACTCCGTTCCTGGTTCGGTTGGCGCGGTTGAAAAATAACAAGCATAGAAGTACGTGATCGGGGTTTCACACCTCGTTATCGCTTGATCGTCGTCTAGGCTCCAACAAGGGCGCACCCTCGATCAACAACCTCGTTGCACTCTCCCTCATGTGCTTAATCGTTCTACGCAGGACCGACGAAAGTTCTTGCAGAGCCGGTTCCGGATCACCATCAGTAGCGGTAACTGCGTT
>QIAL01000668.1:0-1586 GCA_003225535.1 Acidobacteriota bacterium | reverse complement strand
CTCTCTTTGAATGGTGCGAAACAAGAGGTTAGGTCACCGTGTTTTCATAGGACACGCCTCCCTGATGGGTGGCGTACGTGCAAGGAATGAAAACTATGGTGTCAATGACTGAGCGCGAACGTGAGATGGTGACAGCTTTGTGCGCTCGAATTGCGGATGAGAAGAACCCCGTTGTTTTCAGGCAACTCTTAATCCGGTTGGATGCTTTGTTGGAAAAGTTGAACAGTCATCAGGCAAGGCGTACTGGGTTTGAAGGCGAAAGCATGTCAAATTGAAGGCTCACAAACTTTGCCCCCGCGCTGCTGACCCAATGCGCTTTATTCTTCCTTCCGACTAGCAACACTTGATGGGGGCTTCTTGTGTTCTTCGCACTTGTGTTCCTTGAAGGCGGCTCGTACCTGTCTCTCGGCTTCAGCAGGAATCACACTGAACGATGTGAACCGAGCATGGCACTGCTCAGATTCAGCGAATAGAGGATTAGGTCCATGAATGATGCGTAGGTTGCGTTCAGGCATCACAATACCTCCTCGCAACTTCTACTGTGGTGTTTTCGGGTATTGAATCTACACCGGGTGTGCCAAGAAACAAGATTCAGGCAAGATTCAGGCCGATTGCCAGTGGGCCCCGGTGATGAAATAATTACCAGCCCCATGACGGGCCGAACCTTCAGCATCCTGCGATACATAGACAACGTTCCTGCGATGGGTTGTTGTTCGAAATGCAAGCTAAAATTCTTCACCCCGCAACCTACCACAATGACCCGTTTGGGGCAGAGCAGTATCTGCGACAGAGATTTGAAGAACACAACTGTGACAGAGAAGCATCAAAAAGGAACGAATCTTGGCGGACAGGCGTGTGATTTGACGTTGAACTTCATGAGCGTCTGTCGCCACTACTGCACAGTGGAGAAGCTGACGCAAGAGAAGGCCGCAAAAGCTGGCAACTGCGTGAGGAGTTGGCACGCTGCGAGGAAGACCCAACGATGAAGGCACGCATGGACCGCGTCAAAGCGTTGCACGAAGAACTGAAGAATCTGTGACGCTTCATCGCACAGAGTTTGGTAAGTCAACCGGCCATAGTCTCGACTCCCCCATCCCTCACATCGCTCTGGCGGCCTGCAAACGCAACGGCGAGCCATCCTGAGGAAATACAACGCGGATGACTCCTGATGGGATAGGAAAGTTTGGGGGCATCCGCGTGTGACCGCGCGGCCAACCTGAACCGGTGCTGCGGTTAACGCCATCGGCTCAAGTCACAAAACTACTGTAGCACCGAACTCTTTGACCTAGAGCAAAGACAAAGCAGGCGTTCCAGCCCATACTCTGCGCGCTCGGACATCTCGCTTGAGGAGGGGGCCGCTTGAGCGCGGGTGATCCGCTGATGGGGAGGCCGTCATCCGCGCTCGCCTTCAGGGCCCCTATCGGCCCGAATACAGCCCTTCCCTTAGGGGTTCTCGGGGGTTGCAGCCCCGGCCCATGGAGACACAATACGGAAAGGGCAAGGCGAGCGCACCATCTCACATGCGAAGTGGATTGCCTCAGGCATCTACAAGCACGCGATTGCAACCGGCTTCGCATCGCACAACC
>QIAL01000667.1 GCA_003225535.1 Acidobacteriota bacterium | reverse complement strand
TCAAGAGTCGATCCAGGAACTGACCGTCGTCGCGAACAGTTATACCGCTGAAGACGGGCGGAATACAGGGGCGCAAGTCAAGGTGGTGTCGAAGAACGGCACGAACCAATACCACGGCAGCGGCTTTTTCAAAGACAACTCTCCCGGCTTGAATGCCTTCAACAAGTGGGGCGGCCCGGACGGTCAGTCGCCGGAAAAGGTCCGCCAAAATCTGCGTCAATTCGGAGGAAGTCTCGGCGGACCCATCAAAAAGGAAAGGCTGTTCTTTTTCTTCTCCTATGAAGGAAACCGCAGCACCGACCTTCAGTTTTCAGGAGGTCAGTATGTGGAGACGCCCGCCTTACAGCAATGGATGGCCGCGAACCGCAGCGGTACGGTCGTTGGCGATTTAGTTACGGCCAAAGGGTCGCAGCTAAGAATCGCGCAGGTATTGACCCCGAGTTGCAATGATTTCAACGCCGTAGGCTACGGTTCTGCCGCCCGCTGCCAAGTAGTTAGCGCGGGAGTAGACGTGGGTTCGGCCGCCAATGGCGGTTGCAACATGAGTTACGGCCAGTATGCGGACTTCTTCAATGGAAATACAACCGGCTGCGGTCTCGACGGCGTGGCGGATCTGCAGAAAGTCATCACGGAAGCTCCCACCAGGTCCAGGGGCAATCAGTACAATGCTCGAGTGGACTACGTTCGCGCCAAAGATCTGTTTGCGGTCAGCTTCTACATCACGCCTCTGAACAGCGTCGGCGGCGACCTCGGCGCCAATGGCCGTCCGTTGGCGGATCTTACTTTCGATCCTCGGAACAAGTATGTGGCGCTGATCTGGAACCACACCCTCTCCTCGACGATGATGAATGAGGCGCGTCTTAATTGGACGCGCTTCTTTGCTAACCAATTGGCCAGCAACCCGAATGTGGCGTGGAACTTACCGCGCTGGGAGGTTGAGCAGGTTCCCGGCGACCGCATCAAGTTCGGCGCAAACCAGGGGACGAACTCTCCCGGCATCTTCGCGCAGAATCAGTACGAATTTCGCGACACGTTCAGCAAACTGCGGGGACGCCATGGCTTCAAAGCCGGATTTATCGCCACCTTAAACCAGGATAGCAACGACTACGAATTTGGAGCCGCGCGTCCCGTGTACGTTGCCCATGCTCTTTGGAACTTTGTGGATGGCACGCCCATCTACGAAGGTATCAATGTTAATCCTCTGACGGGCGCTCCGACCGATGTACACAAATACTACCGTCAGCACGATTATTCCGGCTTCGGGCAGGACGACATCAAGCTGCGGCCAAATTTCACCCTCAATGTGGGGTTGCGCTACGAGTACTTCGCACCACTGAATGAGAAATTCGGTCGCCAAAGCAATCTCATCCTGGGCTCCGGTCCCAACCCGTTGCGGACCGCGACCTTGAAAGTGGGTGGACCTCTCTACCCCGCCGACAGGAATAACTTTGCTCCCCGTCTGGGCTTTGCCTGGACCCCATCGAGATTCATGAATAAGACCGTCATCCGGGGCGGTTTCGGGGTGGCGTACAACCGCATCACGGATACGATGACGGGCATTAGCCGTGTGAATCCTCCTTACTTGTTCCGGGAAGGTTTCTGCTGCGCCATGAGCGCTGCGGACTTTGCTGCGAACCCCTGGGGCCAAGGACCGTTTTATCCCACACCGAACGGCAACTTTATTGTTGTGACTGAAGGGCAAACCAACAATCCGCTGAGCTGGCCTGCCAATCCGGCCATCCCGCCCACTTTCGATCCGACCACGGGCCTGCCGCTCGGCGGCACCGTGGAGATCTGGGGCGCTCCTCAGAGCACCCGCACTCCCTATGTCTACTTGTACTCAACGGAAGTGCAGCACGAGTTGCCTGCAGGTTGGCTCTTGACCGTTGGCTACCAGGGAAGCCAGAGCCGTAAGATGCTGAGGATCGTTGGCCTTAACCGGGTGTATCCCCAAGTCAACCCCATCTTGTCCCCTGTCTATTTTCCGACTACGGACGTGAACGGCCACTTTAATGCGCTGAATATCAGTGGGACCAAGCGCTTTTCGCACGGATTCCAATTCTTTGGAAAATACCAACTGAGCCGAAGCATGGACAGCGGCTCCTGGGAGGGATCGGGAGGCAACAGGGATCCCTTCTATCCGATCAACCAGACGTATGACTACGGTCCGTCCGACTTTGATGTTACCCACAATATGCTGTTCACCGCGCTCTATGACATCCCGCTTCTAAAGATCCGCCATGATTTCGTGGGGAGAGCTTTTTGCGGCTGGCATGGGGATGGAACTTTCCAATTCCACAGTGGGTTTCCCTGG
>QIAL01000528.1 GCA_003225535.1 Acidobacteriota bacterium | reverse complement strand
CAGACATGGCGAAGATGGCGGCTGATCCCAAGACACAAGAGTGGTGGAAGATAATGGAACCGATGCAACGTCCGTTTGAATCCCGCACCTCCGGCGAATGGTGGGCCAGCATGGACGAGCTGTTTCATCTCGATTGAGGAAGCATGGTGAAGTGCACCGCATTTGCAGTCCAAGCAGAGCAGGGGCAAGTTCTGTTCGATATCGGCGTGAATTTGCCTTACGGCCCTCTGATTGCGCACCGCAATTGGCGCATCATTTCAAGAGAACTCTGCTCAATCGTGCCGTCCTGGTAGATTCCGATGTTGATCGTCGTGACCGCTTGGTGTTCCATGTTGGCCTTCAGGTGTGCGATCAAGTCCTCCGTGCTGAATTGAGGCGGTGGAATCGGACCGGCTTCGCTATGCACCCATGATGGCAGCATGGATACCATTCCGTGGGCCTGAAATCCTGCGCCAGCCCCCCTCTGGATGTAGCGAGACTCAAAAGGATTTTGAAGAGCGTAGAGCTCGCCTGCCCAGTAATCCTGCCAGGGAGTTAAGACTGGAAAGATCCAGAAGTTAAAGGCGGTAATCCGGCCTGGGTTTCCTACTTTGCAATAACCGTAGATTTCCTCCATCGGAACATCGGGGTAGGCAGCCAGCGATTGATACCAGGAATCGAACCAATAGCCGGCCAGTTTCTCGCCATACCGAGATCCGATTTCGCTCAGAACATTCTTATGAATCTCCGTGAATTGCTCCTCACTGAAGGTCAGTTCGTACAGCCCGGTTTCCCCGGTCTTTCCAAAGTTTGTCAATACAGGAGAGTTAATATAAAGCATCAATCTGATTCCGCGTTTCTCCAAAGCACCGGCGATGTCGCCGATTAAATCGCGTCTCGTTGTCCATCCCGGATGGATGGCTTCCCACGACTGGATCGGAGCGGGGCAGTGCGGATGGGCATGGTTCAGAGTGAAGATGACGTAAGCCGCTCCTATTTCTCCCATAAGGCTTGCAAAGGCCTCATCGTCAAAGGCATTGACAGCCTCTGGATACGGCTTCCTCATGCCAT
This sequence comes from Acidobacteriota bacterium, assembly GCA_003225535.1. GTDB lineage: Bacteria > Acidobacteriota > Terriglobia > Terriglobales > Acidobacteriaceae > Sulfotelmatobacter. The sequence continues at coordinate 8,824 of QIAL01000528.1, read as the reverse complement.
CTCGCGGTTGCGTGAGATCTGTCCAATGAAACATGGCCCCATACCCTGCCTTGACAAACCAGTCCGTGCTCGCTCGATGCGCGCGGGCACTCTCTTCAGCGGCCGTCATTTCAGCGTCGGCCGAAGCAGGAAGAACTTCAAGGCATCGCAAGCGGACCATTTCGTCCGTGTCAGCTCCGGATACTTGAAGTGTGACTGGGTTTATTCCGCGGGTTAAATGCAATTTGCCATCGAGCCGCTTCTTTTCGAAATTGACAGACCAGCCGCCGTCACTTGAGCGATACACACCCTCGGTGAACTTTAGATCTGATTTAACGGAAGTGGGGCCCGAGACAACTTCAAGGTGACAGGATGGGCCTGGAACAGCACACGAAATGAACAGGTCGTACTCACCCTCTTCCAGAGCGGTAACGTTCCATTTAATGCTGCTTGAACCCTTACAGTTCACAGAGATCTTCAGGGCATCCAGTTTTGCGTTGCCCTCGATCGCCGTCGCTGTCGCTCCGTAAAGACGGCAATATGGCGTGAGTCCAGAGATGAGAGGTTTTGTTGCCGGGGGAACTGCAGCTCGAAGGGACAGTGGGGAACCACACCTTGCTGAAAAGACTCCGGCAGCGCCACTCATCATAATCTTTAAGAAGTCTTTTCTGCTGAGGATGTGAGGTCGAAAGGACGTTTTCAAATGTTACTCCCCTCACCCAGATCGTGCGAATGTCCAGGTATAGCTGCCACGATCACTTGGTTTGGTGCAGCCAACCCTCAGGCCGCAATGAAGCGGACCAACTTCCCCCGGGGCGAGAACGGATCAAAGCACAACCGTAGAAATGCTGTACGCGCTTTCTGACGACAGCGGATCGTCGCGCCGAATTACTGAACCAAGGCTAGTGGCCGGCGTCCGCCAGCTAGCCCCAGTTCATCGAAGTCCAAGCGCAACCCCGTTAGAAGTAAAGTTTTAACGACACTTGCAACTGCCGCTCCGTGCTGCGCGTACTGGTTATCGATCCGAGCTGTGCGGGATTGTTCAGATCGGTGACCGGAATTCCCCAGGTTGGCGTATTTGTAGTGTTGAATGCTTCGGCCCTGAACTGAAGACGTCTACGCTCGCCGATGGGAAAATCACGGAACAGCGACAGATCCAGATTCTTAAACCAGTCTGCTCGAAGGGAATTCCTGCCGGAATCGCCAAACGTAAAAGGCGCAGGCGGGCCAAAAGCGGCAGTGTTAAACCATTCCTTCGTGCTCCGACTGATCGCGTTAGGATCTCCAATTTGATTCGCCCGAACGTTGCCACTCCAGGGGGCGAAATTCCCGACGTTGGGGATGTCCGACGAGATGAACACGTTATATGGCAACCCTGAAGTGAGAGTCAGGATGCCATTGAGCTGCCAGTTTCCGATAAGATAGTTAACGAAACCGTTGGAATTTTCGAAGCGCCGGCCCTTACCGAACGGCAGTGGGGCGGTCGCGCTCGCACTGAGAACATGGGTCAGATCAAAGCCGGACACGCTGCGGTCACCCTTGATGTTGTAAGGGTTCTGAACTGAGCAACTCTCGATACCGAAGAATCCAGAGCAACCGACGTCCATGGACTTTGACCAAGTGTAGGCAACCAGATAGGTAAGCCCGCTCGAACTACGGTGGTTGGTGGAAAATTGGAAAGCATTGTAGGAGCTATTACCAATGCTTCTATCATAAAAAGTCGGACTGATATACGGATATGGCTGTCGAGCTGTAACCTCTGCGGGCGTCCCTGGTCCCGGCGTTAATGCAACGTTGTACAAGCCACCCACTGTAAGACGGTGGCTTTGGGATCCCACATAATTCGCCGTCATGACAGTGTTCGAGCCTAACTGCCGCTCGACTCCAAAATTCCATTGCTCCGAATATGGATCCTTGGCCTTCGGATCCCGGTACCACTCAACCTGGCCGAATGGGGTTGGAGCGGGTAAACCCGCCGAACCTAAGCCTGCAAGCGGATCGTGCCAATTTACTGTGGCGACTTCATTGGACGTATTCAGTGCCGGAGTGAGTATTTTCGCTACTGATGGCCAATCGCCACCAATGCCCTGTACGGTCTGCATAACGCCTGCCCAGAGGTCATTGAACATGCCGAACGAGGCACGCACCACTGTTTTGCCGTTAAGACTATAGGCCATCCCGACTCGGGGTTGGATATTGTCATGAGTATTGGAGTACAAGCGATCATTTCGGGAGACAACCACGTTAGGTTGTGGCAGACCTCCAGGCACGCAGGGGGCTTGGCCGGCACTCGCGCAGTCCGGTGAATTTGTTTGAATGACATAGGTCCCATTGTTGAAATCGATATTCCCAACCTGGCTGGTTGGATCGCTGGCACCTGACCCATACCCCGGCCAAAGCATTAGGTCATACCGAAGCCCGACATTCACAGTTAGTCTGTGTGTCACTTTCCATTTATCCATGAAATAGAAGCCCCAACTCCGTTGCCCGGTCACGGGCGCCACAGTGTCTCGACGCGAGGCGCTGGCGGCGGTTCCCATAAGAAACGCTGCCATGGCATCGCCCGTACCGGTCGGCGCTTCCGGATTCGCTGTTTGCGCAGCACCAAAAGTTTCAGCCGGACCGCCGCCATGTACAAAAAATGAGTTTCCCTCAAAATCGAAACCACTGGTAAACGAGTGTTTGCGGAGAACTTTCGTCAAATTGGCTCTCCACTGATAAATGTCCGTGAGCTTGGTTCCGCCTTTGTTCGTGGCACCACTATTCGCGTACGCCGGAATGCTCAGCCCTGGGATCGAGCAAGAAGAGCCCGCACCCGAGAAACCACAGGCGAAACCAGGCGCTAGGCCGGCGGCATTGACCACTGCTGTCGGGTTTAGCTTGTCATAGGAGTTGCCAACGTTATTCGTGAGGTCCACATGTCCGAACTGCGCATCCAGGATTGTTGACGGGTTGAACTGGTGGTAGTAGGACAACACGTATTGCTTTCCGAAGGTTTCGCCCGTAGCGGTCTCCCCCTCGATCCCACCGGTTCCGATCCTTGACTGATCCGAATTCGAGTACCGAAAAAAGAGAGAGTTAGAGGGGTTGAAGTTTTCGTCTATTCTGAAACTGTATTGGTTCTGAGGAGTCAGATTGGAACGAATATCATAGCCATTGAAGCCGTTTACGACTGGCTTCGGGGCGGGAAATATCGCCTGGGCAAGGGAGGCGGCGCCTGTGTTCAATACGCTCGAAATGTCATTGTTCGGAAAGGGATCGCGGATGAATGACCCGGGATTGGCAGGATCGGGCCGCGTTGTGAACGGGTTGTAAAGCTGGATGGGGTTAGGACCTTGCAACAGAGCGCTAAAGTCGCCGGCAAGTTCCGCCGCTGTAGGCACATTGTAAAACGCGCCGGACGGCTGGCCTGCAATACTCGCGCTTGAACCGGTTGAAGGTTGCGCGCGGCGAAACCCTTCATAGCTTCCAAAGAAGAAGGTCTTATTACGGCCGTTGTAAAACGGGAGAATGACCGGACCGCCGAAATTCGCGCCGAACTGGTTCTGTTCTAATTTCGAAGCAACGCCTTCAAGCGGGTTCTTAGCATCCAGGACAGTGTTGCGGAAGAACTCCCAGGCAGTTCCGTGAAACTGGTTTGTGCCAGATTTGCTAACCACGTTGACGATCCCGCCCAATACGCCGCCGAACTGCGCCTCATCACTGTGGGATTGGACTTTAAACTCTTGAATATCGTCAAGGATTGGCGCTACCGCGTAGGTGGTAAAGACCTGGTCGGTATCGTCGATCCCATCGAGCAGGAAGTAGTTGCTGCGATTTGACTGCCCGCTGACTGCGGGAAAAACAAATGAGCCGACCGGGGCAGCCTGTGCGCCACCCGAGTTTTGCGCCACGCTGACCGGACTCACACCCGGAGTGAGGGCCAGGAGCTGGGTGAAGTTTCGCCCGTTGAGCGGCAAGTCGGTCACCGCTTTGGACTCTACGACCGTTCCGAGAGTCGCGTTGGCGGTTTCAAGGGTGACAGCGGAGGCTTCAACCGTAACCGACTGCTGCAGTGATCCTATGGCTAATGTGAAGTCCTGAGTGCCGGCCTGATTGACAAGAACATGTAATCTCGCTTGCGTCGCGGTAGTAAATCCAGCCTTTCTTACCGTTAAAGAGTATTCACCGGGCTGCACACTTATAAAAACATACAGCCCAGATTCGTTCGTTAAACTCTCTCTCTGGGTGCCAGTCTCCTCATTGTGCAGAGTGACGGTCGCCTTCGAAATTACGGCGCCGCTCGAGTCTCGAACAACTCCGTTTAGAGTGGCTGTCGCCTGCGCCGAGGCGCGGTTCGGAATTACAAGCATCAATAGCAGGGCAACGCATAGCGCTGCGGTAGGACGACGGAATCCGTGTTCACGCCAGCCGCATGAGTCTTGACCGGCTCGAATCTGCGCCAACAACCTAAAGGCTCGGTTATCCATAATGCCTCCCTCGGCATTGGTTCGCTATCCGCAACGATCTCGGTGACAGCCCAAAAATGGGAAGGGCTGTTCGGGGTCCGAAAAAACATCAACCGCTCTCAAGTGTCTTTTATACCTAAAACTATAAGTTCACCTATCAAACGCGTAAACTTATAAGCTTCATTCGCAAGCCTTGTCAAGGATTTTTATTTTGTGACAATCCCACATGAGGGGCTTTACTTCGAATTTTCTGTCCAGAGACGCTTGGTCGATGGATCCCCAAAGTTGTTTCAGGAATTGTCGATGTTCGGTGTTTAACGATTTTTATTGACAGATGTTCTATTTCAGTAATAGAAAACGTGCGAGAGCGCATCGAGGACCGCACCGTTGGACAACCTGAAATCTGAGGCTGGAACGATGTCAAAAAAGCGAAATTGCGAGTCAGGGCCGGCCTTTAAGGAACGGCGTTCCTTCCTTGGCGGCATGGCAACTCTGGGTGCGGGGCTGGCTGGCTCTGTCATCTTGCGGACGTCCGCGGCATCACAGCCCACCCCGGACGCTGCCTCGAAAGCCAAATTGGCGGCGGGCGTTTGCGGCCGCAACCTGGTTATTGCGTCTGACACCGCGACGGTTGCAGAAACGATCTCGGGAAAAATCCGGGGCTTCAGGCGGAATGGCGTCTACATTTTCAAAGGTGTACCCTATGGCGCCTCGACCGCCGGTGCCAGACGCTTCCTGCCGCCGGACAAGCCTGAGCCGTGGGCGGGAATTCGAAACGCGCTCCAGTATGGCCGAGCGTGCCCCGCCCAGGACTCTGCACACTTCGATACGGACGGAAAAAACCTGGCGAAGGCCGACGAATCTGCATTCGTGATGCATGCCGGTGCGTTCCTGACGATTCCCGGCGAGGACTGTCTACGTGTCAACGTTTGGACGCCTGAGATTAATGGCTCCCACAAGCGCCCGGTCATGGTCTTCATGCATGGCGGCGCCTTCGCTGCGGGCAGCGGGCACGACCTTCTCTCCTATGACGGCCAAAGCCTCGCCCGCAATCACGATGTTGTCGTGGTGACACACAATCATCGTCTGAACGTGTACGGCTACCTCAATATTGAACAACTAGCGGGAGAAGAATTTGCCAGCTCCGCGAATGTTGGAATGCTCGACATCGTGGCCGTCCTGGAGTGGGTTCGCGATAACATCCGCACGTTCGGCGGCGATCCACGTAGCGTAACAATTTTTGGCGAGTCTGGCGGCGGCGGAAAGGTCGTTACTCTCCTGGGAATGCCCGCAGCCAAAAGCTTATTTCATCGTGCCATCGTGCAGAGTGGACCTTTCCTCAAGTCGCTCTCTCCTGAGTATTCCGGACGTGTGGCGGAGTTGGTGCTGGCAGAGCTGGGATTATCCAAATCACAAGTACGAGATCTGCAGAAAGTTCGCGTCGATCGTCTTTCAGGTGCAGCAGCTGAAGCCATGAAGAAGATGCCTCAACACAAGTCATTGCCCATCCGCCAGGAGTTTGGTGAGCACGATTGGGGACCAACCGTGGACGGTCGCATTCTTCCGCGCCATCCATTCGATCCAGGAGCTCCACAAATATCTGCGGAAGTTCCCTTGTTGACGGGCTCAAATCTGCACGAATTCGTAAGTGGCCTTGACCGTCCCGATGCCAATGAAATGGGAGGGGACGAACTTAATCGGCTGGTCAGCGAAGAGTGTGGCGAGCACGGCAAGACAATCATCGAGGCTTACCGGCGCGAGTATCCTGAGGCGACTCCGTTTGATCTGTACGCCACAATTGCAGCGGCTTCCTTTCGCCGGCCGGCTGTTGAACAAGCCGCCCGCAAGGCCGCACTGGGCAGCGCATCTGCGTACTCTTACGTTTATTGCTGGCGCACGCCGGTACTGGATGGCCGTCCCGGCTCGTTTCACGCCGCAGAACTCGCATTCACTTTCGACAATGCTGAACTTTGTGATCACTACAGTGGGAATTCCACGGAGGCATTGGTCCTATCGAAGCAAATCAGTACTGCCTGGGTGAATTTTGCCCGAACAGGAAATCCAAATCACAGCGGTCTGCCACATTGGCCCGCATACACACCAGAGCAACGGGCGACGATGTATTTTGACACCTCCTGCGCAGTGCGCAACAACCCTGAAGGAGAAGGATTGAGGCTGATCGCACAATCCTGAGTTAGACAAATGGCAAGAAGTCGCGGCGCACATTAGACAGGGCGGGAATGGTGTTGTCCCTCCGAAAAATTGACGACCAATTGGCGCGACTCGCCCAGCTTTTCGATTCCCAACTCGACAACGTCTCCGGCCTTCAAGTACTGCGGGGGATTCATCCCCAGCCCAACTCCTGCCGGAGTTCCGGTACTTATCACATCGCCCGAGAGTAGCGTCATGAATTGACTCACATAGGACACGAGCGTGGGAACATCGAAGATCATGTTCGCTGTGGAACTCTTCTGGCGAAAAACGCCATTCACCTCAAGCCACATTTGCAAATTTCCAGAATCAGGAATTTCCGCCTGCGTCGCCAGAAACGGGCCAAGTGGAGCAAAAGTGTCCGCGCTCTTTCCCTTCACCCATTGTCCGCCGCGCTCCAGTTGAAAGGTCCGCTCGGAGTAGTCATTGTGTAGAGCGTACCCGGCAACATGGTTAAGAGCTTGATCCTTGCCTACATAGAGTGCTCTTTTTCCGATGATGACCGCCAGTTCTACTTCCCAATCCACCTTGGTGCCATTCTTGGGGATTACCAGTGGATCATTCGGTCCTACGAGCGACGTGGTGGATTTAAAAAAAATCACCGGTTCATTGGGAATCTCCATCCCGCTTTCGGCGGCATGATCGCGAAAGTTAAGGCCAATACAAACGATCTTGCTGGGCCGGCAGATCGGCGGCCCCAGGCGAACGTCCGGTGACAAAATGGGAGCGTTTGAACCGTTGACAGAAAGCCAGCGCTGAAGGGAGTCCGTCCCCCCACTCGCGAAGAATGCTTCATCGTAATCTCCACCGAAAGCGGAGACGTCCAGAAGGGAACCGTTGCCGAGGATAACGCCAGGCTTCTCTTTGCCCGGTTCACCATGCCGAATCAGCTTCATGCCTGTCTCTCCCCTTATCATGCAAGCTAGATTATGGCGCGATCCCGGTAAGCGTAGCCGCCATCCGGAAAACAAATGTTGACCGGAGTGCTTGTCAAAGAGTTTTTTATAGACGAAAATAGTTTCTCACGTCTTGCGTCGCCATATCCCCATCATGCAGGAAAGCCTCTCGAGTGTCTCGACAGTGTGCGGGGTGCTGACGGTCGTGAAGCCACCGCTATGACTGCGAAATCGCGTAAGCAGGCTACCCGGCAATATCCGACACCCGCTCTTGAAAAGGGTTTGGACATCCTCGAACTACTTGCCAGCGAACCCGCAGGGCTCAGTAAGAGTGACGTTGCCCGCCGCCTCGGCCGTACTGTTTCAGAGATCTTTCGCATGCTTTTGTGCCTCGAAGAGCGCGGCTACATCTCGCAGTCGCGGGATAGCGAACACTACCGCTTAACATTACGGTTGTTTAAGCTAGCACAAGAACATCCTCCAACCAAACGCATGATCGCGGAGGCGCTGCCCATCATGCAGCAGGTCGCGCATGAGACAAATCAATCGTGCCATTTGGGAGTGCTGGAAGGTGGACACGTCGTGATTGTTGCGCAGGTTGACTCGCACGTCAGCTCCGGCTTCTACGTTAGAACCGGAGCGATCGTCGATCTGATGCATGCCGCGACTGGACATGTCATACTGGCGCATCAGACGCCGGAAGTTTGCTCCAGAGCCATCGAGATTTGGTCGGACCAGAGCCGGGAACGTCCTCCGCGTGATCTGACCGCCCATCTGGCCAAAATCCAGTCCGGCGGATACGAAGAACGCGCGAGCTACGAAGTGGATGGGGTGATCAATATTTCGTTCCCCGTCCTCGATGATCGAGGATGTGCGATCGCTGCCCTGACCGTACCCTTTCTCCAACGGATTGGCGATCAGGCCACTCCCGCAACTGTACGCGAAGCCTTAGAGAAGGCTAGTATGTTGCTCTCAGAGGCGATGGGCGGGGTCACCACTGAGGCAGCCTCTTGATCTTGCTGACGCCGTCTGATTTTGACACGCCGTCGCACTGGCCACTGTTGAAGCGCGCCTCTTGATTTTTATTGACAAATATTATGTTTCAGGAATAGAAATCCATGCACCGCTTCGGTTGATGCTGTGTTCTCCCTGACCACCGGGTGGCGTAGGGGCGATGGAGTAACTGAACTTGAGCGATCCCAAGATTACCGACGTACGCGTTATAGATCTTCGCTTCCCCACTTCGCTGCAGCAGATCGGGTCCGACGCAGTCAATAAAGATCCCGATTA
>QIAL01000666.1:2525-4056 GCA_003225535.1 Acidobacteriota bacterium | reverse complement strand
CTGGCACCTGCATTGTGGCCCCGGGCATTGACTGTCGCTCAGGCAGCTATCAAGTGGTTCCTGATTGCATACTGGACCAGTTCGGCGCTGCTCTTGGCGTTGAGTACCTCCATTATGCGGTACTTGTGAAAGGCGACGGTTCGGGTAGTGATGTTGAGTACACCAGCGACTTCCTTCATACACTTTCCTTCCGCCAAAAGCTGTAGGACTTCACGTTGCCGTTCCGTAAGCCGGTCCGCCTCGTCAATCAGCTTCTTGTCCTGCCGCAACAGGAAATCGACTGTATCCTTGGCGATCATGGGTGATAGGTATGACCTCCCCCTAAGAACCTCGCGAACCGCAATCGCTAGCTCGGAGGCTGCACAAGTCTTGAGTAGAAAGCCCGACCCTCCCCTACGGAACGCTTCAGCCGCCAGGTCGGCGTCGTGATTCATAGTCAGATAAACCAACTTGACGGCGGGTAAGAATTCCTTCACCTGCTGGCCGGCATCCAGCGCTCGAACTAGGGCACGGCCATCGCTGACCGTGGCGACGATTTCATATTCGGCTTCCAGAAGCTTCTTACATGCCTCGGCCACCAGAGTGTGATCATCGGCAATCAGAATTCTAGGGACATTCCTTTGCATGTTCGCTCTCCTGCGGTAACTGCGCTTGCCAAATATCGAGTTGATACCCGGGAGTCGTTTTCCCTGTGAACCATATTAGATTGCACACACTGCCCATACTAGACAGTGGAACTTAATTGGAACCAAAATGGTACTGCTAGCATTGACATTTGACCACTAGCATTTTTGCCAGTGTAACGAGACTGTCAGGTTATACGGTGAGGGTCGAGACCCATATGCCCAAATCCTCGACGCAATCATCTTGATCACTGTAACGGCAGACTGGCGAGTCCATCCCTGTTGGGGTGCTCCGGGTTGACGTTTTGCGGAATACTACGATGAGTGACCGGTCGATGAGTGTACATATCCGTAACACCCAGAGTTTCGCGGAGCTTTCGATGTGCCTGGTGGAGTCGGGACTTGCTGGTGCTTGCAGTCACGCCAAGACTTTGGGCAACCTCTTTGTGGCTCAATCCCTTGAGGTCGTGTAAAAGGATTAAAGTTCTTCTGTTCTTGGATAGACCACACAGCGCTCGCAGCAGAGCAGTACGCTCGATGGGGTCCCAACGATCACGAATTCCGGATCGCGAGGCACACTCCAGGGTCTGGAGTTCTAACTCATCGAGCGGTATTTCTTTAAGGTGCCGCTTTCGAAGATGCATTAGGGTGACATTCGTGGCCACCCGGTACAGCCACGATCCGAACGCGGCCTCACTACGAAAGCTGCTTAACTTGCGGTACACCCGAAGGAAGACCTCCTGCGTAAGATCTTCGGCATCCAGAACATCTCTTGTCAGCCGCAGGCACAAGTTATAGACGGGGGTCTTGTAAAGGGTATACAGTTCCGCCAACGCGGTGATATCGCCGTTTTTCGCCTTCTCTACCACCACGTCTGTCTTAAGAAACTTCGGGTTCCACAGCCGGTT
>QIAL01000666.1:0-2492 GCA_003225535.1 Acidobacteriota bacterium | reverse complement strand
GCGTTACCGCTGGATGCGATCCGGCTAGGTTAGTACCCTGGAACCCAGGTTGTGAGGCTGAGCGCGAACACTACAGCGTCGTACAAGTTCGTTGGCATCTGACCATACAGGCCAAGAGGAGTGAACTGGCAGGAATGACAGGCAGAGAAGCCGAAGAATCGTAGGTGTGTTTGGTCCCGCGCCGTGAACCTTGTAAAACTACGTGTCGTCAGAACAGACCTGAGCCCCGTGGCGGCGCGCGTCCATTAGTTACCTTACGGCGAGACCCACTGTCAATTGTGCCAGTAGCCGACTTCAGCATCCACTGTGTAGAAGAAGCTGAGATGAAAGCCTAACAATAATTCTTATCGGGATCACTTCTGTTCTGTGGGCTGGCAACTCCTGCAACTGTTAGATGTTTATGGTGAGTATCCGTGTTCCACGATTCGATTCCGCATTGCTTGGAGTCGGCATCGGTGGTTGCAGGAGCAACAGGGAACCAGGATCTTCCTCGGTAGCAAGCTGGAGTTAAAAACCGACACACGGCCAATCCAATCATGTTTGGGGGCTAAAGGGTGAAAAGGCAAGCCCGATTCAAGGCGGAAAGCAAGCTGATCCCAGTGATATTTCTCGCGGTCTGCTGCATCGCGACATTTCCGGTTCGGCTTTCCTTGCAGCCCGCAGGTATCTTATTTTCAGCCGAGACATAGAAGGCACACTGGGCCTCAGCGGAGCAGGATCCCAACAAACCTGCTTCTGAACTCAACCACCACTTGCTTGGCTATGCATTGATTGCGATCGGAATGCTGGTAATCGGAACTCAATCATCAAAACGCTTGCGGCCGTTGGAGCGTGTCTGGCCATTTCTGTTTGTGGTCGCCGGATTATTCCTGGCTGCCTGGAGTGACAAAGAAATGTGGCCGCGGGGTAACCTAAGCTGGACGTGGCTGATTCATCATGACGCTGAGGCACGACAGCACAAAATCTATGCAGTATTGCTTGTGGTGATGGGAATTATTGAGTGCCTCCGGGTGAATGCCAAACTAAACCGATTCTGGCGAGCCTGGAGCTTCCCAGTGCTTGCAGTTCTTGGCATCGTGCTTTTACTGTTTCACGATCATACCGGCGCATCGAGCGGTTCGTCTCGGGAGGCGCGCAAGTATGTAGTTTACTGGTTGGCTGATAGAACGACGGAAGCGCCCGTATCCGAGAGTCCCAGCGATCTGCTGCCACATGATCATCGGATGATGCCTGCTATCTGCACCTCCGGAGGTTTATCAGCCACAGCTGGAGGCGGCTGGACACGAAGGGATAGACAGGCACAACGGCAATGGTCAGCCGCATCGCATGACGGCCGCAATGGTAAAAGTCGAACGCGAGCACCTCTGGTTCGCCTTGGTTGGGGTTCTTGTTGTTCTGTTCAAAGTCATCCTTGACAGCACGTTATGGCGCCGGTCCTTTGTAGCGTGGTTGTGGCCTAGCTGTGTTGCTGCACTAGGAATACTGCTCGTACTCTACACCGAGTAACACTGTCGGTAATATCGCCCCACACAACTGCGTCTTTTGCCAGTTTTCTCGCAACCCTTCTTCCCGTACGATTTGCCGCGCCACTTTAACGCGAGGACGAAGTCCTCGCTGAAAAGATGCGAGTCGATCTGCAGGCGCGCCAGGACCGCTTGATGGTTACTAGTCTAAAGGGGCTGCCATGGAGGTGATGAAATGGCTACATCTGATGCAAGTGCATTTGCCTGGGCGATTGGAAAGGCAGCGGTGATCTTGGCCTCTTCCTTGAGCACGGTGGTCTGCCTTGCTTGGATAGGGGTGAAGAAAGGGTTGTTGAAATAGAGAGGGAGGCAATCCGTGGGCGATAGGTCGCTCCGTCAGCCCGACGGATAAAACTCCATCACGACCCGGCATTGTATCGACTACCTTCTGCGGCCTCCGCCGCCGCGCATTCCACCTCCACTCATCGAGCGACTGAAGTTCTGGGTACGTTGTTGTCCCGTAGAACGTGCTTGCTGTTGCTGCTGCATGCCGGACTGAGTTCGACTGGTTGATTTCCAGCCGTTGCCATTGTTCTGGGACCAATTGCCGTTCTGCCGGTCATAGCGGTAAACGTTACCGTCCTTGCCCGCGTAGATATTGTTATTGCCCGCCGCTATGCCGGCGCCCGTGTTTGTGTTGTAGGCAAAGCCCCCGCGCCCGGCCGCGCCTTGTCCGGTGTACATATTCCCGGCGTATCCCGCGCCGCCACCAGCCACAACGCCCGTTGTCGGGTTATAACCCATGGCCCCACGCCCTGCGACAGTGTTGCCAGTGTAGATGTTGGCATTGGCGCCGCGGCCGACTACTCCCACCGTGCCACCTTGCGTGTTCTGAAAAGACGTTCGACTCATGCCACCGTAGTTTCCGGTATACGGATTCGCCCAAGCAGCGCGAGTGTTGGCGTAAGCCGTATTGCCCCACCGGCCATATACGTTGGCGCTGGCGTAGCCTCCGTAGCCGTAGCCCCA
>QIAL01000665.1 GCA_003225535.1 Acidobacteriota bacterium | reverse complement strand
CGGCCTCGAAGACATGGTCACCACCTCGGGGCCAGGCATCACCCTCCTCTATTTGCTGATCATTCCCTTCTTCTGGTGCATTCCAGTCTCGCTAGTGTCGGCCGAACTCACGACAGCCATGCCGGTCGAAGGCGGATTCTATCGCTGGACGCGCGCCGCCTTCGGTGACTTCTGGGGATTCCTCGCTGGATGGTGGAATTGGACTGCGTCGTTCTGTCTCGGCGGTGTGTACGGCGTACTCTTCGCCGATTATCTGAAGTATCCCTTTCCGCGGATGACCTGGTGGGAGCATTACCTCATTTCGGTTGGGCTCATCGCTCTGCTGACATGGGTCAACGTTCGCGGCATTCAGATGGTCGGCCAGGTCGCCACCGCCCTCGAGATTTTCATCTTCATCCCGGTGATTGCGATGGTCGTCATCGCGTTCACGCGCTGGCACTTCAACCCGTTTCACCCCTGGCTTGTGCCCCATCAGGCAACATTCAAAATATTCGGCGTGGGCCTGGCCCTGGGCTTGTGGCTGTACTCCGGATACGAGCAGCTCTCGACGGTCGCCGAAGAAGTGGAGAACCCGCAGCGATCTTATCCTCGCGCCTTGGCGCTGGTCGTGCCGTTGTCGATCGCCGCTTATTTTCTGCCTACGCTCGCCGGACTCGCTTCCGCAGGCAATTGGAACCAATGGCACACCGGATTTTTCTCTGACGCAGCCCGTATGATCGGCGGTCCCTGGCTCGGCACCTGGATGACCTTAGCCGCCATGATCGGCAACGTCGCCCTGCTGAACAGCACCATCCTCACCACGACCCGTATGCCCTTCGCCATGGCCGAGGATGGATACCTTCCCGACCTCCTGACCCGCAAACACGCCCGTTACGGCACACCATGGCTCGCGATCGTCGCCTCAGCGGTCATTTACGCAGCGTTAGCTTGGCAGAGTTTAGGCCAGCTCATCTCCGTCTATATCTGGCTGTGCTCCGCAACAACGATCCTGACCGTCCTCTCAGCATGGAAGCTACGCCGCAGCCGGCCCGACCTGCCACGTTCCTTCGTCGTTCCAGGCAAAGCCGCAGGAATGTTCTATGTAGTCGCCGCGCCGATCCTGATGGCGATCGTGGCGCTGTTAGGAGGAAATCGCTTCGCCACGATAGGCGGCGCCATCGCGATCGTAGTCGGCCCGATCGTCTACGGCCTTCTCAAACTCCGGAATCCGCGCACCGCGGAGAATTGATCCATCTTTCGATAGCCCAAAGAATCATGTGGGGACCGCCGCCCTCGGCTGTCCGTCGAGCGCAGCTCGACAACCTGATCCGGATGAATCATTCCCCAATCTTCCAACATTTTGTCATCAAAGCTTGCGCCCAACGGCAACCTGACCCGCAAGTAGAAAAGTCTTTGGATATTGCCCTCACCACAAAGCTTGAATGAACCGAAGTCCTTAAACCAGGGACCCTCCGGAACCTCGGGCTTGCCGGCTATCCATAGGCGAAGTTGGTTCAGATGTTCGACGCTGATGTTGCGATCGCGCATGCGCTCCACCAGGTGATCGCGCAGCGCCAGAGGAAGGCGAGACCACGTCTCGATCTGCGGCATTACTCACCGAAAATGAATCGACCCATTTTGTCGCCTAACTGTTTTATTTCGTCAGGATCCGAGGCGGCCCGAAAGCGCTCCGCCACTTCGAAGAAAGCCTTTTCTTTCTCTTTCTGTGCTTCAAGACCTTGCTCGAGCAATTCCACCAGCACACGATTGTCACTGAGCCGTTTCTTGCGCGCGATCCGCTCCACCTGCTCGGCCAATTTGCCGGGCAGCGTCACGCTACGACGGACCTGCTTCATCGATTTCATGACACCATCTTACACCACAATGGTGCACCTCAGCTCACCCAGTCCAGCACCTTGTACCAAGCTCCCGCAAACGGCAAAAACCACGGCTTCCCGTTGTACAACCCGAGCGGCGCCCCCGGGAACCGTATCCCCACAAACGGATTCTCCGGCTTATCCCCCGCCATCAACTCGGCGATCTTCTGCCCCTGATACGTCGCCATCGCCACGCCATGCCCCGCATATCCGACCGCGTAGTACATCCCATCCATCTCTCCCGCGTGCGGCATGATGTCAAACCCAAAATCCAGCGTGCCGCCCCACACGTACTCGACCCGCGCATCCCGTAGTTGCGGATACACATCAATCATCCCCCGCCGCAACAGATCGGCACTGCGCCGCACCGTCTCATCATTCTCCGGAAAAAACGCCGCCCGCCCTCCAAACAGCATCCGCCGGTCAGGCGTCAGCCGGTAGTAATAGAGATAATTCTTCGAGTCATAAATCATCCGGTTGCGCGGGCTCAATTCTTTCGCCAACCCCGCCGGCAGGATCTCAGTCGTGATAATGAACGATCCAATCGGAATGATCCTTCTCTGCAACTCCGGAGTCACAGCCCCGGTGTACCCGCT
>QIAL01000664.1 GCA_003225535.1 Acidobacteriota bacterium | reverse complement strand
ACTGCTCAAGATTGAAGCGCCGATCGCAAAAATTACCGCGGCAAGGATGAACACCCAATATCGATTTGAAAACTTCATTCGAGACTCCTTTAGGGCATACGCCCTTAGCATCGTTTGTCTCACTTTAACCCCGGCGAAGGCTCGTAGGCCTGCCAAATCAAGAAGCGATTGTCTTGAATGTCTACACCAGCGCCTGTGATTCTTGAGCTGCCGGCGTCTCGTTTCAAGGGAGGAGTGGCCTGATTTTTTCGCTCCCAATTTGCAAATCTTTGCCGCATCCCTCATTATTATTTGTTTGTTCGGGGACGCGGCACGCTACCGCTGCGCGTATTCTTGTTCTGAATTCATTTCTACCGTCGATCGTATTCTGATCGTTCAATAAAAGGAGCGGCATGGAAAAGCCTTCCAAAATCGCGCCCGCCAAGGGGAAACTTGGAGTTCTGCTGCCGGGCATGGGCGCTGTCAGCACCACGTTCATGGCTGGAGTCGAACTCGTCCGCAAGGGCAAGTCGCAGCCCGTTGGATCGCTCACGCAGATGGGCACGATTCGCCTGGGCAAGCGCACCGAAGGGCGTTCGCCACTCATCCATAAATTCGTTCCCCTTGCCGAGTTAAAGGATCTCACTTTTGGCGGCTGGGATATTTTCAAGGACAACGCCTATCAGTCCGCGGCGAATGCGGGTGTCCTGAACCCGCAAGACCTGGAAAAGGTGAAGCCTTTTCTGTCCACTATCAAGCCCATGAAAGCCGCGTTCGACCACGATTTTGTGAAGCTGATTGACGGCCCCAACATCAAGAAGGGCAAGAATAAGTACGAGCTGGCGCTGCAAATCAAGGAAGACATAGAGAATTTCCGCAAGGCCTCACGCGTTTCGCGCATGGTCACCTGCTGGTGTGGCTCGACGGAATCTTTCGTGAAGCCCGAAGAGGTGCACTCCACGCCGGAAAAATTCGTTGAAGCCATGAAGGCCAATCATCCGGCGATCGCGCCGTCCATGCTCTACGCTTGGGCCTCGGTGACTAGCGGCGTGCCTTATGCCAACGGTTCGCCGAACCTCAGCGTGGATATCCCGGCAATTCAGCAGCTCGCCCACGATCACAATGTGGCCATTTGCGGAAAAGACTTCAAGACCGGACAGACTCTTCTTAAGACTGTTCTTGCCCCTGCGTTCAAGGCGCGCATGCTGGGACTTGATGGCTGGTTTTCCACCAACATTCTTGGCAATCGTGACGGCGAAGTTCTCGAGGACCCGGGCTCGTTCAAGACAAAAGAAGAGTCCAAGCTCAGTGTGCTGGAATATATTCTCCAGCCGCAGTTGTATCCGCAGCTGTACGGCAAGATGCACCATAAGGTGCGCATCAACTACTATCCGCCGCGTGGCGACAACAAAGAAGGCTGGGACAACATCGATATTTTCGGCTGGCTCGGTTACCCCATGCAAATCAAGGTGGACTTCCTTTGCCGCGATTCCATCTTGGCCGCGCCGATCGTGCTCGATCTCGTGCTATTCCTTGACTTGGCTCAACGCGCGGGAATGCGCGGCAGCCAGGAGTGGCTCAGCTTCTATTTCAAGTCGCCGATGACGGCGCCCGGGCTGTACCCCGAGCACGACCTTTTCATTCAATCCATGAAGCTGAAGAACACGCTGCGGTGGATGAAGGGCGAGGATCTCATCACCCACCTCGGCCAGGAGTATTACGATTAATTTTGTGCTAGGCGCCGTGAGCTGCCGCGGACTTTGCCTCCACGGCATCGAGCACGCGAGCAGAATAAATCAGGGCCGCTCCGGCGTTCATGCTAACGGCGACGCCCAGAGCTTCGGAAATCTCTTCCCTGGTCGCGCCGGCCTTCAGAGCGGCGTCGGTGTGGAACACGATGCAACCATCGCATCGAGTGGTGACGGCGACAGCAAGGGAAATTAACTGGCGGGTCTTTTCGCCGAGCTTGGTCGTCTTCGAGTTGGCGGCGCTCAGTGTCTGATACCCGCGAAGGGTGTCAGGCGAGAGTTTGCCAAGCTCACCAACCCTGCCACCGATTTCCTTATGGTACTGATTCCAATCCATGACCATGTTTTTCTCTCCTGTAGAGTGAAGCCCGAATCGCGCGTGATTATACTCCCGGCTCGCGCGAATATGATATCTTCACCAGTTCGCCCAAGCCTGCCGGGATGCAAGGCAATAGTGGCGGCGCGGCGCACCCCTTCC
>QIAL01000663.1 GCA_003225535.1 Acidobacteriota bacterium | reverse complement strand
GGATGGCAGTGAGCTTGAAAGAGGGCCAGACAGTGACAGAAGAGCTGTGGAAAGGCCGAGCTAGAGAAGGGAGGGAAACTCTCGAAAGGGACGTGATACGATAAAGATGAAAGAAAAGATAATGTGGATAGAGAGAGGGAGGGGATGATATATGATAGGACTGTGAATAATATATAACATAAAGATGATTTATTTTAGAGAAAATGAGCATGGTTATATATCCCAAATATCTGATAGGTATTTGAGTGATAGAATAGTATAGAAGTATAGTATTCTTCAAAGGAAATGGAGTAAATTTACTACGTTTTTCCTAAATGGACTGAGATGTACAAGGGAGACAAAATATCACGTAGGGAGTGAGAAAGGAAACGGGCTAAGGGAGCATATTGGTTGAGAATGATCTGCTGGACATGACCAGCGTGATCAAAGAGCAGAAATCCACTAACGTGCAAGACATCGCGAACCATGCGCAGCATACCATAGCCGCTGAGTTTGTCAGTCGTTTGACTGAGCCACCCTCGTGCCCAGACGACCACATTATGGGCTAAGCTGCCCAAGAGCACGAGCATGTATTGAGCTGGAAAGCGCTTTTTGCTGCGTTTGGCGAGCCCCAATCCGCTCTTGTCCTCTTTCAAAGAGGTTTCTACTCCGCCGCCACGCTGGTCATAAAAGGTGACGTAGGCTAAGAGCACCCTTGCCTGATCTAAGAGAGATGAGGTGGGCTCTCCCGTCACAGTGAGAACATCCTGGGCTTGCAGGGCGGAGATGAGCACGACGGATTTCCATTTGCCATTGCCTTTTCGGTAGCGCACCGCAATGCGGACGACTTTGCGCACGTAGCAGAGAGCAGGCTCGGTGACCAAGCCGAATTGCCGTCCCGGAATGTGAGGATCGTCGAACCACTGCTGGACGCTCTTGGCCAATTTAGTGGCCGACTTGCCCGAATAATCCTTGGTATGGACGAGATAACCTCGGGAGAGCATCCAATTGACATCATCCAGACTGCCTCCTCCGGCATCCACGCGTGCAATCGTGCGTCTGCGTTTGCCCTCATCAAGGTCTAACGTCTGCTCTGCTGCCAAAAGCAGCGGTTGTAAGGCTTTGGTCAGTTGGGTCTTGCCGTCGAAAAGTCGGTCGGTGACCACTTCATCATACAGCGATGCTACTACCCGCCCCAGCTGTCGACCTCGCCGATTGCGCTGGTTGGCGAAATACCCCTTGGTTGCCATAGCCGCTTTTGGGCCACACGGCATACCGCTCATGTCTATATCAAGGATCTGATAGCGGCTCCCATAGTCATGCCGATAGGTGGCACTGTGCTCTCGATAGATCTCATCGAGGGCTTGCTGCATCTGGGTCACATTCTCATCGGTGCAAGCATCCAACGTCTGCTGCACCACCGACTGCTCGGCACAAGCTGTCCGTCCAAAGGCCGCTTGTAAGGCAGGATCGCTTCGCAAGCGTGTATTGATCTCCACCATCCCATGGGCTCCTGCCAACATGGCAATGAAGCCGTCATAGAGCTTGTCCACGGGACTGTACTTCACGGTTTTCTGGGCAATATGGACCAACTGCTGGATTGGTCCAAAGAAGTTGATCTGTTGTAACTTGACTCCCAGGGCCGCCAGACTGGCTGCTGGGGTATAATGACCTGTGATACACTCTGTCATAGTGAGTCCTCTCCTCATGTTGAACAACCGTTGTCGTTTCCATTAGAGAGCAGACTTCACTGTGCTTTTCGCAAGCTCTTCTGGACCTCGGGATTCCATGCCGCTAGTTTGGGCCAAATTTAGGTTAAAGAATATCCAGGAGCTTTCACAACTCCCGCAACCGGAGCGCTACTTTACCGCTTATGGTATCTTGCGAGGCTATGTCGATGTGCTACTGGTCAATTTTGCTGAAGCGTTCAGTGAAGAGCAACTTGCTGAGATCAGGATAGTCTTAGATCAGCTCTCTCAACTCACTGGCAACGATGAGAATCTAGACGAGGCAACGAAGGCAAAGCAAGACCAACTAGCCCAGGCACTGCGAGAAACTGAGGACGTATGAGCAAGAAGAAACGCCCAAAGTTCACAGATGGCACTGGGAAGTATCCCAAGCGTCCGGTTACTGTTGTGAGCGAGCCAAAGGAACGAGAGGCCTTCTATCAGGCTACCGACGAGGAAGCGCCGCTGGGACCGAACCAGATCGCTGCAGGTACGGTCCAGCACCCTGATACCGGATTCTGGCAGGTGTGGATCTCCACCAATGGCTTTGACTTTACCCAGCTCGCAGCCTTCAAAGAAGAGCACAAGGCAACCAATGCTGTGGCTCTTATCCAGAAAGAAGTAGCAGCTGGCAACTTCTTCGATGAAGACCTAG
>QIAL01000662.1 GCA_003225535.1 Acidobacteriota bacterium | reverse complement strand
GACGACCGCGGCGGCGCCGGCGGCATGAGCATCGCGCCGTCTGCGGATGCCATTGCCGAGTTCCGTACCCTTACGTCCAACTACAGCGCCGACTACGGCCTGTCATCGGCCGGAACCAACGTGCTGGTTCTAAAGTCGGGAACCAAGGATTACCACGCGGCTGCTTGGGAGTTCAACCGCAACGACGCGTTCGATGCCCGTACCTACAACAATCGGGCCCCGAAACCCGTGGCCGAGCTCCGCCAGAACACCTTCGGTTTTAACGTTGGAGGTCCAGTCGACTTCTGGGCCAAGGAGCACAAGACGTTCTTCTTCTATAACATGGAATGGCGCAAGTATATCAACGGTGCCACTCTCCAGCAGACGGTTCCGTACACTGATTGGTATACCGGAGATTTCGCCAACCAACTGCCAGCGGATGCGAAAGACTCCGCCGGAGCCGCAATTCCGTTCTCGGGGCTTCACACGCCTTGCTGGGTGTCGGGCGGCGCCAATAACCAGGTAAGTGACGCCATAGCAGCGCAGTTTCAGGCGGCCGGTCTGACAATGAGTACTCCGGATGCGAGCGGGGGCTGTTCCGCTAATTCGAAGGTCACCGTTGCGAATAACCCCACATTCCAACCGCTTTACGACGCAACCAAAATGCTTCCATCGACCCTGTTAAGTGCCAACGGACAGGCTTTGCTAACCGCGGGAGGAAAGTACGGTGGGATTTTTCCGGCGCCCAACACCGGCAACCAATTCATTGGCGGCAACAACTCTCCCACGAACCTGCGGGAAGAGATTATCCGCGTCGATCACAACTTCAGCAGCAAGTTCTCGGTGTTTGGACATTTCGTCGACGAATCGGTGGGCCAGACGTTTGGTACCAGCTTGTGGAATACCTCCAACACTCCGGTGCAGGGCACATTCTTTGGTAACCCGTCCTACAGCGGCGTCGTTCACACGACCTATGCCATCAGCCCCACGCTGCTGAACGAGGTCGCCTTTAACTACAACGGCAACCGGATCAACATTACTCCGACTGGTCTGATTTCTGCGGATGGGACGCAATACGACACCTCCCACCGCCTCTTTACTGGCCCGAACAATGACAACCGACTCCCGAACATCAACCTGCAGGGCTCGACGGGCGCGGTGTTCGGAAACAACAGCTGGCCATGTGCGCACCAATTCAAGTTTGGTGGCAGCTGGGCGCTTTATAAGAAGGTCCAGGACCTGTTTGGCAACACGCAGGGCGCGTTTAACTTCGGCGGTGGCTATACCGGGCTCGACTTCGCCGATTACCTCCTCGGCTTCTCCAGCGGATACAACGAGCTCGCTGTGCAAGATAAAGGGTTATGGAACAACGTTTCCTGGGCATTCTACGGACAGGACAACTGGCGCGTGAACAAGCGACTGACCTTGAACCTGGGTCTGCGCTGGGATGGTGTGCCGCACACCTACGAAGCCAATAATCGGATGGGCAACTTTTATCCGAATCTCTACGACCCGACGAAGCCAGCCACTGTCCTTAGCAATGGCAACCTTGACCCCTCCAGCCCGGATCTGGGTCCGAGCCCGAACCCAATTCTTAAGGCCGCTGGCACCCAGTTCTATCTGAACGGTATCGGCATTCCGGGCACGACGCCCGGCGTCCCGAAAGGGTTAGTGAATACGAACTGGGCGGCGTTTGGTCCGCGCGTCGGCTTTGCCTACGACCTGACGGGCTCTGGCAAGACGGTTCTGCGCGGCGGTTTCGGTGCCATGTATGAACGCATCCAGGGCAACGACATGTACAATGCCGGCCCGAACATTCCGTTCAGTGCCAACGTCAACTTAAGCAACGTATCGCTGGATAACCCCAGCGAAACCATCCTGGGTGGACCGGCGACAGCTCCGATTACCGCCGCCAGCATCACCGGACTGGCCATTGACCGGTACAAACTGCCTGTGGCTTACCAGTACAGCTTCGGCGTTCAACACTCCCTTGCTTCTCGGACAGTGCTCGCCGTTATGTACGTTGGGAACCAGAGCCGCCAGCAGAACTACTACACGGACATCAACCTTCCGAATCCGTCGGATCTTCCGGGGATCATTGACCACACGGTTCAACGCAACACCGTAAACCCGTACCTAGGCTTTGGTCAGGTCAGAATGTCCACCAACGGAGCCAATGCTCACTACAATGGTCTGCAAGTAGATCTCAATTCGCAAATCAAGCGTGACCTGAGCTTGCGTGTGTTCTATACGCTCTCTCGTTCCTATGACCCCACCACAGGAGGCAGCGGCGGCGGCGATCTATCTAACGTCTCCAACCCATATAGCGGCTGGCAGTACGATATGGGACGGTCTGGTTATGATCGTCTGCACAACCTCTCGTTCAACTTCATCTACGAGCTGCCGTTCATGCGGCACGCCTCCAACGCGCTCGCAAGAACGCTTGTCGGAGGCTGGGAGGTGTCGGGCATCGTGACGATTGAATCCGGTACACCGCTCAACATTGGGCTGACCGGCGATCAGGGCGGCAACGGTATCGGCGGAACCAACCGGCCCGACAAGACTGGCGCCCTCTCCTCGCCGCACACAAAACAGCAGTGGATCACGGGTTCGGCGTTTGCTAACCCGGCCAACGGCGACTGGGGTACCCTCGGCCACAACGCAATCAACGGCCCGGGCCGTGACAACTGGAACCTGTCGCTGTTCAAGAACTTCGTGTTCAGCGAAGCTCGTGGCAGCCAGTTCGAACTGCGGCTGGAAACCTTTAACACCTTTAACCATCCGCAGATCTCCGGCATGCCTACTAACTTTGGTGATGCCCACTTCGGCCAACCCAACGCATTCTTCCCCGGGCGCATTGTGCAGCTCGGTGGAAAGATCACCTTCTAACCCCTCCTAACCGAGGGCCTGATTTCGCCCCGCTCACAAATTTCTCGTGAGCGGGGCGTTTTGTTTCGCAAGCGAGTCGCTTGTCGTGAGCCACGATTGCGAAAGAGGAAAATCCCAAGGTTTGCGATTCTGCACGAAAAGCAAAGCAAGCTCTGAGGGCTCCTTCCTTGACGCTCGTGCCCGTCGGTACTAGGCTTGAGCCTAACGGGTGGGGTTTATGCGTTCTGCCACGCTGCATCGGAATTCTCACATCGCACTATTCTTCAGGCCCCTGGCCGCCGCGTTCCTGTTGTCACTCTTCTGCGCAACCGCTCAAGACAGCTCGAGCGATAATTCGACTCTTCGCACCGACCGGCCGGAGATCTCTCTGACCGTTCGTAACAGCGCAGGCGGAGCGATCACAACTGCGGGCACCGTAAAGCTGTTGCACGATGGGGTCCCTGCCGGCGACGCCGGGCTCTCGCACGGACGCGCCTTCTTCGGTTCTCTTCCCTTTGGCGACTACACCCTGGTCGTCGAAGCCACAGGTTACAAATCGACACAAAAGGACCTGAACGTCTCGGTGGCCATGCGATATGAAGTCGATGCCACCCTGCAGCGCGACTCGGCCCCGGAGGGGGATGCCGGAGTAACGGCAAAACCGCTGCTTGCCCCCAAAGCAAAGGAAGCGCTCGACAAAAGTATGAAGGCTCTGAGCAAG
>QIAL01000661.1 GCA_003225535.1 Acidobacteriota bacterium | reverse complement strand
CGGAAGATCAGGCGTGCTCCCGACGCGGCTGCGCCTCCCTCGGTTACGCGCAATTGCATCGTGAGATTGCGGTCGGCCAGGACGGAATCCGCGTTGAGCCACTGAACTTCGAGCTCCTTGACCGTGGCAAGTGCTTCGGGTTCGGGGTGATCAAGAACGTTGTCGAGTTTCCCTTCCCGTATGGCGTCGAGCACGAGACGATGCTGCTCGCGCAACTGCTGTTCTTTCTGGGCATCGCCGAACTGTGCCTCCGATGCCTTTTTCGCGTAGGAGGTAGCTTTCTTGCCGATGCAGCGGCCGCGCACGAATACCTGCGTCTGGAGGAGGAGTTCGCCCTCACGCGCTTCGCTCTGCACGTGATAGATGGTGTCGCCGTGCTTTACGTCGGTGTTGAAGCCAAAAATCATAACGATTGAGTGATTGGGTAATTGTGTAATTGGGTAATTGAAAATCTCAGATTCCGTGTTTTCGGCCGTGATCGCGACCGCTTTTCAATTACTCAATTACCAAATTACACAATTACGAAATTCCTCTCGCTCGCTTGACACTCGCGAGTGTAAGCCCATAATCTAGAACGTTTAAGCAATCACTTGGCGCGAATTATATATACCTCCTCCTATGCCCGACAATTACTTCGCTCGCTACCTCCCGTTTCTCATCCATATTCTTATGGCTGGCGGGATTGCGGTCGCGATTGTCCTGCTTTCCTGGCTGATCGGGCAGCGTAAGCCCACCCGCGCCAAAATGTCGCCCTACGAGTGCGGCATGACCCCGATCGGGGACTCCCGCCAGCGCTTCTCCGTGAAGTTCTATCTGGTCGCTATGCTGTTCATTCTGTTCGATGTTGAGGCTGTCTTCATCTATCCCTGGGCCGTAATTCTGAAGAAACTCAAGGCGGACGGCCAAGGCATGTTTGGGCTATGGGAGATGCTGGTATACATCGGAATCTTCTTGGTCGGATTCTTTTACGTGTGGAAGAAAGGTGTTCTGGACTGGGGTGAGACCGCCGAGGGAAGGAAAACGCGCTGATGCCCGTGGCACCCGCCATCACCGACCTCGCAGAGCTCAAGAATCATCCAGCTATCGCGTGCCTGCTGGGCTGGAAGGAGTCCGCGGTTCAAGGCGTGAAATACGATCGCGACGAAATGACGATTTACGTGGACCGGTCGGACATCCGCGAAGCGTGCGCGTTGCTGAGAGACGATTCGGTGTGCCCGTTCAATTTTCTTTCGGATATTACGTGCGTGGACTGGTATCCGTCGGAGCCGCGATTTGAGGTCGTTTATCATCTGCTGTCGATCTCGAAGAAGGAACGCGTTCGGCTCAAGGTTCGCTTGAACAGTTCCAGTCCCACAATTGATTCCATTACCTCTGTATGGCCAGGGGCAAACTACTTCGAGCGCGAAGTCTTCGATCTGTTTGGGGTTCGATTTGCCGGGCACCCTTATCTCAGGCGCATCATGATGCCCGAAGACTGGGAAGGTCACCCTCTGCGCAAAGATTATCCGGTGGAGGGCTACCGCTAGATGGCCCACCTCAATCCCACGCCAGTGCTGGAGCCCGGACAGGATCGAACGATGATCCTGAACATGGGGCCGCAGCACCCGTCAACGCACGGCGTGCTGCGCGTTCTGCTGGAGATCGACGGCGAAACCGTTGTGCGCCTGATGCCGGACATCGGCTACCTGCACACCGGCATTGAGAAGACTTGCGAGGCAAAGTTCTATCAGCAAGTTGTGCCCCTGACCGACCGCATCGATTACCTCTGCCCCCTGACGAATAATCTCTGCTACGTGCTGGCGGTGGAGAAGTTGCTCGGACTGGAGATTCCGCCGAAGGCGCAGTGGCTACGGGTGCTGCTCAACGAGTTGACCCGGATCAATTCGCACCTGGTATGGCTGGGCACGCACGCCTTGGACCTCGGTGCGATGACGGTGTTCCTGTATTGCTTCCGCGAGCGTGAAGAAATCCTGAAGTTCTTCGAGATGGTCAGTGGACAGCGGATGATGACCTCGTATTTCCGCGTAGGCGGGATTGCGCTGGAGCCACCGCTCGGATTCTTCGACCGGGTGCGCGATTTTGCGGGCTACTTCCCGGAGAGAGTGGATGAGTACGAGAATCTGCTGACGGGGAATCCGATCTGGATGATGCGGACGAAAGGTGTCGCCCTGTTGACCGCGGAAGATGCCATGGCGCTGGGGGCAACTGGGCCGACGCTGCGAGCGAGTGGCGTGGATATCGATCTGCGGCGGGACATGCCGTATTCCAGCTACGAACAGTTTCAGTTCCGAGTGCCGGTAT
>QIAL01000687.1:1721-2806 GCA_003225535.1 Acidobacteriota bacterium | reverse complement strand
GTCACTGGTACCCAGAGCACAGCTCTCGCCGTTAACGTAAATATCGCAAAGGCATTGATCTTGAATGTGCAGACGCAAGCAATTACGAGCGTAAACCTTGGCGCAGCCGATGTTTTGACGGCGATGATTCTCCCACCCGCATCTAGCAGTTTGCCCCCTCGCGCACTAGACTTCATCGAAGACGTAACCGGAAGCGTTTCATCAGTTAATACGACCTCTCAGAGCATTACCGTACAAACGGCAACAAAGGGTCCGATAACGGCCGTTGTGGGGAACACGACGATCCTGTCCCCCAACTGCACAACCTTCAATCTCGGCAGCATCTTTATGTGCGCAAAGCAGGGTCAGGTCGCCAGTCTGGAAACGACTCTGAATGCCGATGGCTCATTCACTCTTCTGGAATACGATCCCTTGGCAACGACGGCTGGAGACTGGGTTGAGGGCATTGTCGGGCTGCCATCCTCGTCGTCTACGCAGTTCGAGCTTGTCACAAATGACCTTTTTCTTAACCCTTCAAATAGCGTAATCGGTAGCAATCTCGAACTAGGGGCTCCGGTGAGAATTACTTTAGCGAATCCTAAACCGTTCGCGGTGGATACCAAAGGCCTGAATGTTCCGATTTCAACCTTTACGGGAGCCACGGATGCTTCGATTCTGATGCCCGGCCAGACCCTCGCAGTTCATGTGGTCTCGTTCATACCGGCCTCTGGTGCTATTCTGGCGGTTGCCAGTGTAGATTTTGTATATCTCCGCTTCACGCGTGTCACCGGCAGCGTGGCCAGTGCAGCCCCTCCAAATACCTTCGCCATGCAATCTTTTCCCTCGTTTTTCGGGCTGACCGCGCCCGCAACTGTACAGCTGTCGAATGGCTCCCCAAGTACGAACTTCGACGGGGCCAATGGCGCAGCCGATGTGGTTCCCGGACAGGCCGTCTCGATTCGGGCGCTCTATTTTGGTCCTCCGACGGGACCCACACCAACGCCCACCCCGTTCAGTGCGGCGAAGATTCGCGTTCCTTAAAGCTTTGAGGTTCTCCCCGCGTCGGTGCTTCCCAGACCAACCCGATGAGGTAATAGTTGCAGGAA
>QIAL01000687.1:0-1705 GCA_003225535.1 Acidobacteriota bacterium | reverse complement strand
TCATCAAAAGCGTTGCTGGTAATTGCCGACAACTTAATAGCCGCCGTCCGAAAGTGATTTGTCCGGAGATCATCAGTAGCGAATGCCTACAGTAACTGCAACTAGTTTCGTGCTGATGCTACCCGTGTGAGCAAAGTGGTATCGTGACTCAACGTACATCCTATTGGGTGCTTCACCGACTCTGAAGGTGAACCCAATTCCTGCATTGAACCCGAGAGCACCTGCATTCGAGTGCACCTCAGTCAGATTGGTGATGACGAGTCCAGCGGCGCAGTTGTATCCCCACCATAGCCAAGCCGGGGAACATGTAATAGGTGTGCCGGTCGGAACAGGCCGCGAGAGGCTTGCAGTACGGTAATACCAACCAGGACCGCCTATAAAGTAAGTTCCGTAAGTTCTGCCTCGCAACTCCAATCGGTAGTTTCCGGTAAAAGCAAAAAGGTTGCCGTGTCCACTCACGTTTGCGGATTGCAGTGCGATGCGAATCGGTTCGAGGGTTGCGTTGGAAGGATACAACCAATTCCACATAAACTCACCGATCATGGCATTGTGTCGGTCGAAATTACCGCCAACACCGGCACTGATTCCCCAGCCAAGGCTTGCGTGATTTTTCATCGGATTCAAAGGTCCGCTTAGAGGCATGCCCAAGCTCGTTGTAACGTCTGGGTTATCATTTCCAGTGCCTTCCTGTGCCCAGGCAGCACAAGGAAGGGCCATGAGAGAAATCCACAGGAAAATCGCTAGTCGGTAATTCACACTGTTCTCCTCGAATGACTTCCCGAGCCGCGCACTAAGGCATCAGCTTCAGCTGTGCAGCTCAAGGCTGAACGCTTAGTCTTGGTGTCGACACTGTTAGAAATGACAGATCTCAAGGAACGTGATGCTGAGCAGGGCGTAAACTTTATGACGCGTCAAGACGGATTCGCTCTCAACGATCTTGTTTCTTGCAGCGTAAGGAACGACAGGACTCTGGTAGTTATGACAATTCCCCCAGTTTGTCCGTAAATCGCAGGGTCTTGATGGAAAGCAAGGGGTCAGCCTTTTTCCTGACTCTGTTCCACTAAGTAGAGGACACGGAGCCCAACTTAAGAACTTTACGGTGCCATCTGGCGGCGTAAACGGAGGAGTTGGTTTTACAGTCGGGATGACGTCAGGCCTCAAGTTCAATATCGAAGCCCGCTACCATTACTCACCCCAAGGCGGTAGGTCTCCACGCAGATATTACCGGTCATTATGGGAACTAGATGGTGACGCACGGCTTTGAATCAGGGCGCTGATTCGCGGTCGAATTGTTTTCTGCAAATATGCTTAGCGCCAGGAAATCACGCTCTGCAAAAGAGTCCTTGCTAACGGCAGGCCAAGGCAGCAACGGTACGCGCAAGACGTGCGGATCTCAAGTGAGAGCGAGAGCGAAATCTCCGGGTCACTCCAAATCCCGGATGCATCGAGAATCTTGCCGGGCAGGGCAAGGTCGGCTGACGGGACGCTACGCAATAAACGTGCCCGTGTCCGCTGGGGATTCAGTTGACACAAACCACTTTCAGCTTTGCGTTTAGATGCCCTCCCCTGGGTATACCGGCCAGAAGCTCTCGCAAACGCCTGCGAGCTTTGTACAATTGGGATTTTGAATTTCCTACTGAATATCCAAAAATTGCGGCGATTTCTTTATGCTCGTATCCGAGGACTTCATGAAGGATGAAAGCTG
>QIAL01000686.1 GCA_003225535.1 Acidobacteriota bacterium | reverse complement strand
GCCTCCGGAGAAGGCGCGCTCCGTCAGAGAGAAGGAAGCTCGCGCAGCCGCTAAAATCCTGGGGCTCGTTGACCTCGTTTTCTTGCGCGGCCCGGATTGGTACGTGGCCGATACGGCTGACCGATTGACTTCCGAGTTGACGGTCATCTTCACCCGCGAAAAACCGGAACTGATTTACCTACCTCACCCAGGCGAATGGCATCCGGACCATAAGGCGGCATTGCCGCTCGTTCAGGGGGCGCTTAAGGCAGTTGACCTCGCGCCGACCTTGCGCACCTATGAGGTTTGGACGCCGCTTTCCAAGTTCGATCATTTGGAAGACATCAGCTCGGTAATGCCGTTCAAGTTGAAGGCCGTTCGTGCTCACCGCTCCCAGTGCAAGGACCTCCACTACGATCGCGCAGTTCGCGGGCTCAATGAGTATCGCGGCGCAATGACGACCAAATATCGGTACGCAGAGGTGTTTCAGGTCATCGCTCCAGGCGCCGCATGAATCGTTCGCTGCGCATCGCGGTGTTCGTGGGAACTTTTCCGGTTGTTTCGGAGACCTTCATTGTTCGCCAGATCGCGGGTTTGTTCAACCTGGGCCACTCCGTGGACATCTATGCCGATTGCCGAGCCGAACCGAACACGCCAATTCCCGGTGAAGTTGAAAAACATCGGCTCATGGATCGCGCAACCTTCATGGATATGCCGCCCGAATCTGCTCCCTGGGAAATCCCGGTCTGGCCGCTGACCGGCCGCACCTGGCCGCCTGGTGCCGAGAAATCGGTTCATAATTCCATCCGTTTCGCCCGCGTAATTCCGAAGCTCCTGTCGTGCCTGAAATCACATCCGGCTTTGACGATGAGCGTTCTGAAGCCCAGCGAGTACGGGTACCAGGCAAAGAGCCTTTCAGCCCTTTATCGGCTTGCAAAGCTTACCTCGATGCGGCGCCAGTACGATCTGCTCCATGCTCATTTCGGGCCGATCGGGAACAGTTTTCGCTTTGCTCGGCAATTGTGGAAAGCGCCCCTGATTGTCAGCTTTCATGGGTACGATTTTTCGACCTTCCCCCGAAAGCATGGCGGCGACTTCTACGTGAAGCTCTTTGCGACTGCTGATGTGATTACCGTAAACAGCGAATACACGCGCCTGCAGGTCGAAAAGTTGGGCTGCCCGCCATCCAAAATTCAGAAACTGCCCGTCGGCCTGGACCTCGCTGAATTTCCTTTTCACGAGCGCAGCCCGAAATCAGGCGAACCGATTCGGCTGCTCACAGTTGGCCGGCTCGTCGACATCAAGGGCTACGAATTTGCCATCCGTGGTTATGCCAAACTCAAGCAGCGGCACTCCTCGCTCTGCTATGATATCGTCGGCGATGGACCTCTGAGGCAAAAAATGGAAAAGCTGATTTCCGAGTTGAATCTTCAAAACAGCGTAACGTTGCATGGCGCACGGGAAAGTGCGGTCGTGCGGCGTATGATGGACGGCGCGCACATTTTTCTTCTCGCCAGCGTAAGCATCGATGGTGATCAGGAGGGGCAGGGATTGGTCTTGCAGGAAGCGCAGGCCTCCGGATTGCCGGTGATCGCAACACAGCACGGCGCATTTCCGGAAGGCGTGGTCGCCGGCGAATCAGCTTTCCTGGTTCCTGAAAGAGATCCGGATGCAATTGCGGAGCGTCTGGCGTTCTTGATCGAGCACTCTGAAACCTGGCCTGCGATGGGCCAACGCGGCAGAAAATTCGTGGAGCAAAACTACGATATCCATAAGTTGAACCTGCAACTGGCCGGGATATACGAGAAGGCCATCGAGAGCTACCAACGCACCGACTGACTATGCCGAGCAGCAGACCCAATACGATTCCGGCAGTCGTTCACTTAATTCGACAACTAAAGCCGCGGTCGATTCTCGATGTTGGAATCGGCTTCGGCAAATGGGGCCACCTCTTTCGTGAATACACCGACATCCTCGCAGCCGAGCGCGATCCCCGCCGCTACGAGCGCCAGAATTGGCAAGTCCGAATCGATGGCATCGAAGGCTTTCCGCGGTATGTCACGGAAATGCATCGTTATCTTTACAGTGAAATCCATATCGGCGATGCGCGCGCGTTAATTCCAAAGCTGCCCTCCTACGATCTCATTTTCATGGGTGACATCATCGAGCATCTTGAAAAGGAAGACGGGTTCCAGTTGCTCCGCGATGCTATTGAAAAATCAAACAAAGCAGTCATTGTAAGCACTCCAAAAAATGAGACGGAGCAGGCCGACCTCTGCGCAAACGAACTCGAACGCCACCGCAGCCTCTGGTCTGACGGGGATTTTCAAAAATTCAAAGGCGCCATGGTCAAAACAATTGATCGCTCGATCTTGCTTGCTGTCATTCTAAAACCGGGAGTCCCGGTCCCAATTTGCGCGCCACCACGCCAGCCCAAACCCGCCGACTTACGGCGTCTGCGCAAGGCCAAAGAAACCTTGGGCAAACTCATTGCAGCAAATGAGCCGTTCATTCTTGTCGATGAGGA
>QIAL01000685.1 GCA_003225535.1 Acidobacteriota bacterium | reverse complement strand
CGGCCCAGGTTGATTCCGCTGATGACGACCTCACGATATCCCGCATTCACCAAGGTGTTAACTTCGCGAACGATGCGGTCCATTGAGAGCGAGCGGCTCTGGCCGCGGACGTAGGGAATTACGCAAAAGGAGCAGCGGTTATCGCATCCGTCCTGCACTTTGAGGTTGGGGCGCGTGCGTTCGTTGGCGGCATCGAACACCGGTGCGGCAAGGAGTTCGGTGTGAGCGAAGATGTCGGAGACGAAAATCGAGTTGTCAGTTCTCAGTTCTCGGTTCTCAGTCAACCCTGCGAGCGGCACGAAAGCTGGTCGCGTGTTCTCGACGCTCGCGGGCCCACAGAGGGCGATTCCCGCCAGTTGGTGCTTGTGAGAGTTGCCAACGACGAGATCGACTCCCGGCAGAGCGGCAATTTCTTCCGGGGCGCGTTGCGCGTAGCAGCCGGTGACAACGATTCTGGCTTCAGGGTTCTGGCGGCGGACTCGGCGGATCGCGGCGCGGGCGTCCTGATCGGCGCTCGCAGTCACTGTGCAGGTGTTGAGGATTACGACTGAAGCTTTCGTCGGACTGGGGGCGCGCACAAGCCCGCGCTCTTCGAACTGCCGTTCGAGAGCGGCGCCATCGGCCTGAGTGGCGCGGCAGCCGAAGTTTTCTACAAAGAATCCGGGCACACCCTATGGTACCGTACTCCCGAATCCTTCAACGAACTGGCGGAGTTCAGGCCGACGCCTGTGTTCTCCGCGATTGGAAGCATTCCCGGCAAAACACCGGACGTCCCTGCGTCGGACGGAAGGGGACGGTAGTCTGCTTGCCGCACCCCGAGCAGGTGGCCTGGGTCTCAACCTTCGTGTAGCGATAGTTCTGTCCCTGGGCAGGAGGCGCGCCCACCACGGCCAGTCGCTTGCCTTTGCATGCCTTGCAGCGTTTAGGTTCGTTCTTGAACTGCTTGTCGTGAAAGAAAAGCTGCTCCCCGGCCGTGAAGATGAAATCGGTCCCACAGTCGATGCACTTCAGCACCTTGTCCTGAAATTCCATTGAGGATGGCTCCTTCAGCCCGTTTCCGTCGCGCCCACTCGCGGGGAATGAACTGCGGTGGTGACACCGAAAGACAGGTCGTCTACTACTCCCCCCTCTTGTACTGCCCCTTGGACTCGGCCCGCCACGCGGTCGGAAGACTGCGTGGGTTACTGAATAGCGTTTATGCCGGGAAGAATATTGATATGAAATCCCTGATGCAGCTCAACATGGTGGGGGCCAGATCAAGCAGAGCCGCTCCGGGACGGAGCGGCCCTTCATTGCGTTAATCCTGTTCTTTGCGTGTCTTTTTTCTGGCGCGCTTGCGAGCCAGAGCAGCTTTTACACGCTTTTTTTCGCCGGGCTTCAGGTAGAAGGAGTGGCGCTTGACCTCCTTGATGATGTCTTCCTGTTGCACCTTGCGCTTGAAGCGGCGTAGAGCATTCTCGAGGGATTCGCCCTCTTGAAGTCTAACTTCTGCCAAATCTACACACCCCCAAACTCGTCCGGATGGACCCAAATAGTTATGACAAGGATTTGACTGCAAGTCAAGTGGGACTGACGAAATTCTTAAAGGTTTGCCTGGTTTTGGCGGGAATTTGGCTCAGCTTGAGACTCGGAGGAAGCTTGGCCGCTCACAAACAAGAAGAACAAGAAGATAACCGTAGGCCAAACCTGTAGAAACAAACGGTTTAGGGAGAATCGCAGATGCCAGTACAAGTCATTGGGAGTGATCACGTAAACAGCGAAATATCCGCAAAGCGTCATCGTCAGCGTTAGGACCGAAGACCGCAGTGCAGTGTTCTGACGACGGATTCCGGCTGAAGGGCTCAAGAGACCGATCGCTACGAACAAGATCGTGGTGGGAACGACCCAGTTCCCGAACCGCAAGAAGTCTTTTCCATACCATCGCAGAATCGCCCAGTAACGGGCGGGAGTGAGGATCTTGTGGAGCATGGCTTCAGGGCCGGAGAACAAATCGCCGGAGGGGGCAATGAAATGCTTGAACCAGAGGATTAGGAGAAGGAATGGGGCTATCGCCAGCAGAAAAATAACAAGCTCGCGTCCAGAGTTGAGGCGAGATTCGCTCGCCGGCGGATGCCTTCGCCAGGCGACGGAGGCGATCTGTGAGGCCAGAAACGCGAATAGAAAGAGCAGGCCCTCGTTCTTCGTCCAGGCGGCGAGGCCCGTCGCCGCTCCTGCCAGTACGAACAACCCTGTCGGACTCCCATCGGCGACTTGCGCAGAACGCTGTTGGAACAAATGCAGAAGTGCAACAGCGGCCAGGAAGAAAAACGACAGAGGAATGTCAGCGTACTGGGAGGATCCTTGTTCGATGAAGAAG
>QIAL01000684.1 GCA_003225535.1 Acidobacteriota bacterium | reverse complement strand
TCCGCTCCAGCCCGCCAAATTCAATCTTCACCTCGACCGCATGTGCTTCCACTGCGGCTGCGCGCCCGCCTCGTGACGAATCTGCGCGCTCCGTCGACTCGGCCGCGGATTCGCTGTCGATGTCCCGGCTCATCGGGTCTTTTTCTTCTTCCGAGAGCGACACGCTGTACAACGCTGCGGCGTTCTCCCGCAGTGTCGCCGACCCTCCCTGCACGTAGCCGCCGAGGAAAATCAACTTTTTGCCGTCCGGTGTCCACCGTGGCGCAAGCGTGCTGAACAGGAGATCGTCGTTAAGCCGGTGTTCCTCGCCTCCCTGTGCAGAAACGATGTGCACATGCGCGCGAAGATCGCGGTCCTGCTTCGCATAGGCGAACCACTTGCCATCCGGCGACACGTGAGATCCCAGGATGTTCCCCGCGTCGTTACTTGCAATTTTTCGCGGCTGTCCACCGCCCGCGTCCACAATGTAAAGCCCATGATCCGAACTCGTGAAATAGACGGCCTTCGAATCCGGCATCCATCCTATGTTCAATTTCTCGTTGTCCGTGTCCGTGAGCTTTTTCGCATTGCTCCCATCGGAGTCCGCCACCCACACCGAGTCGCGTCCACCCTCATCGCTCACGTACGCGATCCATTTTCCATCCGGCGACCACGTTGGTTCGGTTTCGCGCGAATAACTGTGTGTCACGCGGCTCACGTCTCCGTGTTCCGTCGCAATGGTGAAAATCTCTCCATGAGCGGAGATCGCCGCGCGCTGGCTCGAAGGCGATAAACCGTAGCTGTCCGCCTCACCATTGATATGCAGAACCTCGAAATTGTTTTCCTTGCTGTCCGTTCCGATTTCAATTCTCACTTCATTGACCTTGCCCGTTACTGTATCCAATTTCCACAGCCCGGCATTCTCTTCAAACACAATGATCTTGCCGTCCGCCGAAATCGATGGAAAAAACAGCGAACCGTCATCGAAATGCGTTAGTTGGACCGGCTTTCCGCCGATCTCCGGTACTTTCCAAAGATTGTTCGTTGACCGCAGCACCTCGCGCGTGCCTGCCTTCGCCGATACCTGGCGATCTGAAACAAAATAAATCTCGCCGTTTCCATATTGCGGCCACGTGTTGTTCGTTTTCATTTCATCCGCAACGTTCTGGTCTAGAATCTTGCGGAAAGTCTTCGCCTTCACGTCTTCGATCCACAGGTCCGCCGCGTAACTCCCACGATAGTGCTTCCGCCACCAGGTTGGCGCATGCCGGTTGAACACAAACCTTAACCCATCCGCGGAATAGCTGCCCCAATAGCCCCAGTCTCCATCAAGCGGCACTTCCAAGCCGCCAGCAACCGCCACGCGGTAAAGGCTTAAGACCCCGGGATACACACGTCCGCGCGCCGAATTAAAAATCACGTTTTTCGAATCGCGCGACCAGCCCACCACCGTATCGTTGGCGCTGTTGAAGGTGAGCTGCTTCGGCTCACCCCCATCCGCGGGAATTACGAACACGTCGTAATTTCCGTAGCGATTCGAAGAAAAAGCGATCCACTTTCCGTCCGGGGAAAATCGCGGGAATACATCGCGCGCCGCATTCACCGTCAGCCGCCGCGGGTTCGTTCCATCTTCATTCGCCATCCAGACGCTTCCGGCGTAACTGAAGGCGATCTTACCGCTGTGATAGTCCGGCTGCCTCGGGATGCGGATCACTTTGGCCCAGGTTGTGGTCGCCAAAACGCAGAACAAGAGAAGAGCCCACGCGCGCAGAAATCTCACGATCCCCTCCAATCAAATTGTCGAACCGTTGGGCATTGCGCAGATGGCGCGAAACGAAGC
>QIAL01000683.1 GCA_003225535.1 Acidobacteriota bacterium | reverse complement strand
AGGCCTCGGCCATGAATATCAAGATGCCGTGCAATATGCGGCCTGGGGTGTGGACTACTTGAAATATGACTGGTGCCACACCACAACGCAGGATGCCAAGGCTTCATACGCCAACATCCGCGCCGCTCTCGACGCCTCCGGACGTCCCATCGTGCTCAGCATCTGCGAATGGGGAACCGCCAAGCCATGGCTTTGGGGTCAGGAGGTCGGCGGCAATTTGTGGCGAACCACAGGCGACATTAATGACCGATGGGGCGGCAAGCAGAAATGGCCAGACGGCAGTTGCTGCTCGAACGGCGTGCTGGGGATTCTCGATCAGCAGGTCGGCCTGCAATCCTATGCCGGGCCGGGTCATTGGAATGATCCCGACATGCTCGAGGTAGGTAACGGCGGAATGACCGACACGGAATATCGCACACACTTCAGCTTGTGGGCGATCCTGGCTGCTCCGCTCATCGCCGGCAATGACCTGCGCAATATGCGTCCCGAGATTCACGACATTCTCACGAACAAAGAAGTAATCGCCGTCGATCAGGATCCGCTCGGACGCGAAGGCGAGCGCGTCGCCAAGAACGGAGATCTGGAAGTTTGGGCGAAACAAATGAAGGATGGCAGCCGCGCCGTACTCCTACTCAACCGCGGCGAGTCCGAGCAGGAGATCACAGCGAATTGGGAGGATCTCGGTTACCCGAAGACGCTCAGCGCCTCAGTCCATGATCTCTGGGAGCACAAAGATCTGGGCAAGATGACGGCGAAGTTTTCTGCCCGTGTCGCCCCGCACGCCGTGGTGATGGTCACCCTCAAACCCTAAAGCACAAACTACAAAGGGCACGAAGTCTCACGAAAGAACTCAGGTTTGTTTTCCTCAGTGTACCTTCGTGCCCTCTGTGGTTAATGGTTTGTGCTTCTACTCTTTCGGAAAATTCGGGTCAGCCTTCACTTCTTCAATCTGCGCCGTATGCCTGGCGCTGTGTGTCCCCAGCAGCAGCAGCCACTGATACCCATCCAAGGTCCCGAATGCCGGATGGTCGAAGAAATGATCTCGCAGGTCGTCATTCGTCGTCCGAATGTAATCCATGTTGGCCTTGCGCGCGTCCTCAAAAACCTTCGCCAAGTCCGCTTCGGTTGCCCAACGTCCCGTGGGACGCAACATCTCGGGAGCCTGCGCCTTGTGGCTGCGGTCGGGCACCTTTTCGAGAATCAGCTGATCCTTGCCCTTCACTTGCTCGCGCTTCTCCGGCGCTGCGGGAGATTGCATCAGCGGATGCTGGATCAGTCCCATGATGGTGGTCTCCGAGACCGTGATGTGCTCCGCCACCTCCGCTACCGACCAGCGGTCGGGCGCAGGTTTGAATGTCCACTGCTTCTGTGACAGTCCGGATATCGACTTGAGGAAATTGTCATGCGTGGTCTGAAACAACTTCAAAGCTGCCTCACGCTCTTCGGGGCTAAGGGTGGTGGCGACGGGCTGAGCCGTTTGCGAGACAGCTGAACACAGCAGCAGACAAATCGTCATCATCGAGACAAAAGTTACGGACTTCTTCACGTGCATCACTTCCTCCTTGAAGTTGGGACTGCGCTAAAGATGTGAGGGGGGCGTGTGAGATGCAAAATTATTCGCGCTGTTTCTTCAATACTTCCATCACGCTCTGAATAAGTTCCTTCGCGTCAGTCAGGTTCTTCATGATCAGCTGAATATCCATCACCGGCTTGCCCGGCCAGCGCTGGCTCTGGCAATAGACGCCATGCTGGCCGACCAGCGCCATGGCATCGGTAATAGTGTCCATGGTAACTGCCAAGCGTCCGCGCGGAACACCCATCATGGTTTCGAAATGCTCCAGTTCTTCCTGCTTCTCGTCGAATACCGGCATGCACCGATTGTAACTGCGCCACGCCATGGAGGATAATGGCCCGCTGACAAAATCAACTTTCAAACGTCAAAGAACTTTTGCTATTCCAGCTACTCACAAGGAGAAACCATGCAGAAAAGAATCGCCCTCCTCGCGCTGTTCGCATTTGCAGCCGCCACCGCCTGCTCCGCTCAGCGTCCGAGTCCGGCCGCATCCGCCTCTTGCGACCTTGGCGCCGGAAAAACGGTCAAGACGGATTATTCCAGCCCGCGTATGAAGGGCCGCAAGATATACGGCGACCTCGTGCCCTTCGGCCAGGTATGGCGCACGGGCGCAAATGAAGCCACGACGTTCGTAACCAGCGCCGATATCGTCGTCGGCGGCACGAATGTTCCCGCCGGCAAATACACGATCTTCACCGTGCCCAATGCAGACAAGTGGAGTCTTGTGATCAGCAAGGGAACTGGCGAATGGGGCACGCAATACCCCGGCCAGGATAAGGATCTCGCGCGCATCGACATGAAGGTCTCGAAGCTTCCCTCGCCCGTCGAGAACTTCACAATCTCC
>QIAL01000682.1:530-3044 GCA_003225535.1 Acidobacteriota bacterium | reverse complement strand
CGATCGTCGAGCGTTGCCCACTTGATGCCCAGTTCCTTCAGCTTGGGCACGGTACCGAGCATCTGCTTGGGCGTGACGTTGAACTCGTATCCCCAGCCGCACCAACTCACGTTATAGGCTTCGTTCGAAGGCTTCGGGATGTTCCATCCTTCTCTCTGCAGAACGCTCGACCACATGCGCAGCGGCTCATAGAAATCCCCGCTATACACAGCAACGAAGCTGCGCGGGGTGGAGTAACTCTCTCCCGGCTTCAAATCGGAATCGATCGGAATCTCGATGCTTGAATTCACGCGGCCATCCGGATCGACCTTTAACGGCATGGACAGAGTCCACGGCAGCGTTTCCACATGGCCGATCGCTTCGCCCATCGTTGCTGTCCATACGGCGACCACCGGAATCCCGCCTCCATAGCCGCCTTTCACGGCCTCGCCCATTAAATTCGGCTGGGAAGAAGTTCGCACCACCTTTTGGACGTCGTCCTTGCCCCAGTCGTAGCTCGATCCTTGAAACGACCACATGTCGTAGGGCTGCGCCTTTGCGTCCACCTGCTGCGCGTTGTAGCGGTGTTGCTGCATGAGCACCTGATCGATATGAAAATCGACTGTGCCCACATTCTTGTAGCTGGCACTCACCAGCGCGATGCCGGGGAATTCGTCATATGCCTCGATGACCAGCATGCGTTCAATAGGAACGCCTGACGGCGCGAGGGGATGCCCCGGTATCTCCACGCGCTTGCCGCGCCCTAGCTTGCCGCTCGCTTCTAGAACCTTCGTCTGCCCGAAATCTGGCACAAAGTCGAGTTCCTTGCCTTGGCTCACGATCGAGTCGTTGCCACCAGTCGAACCCACCACAGGCTCGTCAAGGGTCAGGTGCTTGTCGCTCAGCCGGAGAGTAGCCTGCAGGAACCCGGAAGGAAGGATCTGGAATTCAGCTGCGGTCGTGGTGATCACGACTGGTCCGCCATCCTTCACCTCGATTCTGATGTCCGACGGCTTGTACGGAGGAGCTTTGGGCTGCGGCGTAGGCTTCGACGTGCAGGAAAGAAACGCAAGAGCGACTGCAAGCACGAATAATGAGGCTAGCGACCGACAAACAAAACCGCTACATCCTGGCTTCATGACTGTCTCCGAACGGACATCAGACGAATCGAAAGAAAACATAAGCATTCGTAACTATACAACCAGACCGTGAATTGAGGTCGAATATTGAGCCTACCCGAAGCCAAGACTATAGCCACAAAGGACACGAAGTATCACGCAGGTTTTTCCGTCGTGCACCTTCGTGTCCTTAGTGATTCATGATTTTTCTTACCGAATCTCGGCCAGCGAATGCTCCAGGGCGCCGTGCTTCGGGGTGGGCATTGCACCCACCTCACTGGTCACCCAGGCCCCAACCAGATTTGCGACTTCGTTCATGAGATCGAGCGAGGCGCCATGCAGGTACTCATGGACCAGTCCCGCGGTGAACGCGTCACCGGAACCTACCGTATCTGCCACCTGCACTTTGAATCCGGGATGTTCGCTCGAGCTTTTCTTGCTTACAAGGAGACTTCCCCTCCCTCCTCGAGTGATGGAGATCAACTCCAACTCGTACTCTTCGATCAGGCGGCGTGCGGAAGACAATTCATCCTTGTGGGGCATGCGGCTCAAGCTCATGATCTTCGGCAGTTCGTCGTTATTGAGCTTCACGATGTCAGCCAACCTCATCGAGTCAACCAAAATTTCTGGCGAATAGAATGACTGCCGGAGGTTGACGTCGAAAATCTTCAGAGCGCCGGGCGGACTAGCCTTCAGGAATCGCCGGATGGTCAGGCGGCTCGTCTCTGATCGCTGCGACAGCGATCCGAAGCATACGGCATTTGCGGTTTCGGCCAGGTGCTGCCAGTCGAGGGTCCACTGGAGATGATCCCAGGCAACGGGCTGAATGATTTCAAACTTCGGCTGTCCATTCCTATCGACGTCAACGTTCACCGTGCCGGTCGGATGCTCGCGGTCGGTCTGCACATGATCTATGTTTAACCCTAACTCCTCCAGGAGCCGCAGGGCTTCAATGCCTCGGGAATCCTCGCCGACGCGGCTGGCCACGATGCCGTGATCACCCATGAGCGAGGTGATGTAGGCAAAGTTCGCCGGAGCTCCTCCCAGACATGCGCGTCCCGGGAACAGATCCCAAAGCACTTCGCCTAATCCGACGACTCGTTTTTTCATTGGCGCTTACCAAGGATTCGAAGGCCGGAAACGTTTACGGACAACTCAGAAAAAGAGGGAGCCCCGAAGGACTCCCCCGCAGCTTTTCTGCTCACGACACTTAGAAGTTGAGACGCAACGCAAACTGCAAAGCACGCATGCTGGTTCCACCTTCTAATCCGGTGATCTTGCCATTGTTGCCACTGGGAACATTCTGGCAGTCGATGCAAGGATTAGCCCCATTGTTTCCGCTAAACGCGTACACGGGGTGGTTGAAGATATTAAACCCGTCCATGCGGAACTGAGCTTTGACGCGTTCCGTGATCGG
>QIAL01000682.1:0-341 GCA_003225535.1 Acidobacteriota bacterium | reverse complement strand
ACCCGCCGCTCCAGTTGGTGGTATTGGTGAATTGCCATCCCCCCACCAGGTAGTCGACAGCGCGACCGGAATTACCGAGGAACGATTTGCCCTTGCCGAAGGGCAACGCATACACCGTGTTGATCACGAATACGTGGTTGCGAACGAAATCGTTGGGCCCCCACGCTATCGGATGACTGATGGCGTAGTAGTTGCTATCGTAGGCATAGGCTTTAGCGTAGGTGTAGTGAGTGATGAACTGGAGACCCTGGGCGAAACGCTTATCTACTTTCAACTCCAAGGCGTTGTAGTGAGTACTGGCGTCGTTGCCGTAGTAGTTGCCGAGGTCGTCACCGATACCA
>QIAL01000375.1 GCA_003225535.1 Acidobacteriota bacterium | reverse complement strand
CCCCGCCCTTTCAGCGTACAAACGTACATACGAGCACGAGTTAGTCGAAAATACAAGCAACGGCGACAAAGACGCGATGAAAACTGCTTTTCGGTTTGCCATGCTGGCGCTGGTTCTGATCGTGGTGGCCATGCTGTCGGGGCTCACGGCGATGCGGTTCGCCATTCATGGGCAGGAGGTGGCGGTGCCTCCGCTGGTAGGGCTGGCGCCGCCTGAGGCGGAGAGCGCAACCGCGGGGCTGGGACTTCAGATATCGATCGAGCGGCAGTATTACAGTCCCCAGATCCCCGAGGGACGGATCATGTCGCAGCTTCCTCTGCCCGGAACCAAGGTGCGGCGCGGGTGGCAGGTTCGCGTGGCGCAAAGTCTTGGTCCGACGCGGGTTGCGGTTCCCGATGTGACGGGGCAGAGCGAACATGCGGCGGAGTTGAACATACGGCGCCGCGGGCTGGAGATTGCGTCGATGGGTGAGGTGCAGACGGCAGGGATCCCGGCGGATCAGGTGCTGGCGCAAAATCCGACAGCCAACGCCAGCCAGTTAGTGGCGCCGAAGATCAACCTGCTGGTGAGCAGCGGCGCTGAGCCGCAAGCATACGTGATGCCGAGTTTCGTCGGCCAGCCGCTGGGAAGTGCGAGCCGCACCTTGCAGGATTCGGGATTCAGGTTAGGGAATGTAAGCGTGGCTTCGATCGTGGAGGTGCCTGCGGATCAGAGCGGCGCGGGCCAAGCTGTGACGCCGAGCGCTCCCGTGCAGCCATCTCCGGCGAGCATTATTGTGTCGCAGGCTCCGGCGGCGGGGCTGAAGGTGACGGCCGGGTCGACGGTGAGTTTTGAGGTGCGGTGAAACCTCTTAGTCAAAAACCCACCCTGTTGCATGAAACGCGACAAGGGTGGGGCACCCGAGATTATTTTCTCTTAGCGATTCACTAACGCCATCATGTGCTCCGGATAGCGCTGGCCGGCTGCGGCGTCTTTGGGGAAGACTTCGTCGAGACGGGCGAGGTCTTCCTGCGAGAGACGGATCTCGACGGCTGCGGCGTTTTCTTCCAGATATTTTCTGCGCTTGGTGCCGGGGATCGGGACGATATCGTCGCCTTGCGCCAATACCCAGGCGAGGGCGAGTTGCGACGGCTTGCATCTTTTTTCTTTGGCGATCTCTTCTACCTGGCGGACCAGGTCTAAGTTCCTCTGGAAGTTTTCTCCCTGGAAGCGCGGGGAATTGCGGCGGTAATCGTCCGGGGCGAGATCGTCGAACGTACGGAACTGGCCGGTGAGGAACCCGCGGCCAAGGGGGCTGTACGCAACGAAGCCGATGCCGAGTTCGCGGCAGGTGGCGAGGACTCCATTCTCTTCGGGATCGCGGGTCCACAGCGAGTACTCGGTCTGCAGTGCTGTGATGGGATGAATCTTCATGGCCCTGCGAAGAGTGTCGGGGCCGGCTTCGGAGAGGCCCAGGTAACGGACTTTGCCGTCTTTGACCAACTGCGCCATGGCGCCCATCGTGTCTTCAATCGGTGTGTTGGGGTCGACGCGGTGTTGGTAATAGAGGTCGATGGTTTCGACTCCAAGACGACGCAGGCTGGCTTCGCAGGATTGGCGGACGTAGTCGGGCTTGCCACTGACGCCGCGAACGTTGGGATTTTTGGGATCGCGGACGATACCGAACTTCGTCGCGAGCACGACTTCGTCGCGGCGGCCCTTGATGGCGCGTCCGACCAACTCTTCGTTCTTATGAGGGCCGTAGACGTCGGCGGTGTCGAGGAAGAAGATTCCGAGGTCGAGTGCGCGGTGAATCGTGGCGATGGATTCGGCGTCGTTGAATCCGGAGTAGAACTCCGACATACCCATGCAGCCGAGGCCTTCGGCGGAAACCTCGAGGCCAGCGTGGCCGAGAAAGCGAGTTTTCATGATCACTCCTTGCGGGATGAAGTCAGGGCGGAATCGTACTTCTCTATAGATGCCCTGGGATTGAAGGATGGTGCGCGGAAAAGTTCGTCGGTGTAGCCCCGGACGCCTTCGTCCGGGGCGCCCTCCGCGCGCGTCTTTGGCGCGGGGCGTGGCTGATAATTGTTCACCGTATGACGCGGATGCGAGGTTTAGCCAGAGCAAGCACTTCACCAATTTGTACAGCTGGCACTCCGGCCTGGTTCAGGGCTTGCGTTAAGGCTTCGCCGTCGGGAGTGCTGATTAAGAGGCCCCCGGCAGTTTGCGGGTCGTAGAGGACGGTGCGGAGGTCGTCGGGAACTCCGGGATCGTATTCGACCACGCATTCGGCGAAGTCGCGGTTGTTCTTCAGGCCTCCGGGGATGTGGGCGGCACGGATGCAGTCCAGGGCACCGTCGAGGATCGGAATTCTTGTGGCAGACAGTGCGGCGGAAACATTCGAGGCGAGGAGGATTTCGCGGAGATGGCCGATCAGGCCGAAGCCGGTGATGTCGGTCATGGCGTGGACTTGATATGGGTGACGGCTTGACTGCTCGTGGCCAGGGGCTGTCGAGCTTTGCTCGACCGGACGGCCGGGGGCGGCCGTCCCCAC
This sequence comes from Acidobacteriota bacterium, assembly GCA_003225535.1. Classification (GTDB taxonomy): domain Bacteria; phylum Acidobacteriota; class Terriglobia; order Terriglobales; family Acidobacteriaceae; genus Sulfotelmatobacter. Next base: position 9,278 of record QIAL01000375.1, on the reverse strand, counting down.
ATGGCCTGTGATAGTCCCGACATGGCCAGTTGCGCTGCCGGCATTCGTGATTACTTCTGCTGCCTTTTTGTTCAGCGTTGTCATCGACGCGATGGCGGCGTCGATCCAACTCTTCTGTGCCTTTGCCTTTTTTATTGCGGTTGAGATCACACCTGTGCCCAGAGCCTTCGTCAGGATCAGTTTGTCTTCCGGTTTTGCGCCAGCATTCTGGTAGATCCTTTTCGGATGGATCACGCCTGTGACCGAGTAGCCGAACTTCGTTTCTTCGTCGCGGATGCTGTGGCCGCCGACCACTGTGCAACCTGCCTCGATCATTTTTGAAAGGCCGCCAGCGAGGATGCGCTCGAGAATTTCCAGATCGGCTTTGTCAGGGAAACAGACCAGGGCCAGCGCAGTGAGCGGACGGCCGCCCATCGCGTAGACATCCGAGAGGGCGTTGGTGGCGGCGATCTCGCCGAACGTGTAGGGGTCGTCAACGATCGGCGTGAAGAAGTCTACGGTTTGCACCAGCGCCTGCTCGGCCGTGAGTTGATACACGCCGGCGTCGTCGGCGTGGTCGAAGCCGACCAGAACATTCGGGTCGTGTTGCCGGGCTAATTTCCCAAGCACTTGGTCCAGCGCCGCTGGACTCAGCTTGGACGCTCAACCGGCGGCTTTTACGGACTCCGTCAGGCGGAATGGTTTTACTTCAGGCATCCGTTCATTTTACGCGCTGAGAAAGAACTCTCACCACAGTGGGTACACACAGGAAAACAATTCGCATTCAGCGCTGTCTGTGGAAGTCGAAAGTCGTAGTAGTGCCTGCGTCTTTGTTCTCGAAGATGACGTGGAGGGTTTTGCCATCGGTAGCAACGGACAGGCGGGCAACGCTGACGATCTTATCTTTGCGCTTGTGGGTGAGTTCCACCGTGCTCGGGTTGATGAGTTTGGCAGCGACCAGCGTGTGCCCAGGGTCATCCTCCACCGGATAGAACTTGCCGTCGAACTTGGCGTCGAATTTCTCGCCGAGCGGAGTTTCGCCACTGAATTCTTGTGACGTGCACTTGTAGGTGATCAGCGAGCCATTGTTGGAACGGTTGACCTGGTAGGCGTGCCACGAGCCGGAAATCAGGTGAGCGTCCGGCGGAGCCTTTTCGATTCTGTGGGAAAGCGTTTCGATGGTGACGGTTTGGGCTTCAGTCGTGTCTTTAATCTGCTGAGTCAGAGTTGAGCCGTTGGGCGAAACGGACGCGAGTTCCGTAAACATCGTCTTACCGGCCTTCTTCGCGACGATCTGCACGGTACGCGCGTCCACCACTCGAACGTTGAGGGTATCCCAGTAGTCTCCTTCCATGACTTTGTGATCAAGGCCGTCCGCTGCGACTTCGACATCCGCCCAATCGGAGGAGTGAAAGACTCCCTGGACGAGGGAATGCACGATGGGCTTCTGCGGGATCGGAGGATCGAGCACCCATGTGCCGTCGAAGGGACTCTGACCGAAGGAGCCAGGAGCCAACAGCAGCAGAATGAGGAGCGCTTTCATCAGATTTTCGCCCGCGTGGTCGTTATGATATCGCCAATTGCCGGATGGATGCCTATTTCACGGTGACGTCCGTGATCTTGAGGTTGGGGTACTGGTGGTTCCACTGGGCGGAGATGCTGTCGAAGGTTAGGCGGAAAGGTTCCGACTGGCCCGGGCCTAGAGGGGCCACGTTGAGATCGACCGGTTCGTTGTAGGCTCCGTTGTTGCGAAAGAGACGCAGGGGGAGTTCTTCTTGCTGCGCCAGTTGGCCCATGGAATCCAGGAAATTTACTTGCACGGTGACGCGGGTCACCGTCTTGTCTCCCGTGTTCGTGATGGTGCCGTCGATGTAGCTCACCGTGGCACCGATGAAATTTTCGGCGGCGGACATTTTGAAATCGGAGAGCTTGAGTTGCGCGATATAGGGCGAGGGCGCCACGACTTTTTTCGGCGGCTGGCGCAGGAAGAAAGCGGCGGCGAGCGCGAGTCCGATGACAACCGCGACGGCGATGACGATGATCAGGCGGCTGGAGTCGCGTTCTTGGGCGACCGGGGATTGCTGGCCGAGGCTGTCCATGGGGGAATTGTAGGACGTTGGGATTTGAAAGTCGATTTCGGGACACCCAAACAAACGGCATGAACCACTTAGGGCACGAAGGAACACGAAGGAAAATCTTCCTTTCAAATGGAAGCATCCAATGCCGCGGAGGATTCGATGACCCAAGACCCAAACGCTTCCCTACGCCAACATTTGGTTGAACTGCTCACCGGAGGCCATGCGCACGCCACATTTGAAGCCGCAATCAAAGGCCTGCCGCCCAAACTCCATGGAGCCAAGCCCGCGAATTTCCCGCACTCAGTGTGGATGATCCTCGAACACCTCCGCATTGCGCAGTGGGACATCCTGGAATTCAGCCGCAACGAAAAGCACGAATCGCCGAAGTGGCCCGAAAGCTACTGGCCAAAAACCGAAGCACCGCCAACCGCCGGCGCGTGGACCAAGAGCGTCGAGCAATTCCAATCGGATCTGAAAGCGCTGCAGGATCTGGTCAAGAATCCGAAGACGGATCTGTTCGCGAAGATCCCGTGGGGTGAGGGCCAGACGCTTTTGCGGGAAGCGCTGCTGGTGGCCGATCACAACGCGTATCACATTGCGCAGATCGTTGATGTGCGACGGTTACTGGGAGAGTGGAAATAGCCGCATAGAAAAAAGACCGCTCACGCCGATCTGGCAATTTCGCGGTGTGCCGATAGCCTTTGTGCACCCGCATCTGGGTGAGCAATACTCCGCTTGCGAAATACAACCCGCACGCCCTCTCTCCAGCGCTCGTCAATCCCGACGAAGGCCCACTCGATCTCCGGCGAAATGTAGCGCAAGATAATGTCTGTCGATGGATGCACATGCAGCGCCGGAGCGACCAGGAAGAGAAGAGGCGAGTCCTCGGACAATACCCGGCCGCCGAAATATCCGAACTTCAAAAACTCGCCCCGCCCGTGGTGCCACTGCACGCGCGCCCAGTAGTCAAGGCCCTGCAGCGGCAGGTGAATGTCCTCATCGGCCTTCAGTTCGACTACTGCCAGCCGTCCATCGCGCGTTAGCGTCAGCACGTCGATCATCGCCCGATCCGCCGCGGAAAATGCAGGGACCTGCGAATACACGGACTCGGTTTCAAGCCGCTCGTCGATCACGCTGACATCCGCTCGGACCAGTGATTCCAGCCAACGCTCGGGATGCATACGAAACAACCGGTCGTGGCGCGGCCCGTAGGGATGACGGGCATTCCGCAATGCAGTGAGCAACTGGACAAACAGAGCCCAATTGCGGTCTTCCAGCACGCGCTCTTCCGCACCCACGCCAAAAACAATTTCTTGCCGGCTGCGAAAGGTGATGGCCTCTGCGCCCATGCGCGCCCGCGCAAACTCGAGCCCCCGCCAGCGAAAGGCAAGCTCGGCTGGAGACAGCACCGCAACTTCACAGTTCTGCAGAATGGTCTGAATGCGGGTGATCGATTCATCGAATCTGTCGAGCGCTGCCGTTTCATTCGTAGCGTGCACCAACCGGGTCGCGATGTTGCCGCGATCGCTGCAGTCCATCTCGATGACAGAATCGTGCCGCTCGTCAAACTCGAACAGCCGCCATTTGGCCGCCGCCCGATTCAGGTTCGCCATGCGCTCGCGGGCCAGTGACGAGGAACCTGCCGGAACAAAAAGAACGAGCCCCTCGACGAGGAACTTTCCTGCAGAAGATTCGCGGCACACATCGAGCCAGAGAATCCCGAAGGTCAAAGCCGCATCGATGGAACTCTGCGTCTCGGAAGCATTCACGCCCAGCAGCGCGAAGGCGGTCTGCCCTTGCCGCAGCAAGCCGCGCGCGTAAATCGGACCAAACGATCTCTCCAGATCAACTCGGGTGGTCAGGCGGGAAATGGCGAATCCGGCAAAATGTCTTTCGATGGCCCGTCTCAGCCTAGGCTCGTAAGCTACCCGCGCCGCCCGCTTCGCCGTGGGAGAGCGCCGGTCGCGTTCTCGGCAGATCTCTAACTTAGTCGGATGCGCCTGGCCTAGCCGCTGAACAGCCAGGCGCAATGTGCCGCTCTTCACTTCCGCGTCGAGCACGCGGCGTACGGTATTCCGCTCCGGCGACCACAGATGGAGCAGGCACTTGTTGTGCTCGCCGGATATCGAATACTTCGACTGCGCCAGGTCGAACATCACTGCGCCATCTTCGATCACGACGGCGCCCGAGGCCTCGCCCAAAAACTCCTCCAGCGTGCGTGTAAGCGACTCTGCATTCATGCTGCAATTGTCGTGAATCGGGGCGGTCAAAGTCTGTGACGAATGAACATTGGCATGTGGAAATCTTTGGGAGGACGGAAACTAAGGTTGAGCCGTCAGGACCCGGACAATCGGGGGGCAGGACTTTTTGCCAGTCTGCGCCGCGGGGAATGGGGTTACCTGCGTACCGCTTCAACCTCCTGTTCTGCCGTCTCGTCTGCCCCATGTGGGATAATGGAGCATCGGAGCTAGCCCGAGTCCGCACGACACTCGCCGGCATCTAAACAACGTGGATAAATATAACGATAAAGCTCGCTTTTTCTTCGAACATTACGGCCTGGCCGAGCGCGACCTGGAGCGGTATCTTGCTGCCGCGCTCTCGGCTGGAGGCGACTACGCCGACCTGTATTTCGAATATCTCTCATCGACTGCGCTCTCGATGGACGAGTCAATGATCAAGTCGGCGAGCCAGGGGATCTCCGCGGGGTGCGGGGTCCGCGTGGTCAGTGGCGAGCGCACTGGATACGCCTATACCGACGATCTTTCTTCCGACCGCATTCTGCACGCGGCGAAGACTGCGGCGCTGATTGCGAGCGCCCCGGCAAGAGCGACCGTCGCTGGATTTCAGAAGACCGCGGCGCGCAGCCTGTATCCGGTAACGCTGCCGAGCGTTGACGCCGAGATCAGCGCCAAGGTTGAACTGCTGATGCGGGCCGATAAGACGGCGCGCGCGTATGATCCGCGCATCAAAGAAGTCCGCGCCAGCTACGGCGACGAACTGCGCAACATTCTGGTAGTCGCCTCCGACGGCACTTTTGCCGAAGACTCGCAGCCGCTGGCGCGCATGAACGTGAGTTGCATCGCCAAGACCGAAGGCAACTCCGCTCGTGGCACGTCCGGTGGCGGTGGTCGCGTCGCGCTCGACTTTTTCTTCGGCGACAAGAATCCAGAATTTTTCGCTCGGGAATCGGCCCGCCAGGCGATTTTGCAACTCGATGCTCGCGAAGCGCCCGCCGGAGAAATGGAAGTCGTGCTCGGTCCGGGATGGCCCGGCGTCCTGTTGCACGAAGCCGTGGGCCATGGACTGGAAGCAGACTTCAATCGCAAGAAGACCTCGGCGTTCGCAGGCCTGATCGGCAAGCGTGTCGCCAGCGAAAAATGCACCGTGGTCGACAACGGCACCATGCCATGGCGCCGCGGATCGCTCAACGTTGACGATGAAGGCGAGCCCACGCAGGAAACGGTCCTGATCGAAAAGGGGATTCTGAAGGGATATCTCAGCGACAAACTTTCCTCGCGCTTGATGGGCATCGCTGACACCGGCAATGGACGCCGCGAGAGCTACGAGCACATCCCCATGCCACGCATGACGAACACGTACATGCTGGCCGGGAATGACAATCCGGAAGATATCATCCGCTCAGTGAAGCACGGAGTTTACGCGGTCAACTTCGGCGGAGGCCAGGTCGACATCACCAACGGTAAATTCGTATTCTCAGCCAGCGAGGCCTACATGATCGAAGACGGCAGGATCACCGCGCCGATCAAGGGCGCCACGCTGATCGGCAACGGGCCGGACGTGCTCACGCGAGTCTCGATGGTCGGTAACGATCTGAAGCTGGATGAAGGCGTAGGCACCTGACAGGCCGCGATGCCACCCGGCGGCCGATCGCAGTGCGAATGTTTCTGTGACGCTTTTGTTGCGCAGTCCACACGCGCAGACGATACCATAAGGAAGGTCACGAAAATAGAGCACGTGCGTTTCCTCTGTGTTCCCCTGTGCCCCGTGTGGTGAAAGATTTTTCTATGACCCCAACTGAATTGGAAACTCGAGATACGACAATTAAAACTGACCTCAAAGAAATCGCCGCAGACATCGTCGCCCGCACCATGAAAGGCGGTGCGTCTGCCGCCGAATGCGTCGTGCGTGAAGGCGACGAATTCTCCACGCTCGTCCGCCTCGGCCAGGTCGAGACGCTGAAAGAGTCCGGCTCGAAATCCATCGGAGTGCGCGTCTTCTTCGGACAACGCGCCGCCAGCACGTACTCGAGCGACTTCTCCAGAGAAGGTCTCGACCGCATGGTGAAATCCGCTCTCGAACTGGCCAAGATTACGTCGGAAGATCCCTTCGGTGGAATTCCCGAGGCTTCGCAGCTCGGACAACTGCAGGGCAATCTCGATCTCTATCACGAAGACGTTTACTCGCTGCCCGGTGCCGCCCGCATCGATTACGCCCGCCGTACCGAGAAGGCCGCGCTCGATTTCGACCCGCGCATCAAGAACTCTGAAGGCGGATCGTTCGACGCCGCTACCGGACACAAAGTCCTTGCCAACTCGCACGGATTCATCGGCGAATACTCGCGGTCGTACTGCTCCGTTGCGGCAGTTCCCATTGCGCAAACTGACGAGGGCGCGATGCAGCGTGACTACTGGTATTCGGTCGCGCGGACGCTGAAGAAACTCGACGCTCCTGAAACGGTTGGTCGAATCGCGGCCGAACGAACGATTCGACGGCTTGGCGCCAAGAAAGCGAAGACCGCAACGGTGCCGATCGTTTTCGATCCCATGGTATCGACCTCGATCCTCGAGCACATTTTCGAAGGCATCAACGGAGACTCGGTTTACCGCGGCGCCAGCTTCCTTGCGGGCAAGCTCGGCCAAAAGATCGCCGGCGATAACGTCACGGTGATCGACGACGGCACGATCCCCGGCGGATTCGGCACGGCTCCCTTTGACGGCGAGGGCATCCCTACGCGTCGCACCGTCGTTATCGAGAATGGAATGCTGAAGTCGTATTTGCTGAACACCTATACGGCGAAGAAGCTCGGCCTGCAAACGACGGCGAACGCCGCGCGGGGACTGGCGGGGACGCCCGGCATCGGCCCGGGAAATTATTTCCTGCAGCCGGGCTCGAAGAGTCCAAAAGAATTAGTCGCAGGCATCAAAGAAGGTTTGTACGTGACCGAGTTCCTGGGGCAAGGCGTGAATCTTGTGACTGGAGATTACTCGCGCGGCGCCTCCGGCCTCTGGATTCAGAACGGTGAACTCACCTACCCGGTGGAAGAAATCACAGTCGCCGGAAATCTGAAAGACCTTTTCTTCAACATCTCGGAAATCGCGAACGACCTCGAATTCCGTGGCTCGGTAGCCGCACCCACAATCCGCATCGACGGCCTAACCGTAGGCGGCGAATAGCCTGTGTAGGGACGGACGCCTTCGTCCGTCCCGCGAGCGAAGCGAGCGTGTCGAACCCTTCCGAAGAATCAGATGCCGGGAAGCTCCCGTCCCAGTTCATGACATAAAATGCATTGTCCTCTCTGCCGTCGCTGAAGAACGAATTCACCACAGAGGACACAGAGATCCACAGAGGATCACTGCCGAGGTGCGCTCATGAAGTTCGCCAAAGTAGTTTTCTGGATTGCTGCGATCTGGGGAATTCTCGTCATCACGCCTCTGTATTTCCTGTACGACACGATCGGACGCCAGGATCCCCCTCCTATTACGCATCCTGGGTTCTACTACGGATTCGCGGGGTGCGCCCTTGCTTGGCAGTTCGCTTTTATAGTCATCGCGAGAGATCCGGTCCGCTTCCGCGCGATGATAATCCCATCGGTTTTCGAGAAAATCAGCTTTGCCGTCGCGCAAACCGTGCTCTACTTTCAGCACCGTCTGCACCCGTCCGACCTGGCCCTTGCCGGAATTGACGGCCTTCTCGGAGTATTGTTCTTGCTTGCGTTCTTTCGGACGTCCGCCACGACACCGTCACGGGATAAAGCCTAATCATCAGGAGCACTCATGAACCGCCGCGCATTCCTGAAATCCGCCAACCTCGCTGGACTCGCGATCGCTCTTCCTTCTGCTGCCTTTGCGGCCGAGGAGAAGAAAGCGCTTCCCGCGAACGCATCCTCCGATCCCAGGGCCATTCTTCTCAAAGACTATCGCCCGCGCTCGATCTACAAAGTTCCAGTCACACAAATCGAGAAAGCGAAATTCCCCATCATCGACATGCATTCGCATCCCGAGCCCAAGACCGACGCGGAGATCAGCACGTGGATCAAGAATATGGACGAGGTCGGCGTGGAAAAATCCATGGTCCTGACGATGACCACGGGCAAGGCGTTCGACGAGATCAATGCGAAATATTCCAGGCATCCCGATCGCTTCGAAGTGTGGTGCGGCCTGGATTTCTCGGGACACAGCACGCCCGGATTTCCGGACAGTGCCGTTCGGGAGCTGGCGCGCTGCCACGAAGCCGGCGCTAAAGGCATCGGCGAAATCCACGACAAGGGGCAAGGCCTGCGCTCGGGGAAATCTACCGCGCCCGGTATTCATCCGGACGACCCTCGCGTGGACGCGATCTGGGAAAAGGCAGCCGAACTCCGCATGCCGGTCAGCCTGCACGTCGCCGACCCCATATGGATGTACCAACCCATGGACAACCACAACGACGGGCTGATGAACGCCTATCAATGGCGATTGGACAATCAGCCCAACATCGTCAAACTTCCGGGGATGATCGAAATCCTCGAGCGAACCGCGGCGCGGCATCGAAAGACGACATTCGTTGCTTGCCACTTCGCCAATCTCGATTACGATCTCGCACACCTGGGGGAAGTTTTCGACCGCAACCCGAATCTTTACGCCGACATCTCCGCCAGGTACGCCGAAACGGCGCCGATTCCCCGCTTTGCGGCGCAGTTCTACGCGAAGTATTCGGACCGCCTGGTTTACGGCACCGACATGGGATTCGACACGAAGATGTATCGCATCACTTTCCGCATTCTCGAATCGCAGGACGAGCATTTCTACGAAACCGAACAGTTCGGGTATCACTGGCCGCTTTACGGGCTGGGACTTAGCGATGAGATTCTGGAGCGCGTGTACCGCGGGAACGCGGCTCGGCTGCTGGCGGCGCGATCCAGCTAGAACTGCCTTCACGCGGGATGCAGATCCGGCAAGGGTGTGGAAGAGCGGCGCTTCAGCTCCGCGTAAAGCGCAGACT
>QIAL01000681.1 GCA_003225535.1 Acidobacteriota bacterium | reverse complement strand
ATAGCTTCCCAGCATCGGCGCATTCGCAATCGCATTCCCGGCAATCGCATGAATGCTCCCCGACCACTGGGCCAACGGATTGCTCTGCCCGTTGACCATGCGCGGGTTAACCTCATGGCAGGACAGGCATAGTTGCCCGCTGGAGCTATCTCGTACCAGGAAGTTCTTCGAAACCTGATCGATCATCTGCGCGTGCGGAGAATGACAACTCGTACACTCCACGTCAGTGTTGATCAGCTTCACGGCTTGCGATGGATCAGCCGTGGTATGGCTCGTGGTCAGCGACTGCACCAGGTCGGGCGCATCGACCAGCGGCGTCTTCAGGCTGAACGGATGCGATCCTTGCAGATCGGTTCCGAACTTGTCCGCCGGGTACATGTTGCCGCTCATCTGAATCTGCCCGTAGGGCTGTGTCTGCCCCACGGCCACCGTTCCATCGTGGCAGCTCAAACACAGGCTGCTGTCGCCGCCCAGCATCGGCTGCTGGGTGGTGTTATGCAAGGTCGTGCTGCCGTATGTTTTGTAGACCTGCGTGGAAAGCGTCTGGCTCCATAGCGCTCCGTTGGTATTCTGCACTCCGGAGTGCGGCACATGACAATACAGGCAAGGGTCGAGACCACCTTTGACCGGCGAGGTTCCACTGAAAGACAAATTATGAGAGCCCAGCACGTCGCCGGAGATCTGCGCCTGGCACATCGATCCAAGCACTAGGGCCCCGAAAATCAGGAGGAACCGTTTCATTGCGGCCCTCCCTGCGCTGTTTTCGGCAACCCAAAATAACGAAATACCTGGATGCGCCGGTTAAAGGAATCCACCACGAAGATTCGGTCGTCGTGGTCGATAAACAATCCCGCCGGCAACTGGAATTCGCCAATCCCGGTGCCACGCGCGCCAAAGTAATAGAGCAGGCTTCCCTGCCGGTCGAAAACCTGTATCACTCCCCACAGACCATCCACGACGTAAAGATGTCCTTCAGAATCGACGCCGATCCCCTTCGGACGGAACATGGATCCGCTGCTATCTCCCAGTCGGCCCACTTCCGTCTCGAATCCTCCGGAGCGATTCAGGAATTGCACGCGGAAGTTCATCGCATCCACGACAAACAGATCCTGATCGCGGACAAGCACCTCAGTCGGAAGGTTGAACTCGACCTCTCCGTTGCCCCGGCGCCCGATGCTTTGCAGTACTGCCCCGTCCATATCGAGCACGAAGACCTTGTCGCGCAACGTGTCCGTGACATAAATCCGTTCCGCCGACGAGTCCACCGCGATTCCGGTTGGCCTCTTGAAATAGCCTTCCCCACCTTTCAGGCTGCCGATCGTGCGCCGGAACTTCCCCCCGGGCTCGAACACAAAGATCTTCCCGGCTTCCGAATCACTTACGTAGATGTTGTCCTTCGCATCAACCGCAACGCACTGCGGCGCCCGCATCGATTCCCGCCCCTTGTCTCTCCGCTCGATGAACTTGTACTTGTGATTCTCGAAATCGAAGATGTGAATGCCGTTCGCGCCTGGATCGGTGACGATGGCTCGTCCCCGCGAATCCACCGCGATGCTGTAGGGCCGCACTAGATGTGGATGATCGGGCTCTCCGGCGATGACGTCGACCAGTTTGGTAAAGAAGCCGCGCTTGCCTTCCACTTCTTTTTCCGAGCTGAAGCTTCGCTCGTAGTGGAGTTTCCGTCCACCTTCCAGCAGCACATCCGGAGGGGCAGGCTCGACCGTCTTCTCTTTCTTCGCCTTCGAAGCGAAGGCCGCAGTTGCCAGGAGAACAACGCAGCACGCGCTGATTCCGATGCGCACAAACCGGTTCTCAGTCGTACTTAGAAGAAGTTGAACCATCTTGAGAACCCAATGAAGTACGACGTTACCATGATCGGCTGCGTGCCCGGCGCGCCCACAGTCTGGCTCAACCGCGTGTATCCGGCATTCAGAAAGATCTTCCTCATCCGGTACTGCATCACTGCGTTGATCAATTCATTGTTGGTCGCAGTCGTTAGAAGCGGATCAATGGTGTGTCCATTCGATTTTGAATACCCAGCGCTGATGGTCAGTCGCCGTATCGGCGTCGCCCCCGCGTTAAAACCCCACCCCTTCGAGTCGTACGAAGTGAACTGGCTTGTTCCCAGTACCGGGGGTGGCAGGTTCCCGGGCACCGGTACCAGTCCATTCGCTGTAAGAATCGCCTCTCCATTGGACTTGTTGTAGTACGCGTTCAGCGTATATCCGCGATGCATGAACGTCGTCCACACTCTTTCAGCGCTGCTCGTGGTGCCGGAGTTGGCCGTGATCCCACTGTGTGCTCCGCTGTAACCCGCCATGAAATACGTGCGATCGCTTAAGCGGCGCCTCACGCTACCGAGGT
>QIAL01000374.1 GCA_003225535.1 Acidobacteriota bacterium | reverse complement strand
TTCGTCACTCCAGAAAGTGAGGGTATCGCATGACTCCGGAAACACAACAGTACGAATCCCCATACTGCGTGAAGATCGAGACCGGGACCGGCCAGTCCTCTACTGTTCCGATTGCCGTCCTGACGCCGAAGCAGTTGGAGGTTTTTCTTCAGACTGAGTTCAAACGGCTGGCGCAAGAAGCAGGCGTGAAGGGCGCTCGTATTCATGTGGAGCGGGCGATAGCCGCGGACTACGAGCAGGTCCTCCGCGAGGTTTCAGAGTGCCTGCTCTCCGCGAAGAAACGCGCCGCTTGACTGGGTAGCGAGCGGCGTTCCCGGTACTTCGATCCGGGAATTGCACAAACCTATGTCATGACGCTCGTACCAGGCAAGGACATCGCAAGCGATCGACTGAAATGCCGGCTTAAGGTCGGCGGGGCGCATGGGAGCTACCACACCGCGCCAGGGGCGATGTCCGTGCGTTCGGGCACCGACAGACACCGAGCAACCTTTTCAGCCTCTGCCGTAGGCCCGCCGCCCGTGGCGACAACCAGGGTACGTCCCGTCCCCATGTTTTCCCCAGTCGAAGAGCACGGTTGATGTGCCCGCTCGATCCGTTTGAGCGTTCTTCACCCGGGCTCGGCAAGTCGACCTTCCGTGACTATGTCAATGACGACTACGCCAGCCTTCTCTCCGGTCTGGACGTAACGATAGGCATCGGCAATCGCGGCGAGAGGATATCTCCGATCGATGACAGGAACGAATCGGCCCGCTTCGATCTTGTCTTTCAAATCGTTCACAAACGCCTGTCCGGTTCCCCGCTTCGCCAGGGGAACGACGACGCGCCCGCTTCCCGTGATCTTCGACGAAAGCAGGAAGAACAGATTCTGTGACCAGGGTCCGAGATCCGTAGTCGAAAAGACGCCGCCGGGTTTGAGCAATCGCCGCCATCGGCGGATGCCCAGTTTTCCTACTGCGTCCATCACGAAGTCGAAGTGGCGGCCAAGCTGGTCGAATGCGTCGGTGGCATAGTCGACCGCCAAGTCGGCTCCGAGAGATCGGGCCAGGCCGAGGTGACGGCCTGCCACGACCGCGGTAACTTCGGCGCCGCGATATTTTGCGAGTTGAAGCGCGGCCGTGCCGATTGCGCCGGATGCGCCGTAGATCAGGATCTTGTGGCCGGGTTTGAGGCCGAAATGCTCAATCGCCGGATTCGCGTAAAAGGCGCCTTCGCAGACGACAGCCTGATCGAAGCGCAGATTCGACGGCATGTGAGCCATCGGCCCGGTTTCGGGCATGCAGAAATATTCCGCCTGGGCGCCGTCATTCCTGGACGGGCACATTCCGAAAACGCGATCTCCAGGCTTGAACATGCTGACCGCCGCGCCAACGGCTTCGATTATTCCGGCGAAATCCATGCCGAGGATGGTTCGCCGCGATCGCCAGCCGCCGTTCAACAGCCGGATAAGGGCCGGGAAGCGGAGTTCGCCGCAATCGGTCCGGTTGACCGTGGCGGCATGGACCCGGACCAGCACCTCGTTCGGTCCGGGCACCGGCGCGGGGACGTTGCGTACCTCGATCACTCCGGCTGACCCATACCGCGCGATTGTGGCTGCCTTCATCGGCCCTCGATGTATCGTGCGCAGGCTCGCGGCTTGTGATTCCGTGCTAGCTGTGGAGGGTAAGCTCTTGCGTTTGTTGCAAGGCGATTGCACTCAAACCGTGACTCGTGTAGCGCTTCCTGTAACTAGGCCCTCCTCAAATCACGACGTTGGTGACTTTTGGAATACCCACTTCACCTTATACACGGTAGGCCGACGAGAGGCGTAGTGTACTTGGAATCCCGCTCGGATCGTTGCAGTGGTGTAAAAGCGAGTCCCTTCCCGGAGATGCTATGGCTGGACGCACACTTCGTGTGCTCGTGGCAGATGACAACGAGAGCATCCGGCGCAGTATCTACCAAATTCTTCGTTCCCAAGCTGACATCGAAGTAGTTTGCGAGGCGGTGGATGGGGCTGATGCCGTCCGCAAAATACGAGAACATGAGCTTGATGTCGTACTCCTCGACATCACGATGCCGAACATGAATGGCTTGGAAGTAGCTGAGATTATCAAGACGGAATTTCCCTCCGTTCAGGTTCTCATCGTCAGCCAGCACGATTCTCGGGGATTTCAATGGGCCGCATTAGCGGCTGGGGTGAGTGGCTACGTAAATAAGAGCAATGTTGGCAGAGACCTGATCCCAGAGCTGCGAAGGCTTCAATGTTCACGCAGGTCTGCATAAAGGAAACGGGCACAAGCTAACCTCGAATGCAAAACCCCACAGGATACAGAGGCGGATGGCCTGGCCCGCTCACGCCCGGTGTTGGCCTGAGTGGGAATCTAGAGGTGGTGACTGTGGAAGAGCCCCACTCAAGCCAAAATCGGGCTTGAATGGGCCACCCGTCGGTCACGTTAGGCTGGCCCTCGAATCGGCACTTACTCGGAGCGCAATGCCTGCATGATGTCGACACGGGCGGCGCGGGCCGCGGGCATAGTCGACGCGATCACGGCGACCGCCATCAGCACAATCGCTGACAGCGCCACCGGCAACGCTCCTGGCATTTTCATGTCAAGGAAGTATCTGGTCCCCAGTCGGGCCGCCAGGAATCCGAAGGCCGCGCCGGCTACCACACCCGCTGCAGCCATCAGGGCACCTTCGATGATCACGCCTCGGAGCAGATCTTTGGGCTTCGATCCCAGTGCCAGGCGAATGCCGAATTCCCGCATCCGTGCGGTGACGGAGAAGGTCAGCACGGCCGCGACGCCAACCACCGCAATCGCCAGTGCGACAGCGGCGAACACGCCAAACACCAGCGAGTTCAGACGATCCGGCGTCAGCACCTCGGCACGTACATCTTCAAGCGTCGCGGCATGCTCCACCGGTTGATCGGCCGACATCCCGCGAATCGTTCGCGTCACCGGCGTGACCAACGCATAAGGATCGGCACTGGAGTGGATGAAAAGACGGCCGGCGAAAACTGGTCCCTCTTCAAACGTGCTGTAGATGGTTAAACTCGGTTCCGGAACGATATGCAGGTCGTCGATATCGGCGGTGACACCGATAATGCGATGCGGCGTGGTGGGGATACCGGGGACGAATTGCAGGACCGGGTCTGTCCAATAAACATGCCGATTAATGGGATCCTGATTGGGGAACATGCGTTGGGCGAGAGTCTCACTGATGATCGCGACAGGATCTTTCTTATCCGTGTCGAGTTCATTGAAGTCGCGCCCGGCGATGATGGGAACTCCCAGCGCCGCGAAAAATCCGGGAGAGATGACGCGGAACTGGGCGCGCGGATCTTCGCCCGGAATATGAGTATGCCCATCGGCAGAAAACTGCAAACCTAAACCGTTGACCTCGCGCCATGGGACTGCCATCCCAAACGCGGTCTTGTTCACGCCGGGCAATGCATCAATGCGCCGCATCGATTCCTTGTAGAACTCGACCACTTGCTGCGGCGTTTTTCCATACGTCATCGGAGGAACATCAATGGCCAGGACGTGGCGGGTATCCAGACCAGTCTGAATGCGCTGAAGCTCAATCAGCGTGGTGATCACCGTACTTGCGCCCGCGAGCAGTACGAACGAGGCGGCAATTTGCGTCACCGCGAAAATTCGTTGCCTGCGGCTGGTGCTGCCGATGATGCGGACGCTGCCGCTCGACAGGTTCAAGCCCTTGGCGGCGTCGGCTGAGGGCAGTCGCGGAACAAATGCTAAAACCGCCGCCGCGACGAGGGCCAGGCCGGCTCCGACCCAAAGCAAGCTTGAGTCCACCTTCAGATCGAGCGCACGGACAGAGAAGCGCGACGCGTAGCGGGCCAGAACGGCCACCATGGGCTGCGCGCTGGCCACACCAATTAGGGCGCCGATGCCACACAGCAACAGGCTTTCGGCAAGCAGCATGCGGCGAAGGGCTCCCTTGCTGGCGCCAAGCGCCGCCCGAACCGCCAACTCACCTTCCCGGCGAACCGTCCTCGCCAGAATCAGGTTGGCGACATTGGAACAGGCGATGATGAAAACCAGACCTGCCGCCCCGAGCAGCACCAGCAGAATCGTCCGCGCGCCGAATGTAATCTGATCACGGAACATTTTCGCGTCAATGCGGTAGTCGCCCTGTGCGGGATAGGCTTCCGGGTGATCCTTCTTGATGGTGGCGTATACGGAGCGCAACTCTGCGCGCGCCTGATCGAGCGTCGCGCCGGGAGCAAGGCGCGCAAACACCTCGGTCATACGATGGATGCGGCCCGTGACCATCGTCGCCGATAAGTGATGCGGGCTGGTCACGACGTTGGCGATAATTTCAGTGTCCTCCGGATAGGGGACGCACGGCTCGAGAACACCGATCACCGTCGCAGACCGATCGCCGAAACTTCCAAGGCGTACCGTTTTCCCCAGAACGGAAGGATCTTTCTTGAACGTCGTCGACCAGAAGCGATACGTGAGGACGACCGCGCCGGCCGCGTTGGGGCCATCGTCTTGCGGTCCGATCAGACGACCAAGAACGGGATGAAGTCCCATGACATCGAAGTAGGAGCCGCCGACCACACCGGCCCTGACCTCACGAGGCTCTCCCAAGCCGATCATGGTGAAGCCGATCGTGGAGAAGTCCCCAAACGCGCTCAGGCTCTTCACGCTGGCACGGAGATCCTGAATCTCAGGCACGCTAAAATTCGCATTTTCGGCGCGGATGCCGGGGGCGCTCTGCCGCACATAGATCAGAGTGTCTTCGTCGCGGTTGACCAGCGGCTTGAGCAAAACGCCGCGCACCAGTGTGAAGATGGCGGCATTGGCGCCGATCCCGAGAGCGAGCGTCAGAATGACGGCGAGCGCCATCCCGGGCGTCCGCCAGAACGAGTGAAAAGCAACTCGCATATCGCGAATGAATGACATGTGGGACCCCACCTCTGCCAGACTGTAGCACTATCCCTGCCAATGGTAAGTCCCAGATTGGAAACAACTTGGGGTGGGGTCGACGGGGGCGGGGCTGTCCGTTTAAGGACACCGCTGGACGAATCCGGACATTGCGGGTGGCTGATTCGATAAGCTCAGGGTGGCCTGTCGTTTGGCTTTCTGCAAGGGGTCGCGATTCCCGAGTGTTGACTGCATGGGCAACCCGCGGGATATGTCGCGTCTGTCCGCGGTTTTCCGGGAGCTACAATTCCTGCATGGAACCGTCCCCTTCACGCCTGCAGTTGCGTTTCGTCCAGGCAAGTTATGCGATGGTTGCCGTCGTCTCCGCTCTACTGATCTATAGGCGCTACCTGCAATATGTCCGTAACCCGCAAGATGTGGCGGCATCGAGCGGCATGTACGCGGGCGGCGATCTTCTGCTCGAAATCTTCATCTGCTTCCTTTTTCTTGCGCCGACGGTCGCTCTGATGTTGGTTATCAGGAAATCTGAATCGGCCTACACGGCCTATGCGAAGGTGCTGCTCGGTTTGAGCTTGACGGCTCCGCTTTCGGTCGGCTTACTGACTATCCCCGTCCTCAATCAGTGGTACTGGGGCGATGCCATTATCTTCCGATTGTTTGCGATGCCTCTAGTGGTCGTCGTCCTGATCTTCAGCCGGTGGTTGACTCGCTTTGCGCGTGCTCGCCGACTGATTTCCTATGCTCTGCTGATTGAAGGGCTGACCTTCATCGCGGTTATTGCCGGCTTATTCCTCTTCTCAAAGGGCGGCTACGGCTGAGATTTTGCCCAGTTCTGCATCCGGACAGAACCGCGAACTTGTGTTCAAGCTAGTTGGTGGAGAATACATCGAAGCCTAGAGACAGACGGGACGTACCCCGTTTTTTCGCTTCCGCCTGATCTCTGAAAAACCGAACCTTTCGCAAACACCGCGAAAGGATGGACCGCCCCCCAGCCGAAAGAGTCACCTATTGACAGCATTGTTAACGTGGAAGGTAGGTAGGTTGACATGACGCCGAAACAAATCGATCTGGTTCAAATTCGCAAAATGGCGGCGAAGAAGGAAAAGGAAAACTGGAGGTTCCGTCAGTTCCTCAAAGGATCGGAGGATGATCTGGGTATTGACCGCCTCGTGGCCGAGATTACCGAACGTGTCTGGGCTGGAATTGACTGCACCACCTGCGCCAACTGTTGTCGGGAGTTGCAGCCGACGTTCAGCGCGGAAGACGTTAGTCGAGTGGCGCGTCGCCTCGGTATGGATCGCCAGCAATTCATCAACATGTATCTGCAAGAAACGGAGCACGGTGAATCGAACCCCTGGAACACTCGCACGACCCCCTGCCCATTTTTGAAGGGTAACCTATGCAGCATCTACGAGGACCGTCCTGGGGATTGCATCGATTATCCCCATCTGTACAACCCGGGTTTCGTCTCGCGCACTTGGAGCATGATTGAGCGGACGTTCACCTGCCCCATCGTTTACGAGGTTATGGAGGAAATGAAGAAGTCTCTGCGTTCTGAGAAGCGAGCCTATAAGAAGGGGTGAAGACCCACCAGGCTGGCCCACCCTTTGACCTAGCACAGATTAGGGGCCGCCGATTCTTTGCGGTTTCCGCCAAGGATGGGAATTCCGGACCGCCAAAAGCAGGGGCGTTAACGTCTCAGGATCGACTCACTCCAGATGAAATGTGCCGCCACTCCATTCTTCGGGAGCCACGTCGGAAATGGTTTCGGTGAAGTCCCAGCGGTGGCCGTGAAAATCCTGGGCATTGTATTGGCGCTCGCCATAGGGCTGATCTTTCGGCTCCGTCAGGATGGTGGCTCCGTGCTGCCGCGCGCGCTGGCAGTGCCCCATGGCATCTTCGATACGAACCTGAACAATGTGCGAATTGTTGGGCGTCACATTTCCTTCGGCGATGGTGAAGCAGCCCTCGCCCGCTTTCATCTGGATGCGGTGATTGGCGATGCGGAGACGGGTGGTGAAGCCAAAAGCCTTCGACAGCCAATCGGCTGCTGCACTGGGATCAGGGTAAATGAGCACAGGAATCACAGCGCAAGGCGGCACAGACCTGTTGAATCGCATCTCGAAACTTTATCACTCAAACGAAATATGAGGGCGCACTTCAGGTGTTCTGCGCCCGGCTGTCTTCACGTTTTCCCTGACGTTGATGCTCGCCACGCGCTCCTCGGGTGAACTCCCTAATACAAATTCGACACGAAAAAAATTCAGCCCGCAGCCTTGACTCTGTACGCTTGCGTACTATCATCAAAGGAACGCTCCTCCCTAGGGCAGGGGACAACCCACAACGATCTGCAACTGAATGGAGGAAGTCCCCAATGAAACTAAATGACAGCATTTCAACCTACGACGTAGCCGAGGCTTTACAGGGCGAGACCGGCAAGTTCGAAGTCACCAGCCCCAACGGAGAACGCTATTTCGTGACGACGCAGCCCGGACACTCAATTATCAGTTTGGAGTGGGCCGGTTCTGAGCCGAATCTGCAACCTTTTCTCGTGCGCAAAGTAGCACAACCGGTCACGACGGAGGGTCGCTCCAAGAGATCCGCAGCTGCCTAGACGTTTCGGCAGCCCGAGTAGCAAGCCCGGCCCCGATCAGGCCGGGCTTTTTAATTCTGCTGGAAATGTGCGAAATGACGAACTCCGCGGACGCTTACGGTGCAGCTTCAGACAGGTGAGGGTGACGTATCAGGCGCAGGGCCAGGAACAGTCCGAGAAGCGCGTCAAAGGCCAAACAAAAACCGGGCCACCAATGAGGCACGCCGGGGTTATCGATGAAGAAGTGATGGACGAAGTCGAACATGCCGTGCCCGATGAGGGCTGCGACCACGAACCATAGATTTCTTTTGAATCCGAATACCGCGAATAATAGGAAGATGCCTGCCACTACACTTTCGACCACGATCGTTCGGCGGGAAGCTGCCATCGCGGCAAACAAGACGTAGTAGGACCCTACTACTATCAGCACGGTTGGGTAAAAGGACCGCTCGCGGGCTAATCCGACCCCGGTTGCTAAACAAACCGTGGCGACTGCCAATATCAATCCGATCAGGTATTCCATTTTTTGCTATAGGTCCCTGACTTTATCACCATCAGGAGCCCGAAATCACGAGCCCGAACGATCATCCACTCCCGACATCAAGGGCCGCCTAACTGTCGGGAGGCGGAAAGGTGGACCGTCCGCCTTGCCAAGCACGCGAGGGTGGAGCACCCTGAGTTGTGGGGGTTCCCAAAAAGTAAAGGTGGGTCCGGACTAACTTCGGGGTACCGAGACACAAACGGAGTGATGACCTTAGCACTTGATCTGATCGATTCTGCGTGCACGCCTCCCCTTCGCTTCGCTCAGGGTCGGCGGGACGGACGAAGGCGTCCGTCCCTACACGAGCAAAATCGAAGTCGGGCTAACCTTCGGGGAGGGGTTGCGTCCATTCTGAGTTGCAGACTTCTCTGAATCACAAGGGGGCGGTATGAATCAGCACGGGCTTGGACAGAGCGTGTCGGTCGGCTCTTCGGCTGTGTCCGCTGAATATATCTGGCGCGACATTCGCTTTGCGGTGCGATCGCTGCTGAAGGCTCCGGGATTCACGGTGGTCGCGATCCTTGTGATTGCGGTTGGGATCGGCGCGAATACTGCAGTCTTCTCCGTCATCAATACCGTTCTGCTGAAGCCGCTGACTTATCCTGATCCGCAATCGCTGGTGCATTTGATGAACACGGGCGATCAAGGTTCGTTCCCCGGTGCCAACGTGCCGAAGTTCAATATCTGGCGGCAGCAGACAGGAATCTTTCAGCAGGTTGCGGCTTACGATAGCGGCGGCGCCGGATTGAACCTCACGGGCAACGATCATCCGGAACAGGTGCAGGGCGTGCACGTAAGCGCCGACTATTTTTCGATTCTGGGCGCGCCCGTGATTGCGGGGAGGACTTTTACCGCGGCGGAAGATAGCCCACATGGCGGAAATTTCGTGG